>CANCUP010000127.1 GCA_947381325.1 Comamonadaceae bacterium
GTCGAGTGTAGCCGAAAAACCCTTTGAAATCAATTGCTTATGACGGCGCTCGGCACGCTGTGCGGCGCTGGCGGTCAAAAACACTTTCAGGGGGGCGTGCGGGAAGATCACCGTGCCCATGTCGCGCCCATCGGCCAGCAGTCCGGGCAGGCGCTGAAAGCTGTGTTGCAGGGCCACCAAGGCGGTGCGCACCGCGGGCAGTACCGACACCTTGGAGGCATTCATGCCGGCTTCTTCGGTGCGGATGGCGTCGCTCACGTCGTGCGTGCCCAGCCACACCGTGTCGCCTTCAAAGCGCACCGGCAGGCTGCGGGCCAAGCCGGCAATGGCGGGCTCATGGGCGGTGTCAAGCGCCAAGCCGGCTTGCAGCGCTGCGTAGGCGGTGACGCGGTAGAGGGCGCCCGAGTCGAGGTAGTGGTAGCCCAAGGCCTGCGCCACGCGGCTGGCCAGGGTGCCTTTGCCTGAGGCGGTGGGGCCGTCGATGCAAATCACGGGGATGTGTGAGGCATCGGTGTGGGCCACCGAGAACAGGGTTTCAAAGTAGTCGGGAAAGGTTTTGGCCACGCATTGCGGGTCTTCGATGCGCACGGGCAGTTGCTCGGCATTGAAGGCGGCCAGCGAGAAGCACATGGCCACGCGGTGGTCGTCGTAGGTGTGGATGCTGGCGCGCTGCCAGTGGCCGTCTGGCGCGGACGTGTCGGCGGTTGTTGCGCCAGACTGAGCCGGCTTCGGCGCGTGTTGGCCGGTTGGCAGTGGGTGAACCCGCAACCAGTCTGGGCCTTCTTCCACCGTGGCGCCCAGTTTGCGGCATTCGGTGGCCATGGCGGCGATTCGGTCGGTTTCTTTGACGCGCCAGCTGGCAATGTTGCGCAGCGTGGTGGGGCTGTCGGCATAGAGCGCCATCACAGCCAAGGTCATGGCGGCATCGGGGATGTGGTTGCAGTCCAGTTCAATGCCGTGCAGTGGCCAGGCGCCGCGCTGCACCTGCAGCCAGTTGGGGCCACTGGTGACGTGCGCGCCCATTTGGGTGGCGGCGTCGATGAAGCGGATGTCGCCCTGAATCGAGTCGGCCCCCACGCCCTGAATGCGAATACCGTCGCCGCTGGCGATGGCACCCAGCGCGATGAAGTAGCTGGCCGACGACGCGTCGGCTTCGACGTGGATGCTGCCGGGCGATTGGTAGCGGCTGCCCGCAGGAATGGTGAAGCGTTGCCAACCCTCGCGCTCGACCGCAATGCCGTAACGCGCCAGCAGGTTGAGCGTGATGTCGATGTAGGGCTTGCTGATCAACTCACCCACCACCTCGATGACGATGGGGCTGTGTTGCGCCGCCAAGGGCAGTGCCATCAGCAAGGCGGTCAAGAACTGGCTGGAGACATCGCCGCGCACTTGGATGGGCGCGTCGAGTTTCAAGTGGGGCTGGCCAATGTGCAGGGGCGGAAAACCTTGTTGGCCCAGGTAATCAATCTGGCAACCGAGCAAGCGCAGCGCGTCGACCAAGTCGCCAATCGGGCGCTCGTGCATGCGTGCCACGCCCGAGAGCGAAAAGTCGCCTCCCAGCACGGCCAAGGCGGCGGTGAGTGGGCGCATGGCGGTGCCTGCATTGCCCATGAAGAAGGCGATGGGTTCGTGGTGCGCCAACTGCCCACCCAAACCGGTGATGGTGACGGTGCTGCCTTGCACGTCGACGCCGCATTGCAGTTGCCGCAGGGCGTCGAGCATGACGCGGGTGTCGTCGGAGTCGAGCAGGTCGTGGACCACGGTGGTGCCTTGGCACAGGGCCGAGAGCAACAAAACGCGGTTGGAGATGCTTTTCGAGCCCGGCAATGTGACGGTGCCAGATGCACCTTGCAGGGGCGGCAAGTCAAGAAAGGCCGTGGAGAACATGGCGAAAAAATGGTGGACCGAAGGCTCAGGCCTCAGAGGTCGTGTTGCAGGAGGTGTGGGCTTGGAGCGTCCACGCGGCGCGCACGTCGCTGGCTTGTTGGATGAGCTGTTCCAAGGCCTGTGTGTTGCCGTTTTTCAGCGCAGCTTCGAACTGGTCGAGCGCGGCGCGAAAGTGCGCGGCTTGGGTGAGCACTTCTGCCCGGTTGGCGCTCAGGATATCGCGCCAGACGGCTGCATCGCTGGCCGCGATGCGCGAGAAATCTTTGAAGCCAGGGCCGGCCATGTCTAAATACGCCGCGCCTTGGGGCTGGGATGACAAGGCGTTGACGGCCGCAAAGGCCAACATGTGGGGCAGATGGCTGACGGCGGCAAAGGTGGCGTCGTGAGCCTCAGGTGTCATGGTGCTGACGTGGCTGCCAATGGCGGCCCACACATCGTGCGCGGCTTGGAGTTTGGCAATGCCGGTTTTAGGCATCGGGGTGAGGATGGTGCGACGGTTTTGGTAAAGCCCAGCTTCAGCGTGTTCAATGCCCGCCACCTCTTTGCCTGCAATCGGATGGGCGGGGACAAAGCAAGACAGGCGTTCGCCCAAGCCGGCTTGGGCTGCGGCAATCACATCGCATTTGGTCGAGCCCACGTCCATCAGCAAGGCGTTGGTGCTGAGCACATCGCGCATGGCCTCAAAGCTGGCCTGCATGGCGCCCACGGGCACAGCCAGCAGCACCAGGTCGGCGCCTTGCACGGCTTGGGCCACGCTGGGGCAGGCTTGGTCGATGACTTTGAGTTGCACAGCCCGCTGGCGGGTCGTCTCTGAAGCGCTGAAGCCTGCAATGGTCTGGACCCAACCGGCTTGGCGCAAGGCCAGTGCGAAGGAGCCGCCCATCAAGCCGCAGCCAATGAGTGCCAGGCGTTGAAATCTCGGCGAACTCATTCGCTGACGGGGTAAGAGCCCAAGACTTTGTAGAAGGCGCACAGGCCTTGCAATTCTTGCAAGGCAGCGGCCACATGGGGCTGAGAAATATGGCCTTGGATGTCGATGTAGAAGTAGTACTCCCACTGGCCCGATTTGGCCGGACGCGACTCAAAGCGCGTCATGGACACGCCGTTGTTTTTGAGTGGCACCAAGAGGTCGTGCACGGCACCAGGACGGTTGGGCACCGACACCACCAAGCTGGTGCAGTCTTTTCCGGATGCGGGCGGCGTGGCCAAGGTCTGCGGCAAGCTGATGATGGCAAAGCGGGTGCGGTTGTAGGCCTCGTCTTGGATGGCGTGATGCACGATGTGCAGGCCAAACTGGCCGGCGGCACGCTCACTGGCCAAGCCCGCCCAGGCGGGGTTGGTGGCGGCCAGCCGGGCGCCTTCGGCATTGCTGGAGACTGCGCGTCGCTCGGCGTTGGGCAGGTGTTGGCTCAGCCAGACCTGGCACTGGGCCAAGGCCTGGGGATGGGCCATGACCACTTCAATGCCTTCGAGCGAATTGATTTGACGCAACAGGTTGTGGCGCACCAAAAGGCTGACCTCGCCCACCACATGCACGGGGGAGCGTAAGAACAAGTCGAGCGAACGTGCCACCACGCCTTCGGTGGAGTTTTCCATGCCCACCACGCCATACTGGGCGGTGCCTGCCGCAGTGGCGTGGAAGACTTCGTCAAAGTTGGCGCAGTAAATCAGGTTGGCGGCGCTGCCAAAGAATTCAATCGCAGCCTGCTCGCAGAAGGTGCCTTGGGGGCCCAACACGGCCACGCGCTGCGGGGCCTCAAGCGCCAGACAGGCCGACATGATTTCGCGCCAAATGGCTGCGACGTGTTGGTTCATGAGCGGGCCAGGATTGGCCTGGGTGATTTTGTCGATCACTTGTGCCACTCGGTCAGGACGAAAGAACGGCGAGCCTTCGGCGCGTTTGATGTCGCCCACCTTCTCAGCCACCAGGGCGCGTTGGTTGAGCAGGCTCAGCAGTTGTTTGTCCAGCGCGTCGATTTGCACGCGCAGCTCGCCCAAGGCGTCAGACTGAATTGGCTGTTGGCTCATGGTCAAGCAGGCGTTTGGCCGTCTTCGGCAGGACCCTCGGTGTCCGCTTCGCCTTCGGGTGCTGCGGCATCGTTCTCGACAATGCGTTGCAAGCCGCTGAGCTTGGCACCCGCATCGAGGCCAATCAATGTCACGCCTTGTGTGGCGCGGCCAAGTTCACGAATCTCAGACACGCGCGTGCGCACCAACACACCGGTGTCGGTGATGAGCATGATCTCGTCGTCGGCATGCACCAAGGTGGCTGCTACCACTTTGCCGTTGCGCTCTGATTGCTGGATGGCGATCATGCCTTTGGTGCCACGACCGTGGCGGGTGTACTCGGCGATGCTGGTGCGTTTGCCGTAGCCGTTTTCGGTGGCCGTCAAGACACTGGCGCGCACGGCATCGGCTGGGGCGTTGGGGTCTTCTTGTTCAGACACCAGCATGGCGATCACGCTTTGGCCATCTTCGATCATCATGCCGCGTACGCCGCGGGCACTGCGACCCAAGGGACGCACATCGTTTTCGTCAAAGCGCACGGCTTTGCCGCCGTCGCTGAACAGCATCACATCGTGTTTGCCGTCGGTCAGGGCTGCACCCACCAAGAAGTCACCGTCGTCCAAGTTGACGGCGATGATGCCGCCTTTGCGTGGGTTGTTGAACTCGTCGAGCGAGGTCTTTTTGACGGTACCCATCGAGGTGGCCATGAACACGAATTGGTTTTCAGGGAAGGTACGTGCCTCGCCGGTGAGTGCCAAGACGACGTTGATTTTTTCGCCCTCTTGCAGGGGGAACATGTTGACGATGGGGCGTCCGCGTGAACCACGTGAGCCAGCCGGTACTTCCCAGACCTTGAGCCAATACAAGCGGCCCCGGTTGGAGAAGCACAAGATGTAGTCGTGCGTGTTGGCGATGAAGAGTTGGTCGATCCAGTCGTCTTCTTTGGTGGCGGTGGCTTGCTTGCCTCGGCCACCGCGTTTTTGCGCACGGTATTCGCTCAAGGGTTGGCTCTTGATGTAGCCACTGTGGCTGAGCGTGACCACCATGTCGGTGGGGGTGATCAGGTCTTCGGTGCCCAGGTCTTGGGCGTTGTGTTCGATCACACTGCGGCGGGCGCCGAGCTTGGTTTGACCGAATTCCTGCTTTACCGCAGTCAGTTCATCGCCGATGATGGTGGACACTCGCTCAGGCTTGGCCAAGATGTCGAGCAAGTCGTCGATCTCGGCCATCACGTCTTTGTATTCGTTGACGATCTTGTCTTGTTCCAAGCCCGTCAAGCGTTGCAGACGCATCTGCAAAATTTCTTGCGCTTGCGTATCGCTCAGGCGGTACAGGCCGTCGTTGCCCATGCCGAATTCTTTTTCCAAACCATCGGGGCGGTAGTCGTCGGCGTTGATCACACCACCATCAGAGCGGCTGCGGGTGAGCATTTCGCGCACCAGTTTGCTGTCCCAAGCGCGAGTCATCAACTCGGCTTTTGCCACCGGTGGGGTGGGGGCGTTGCGGATGATGGCAATGAACTCGTCGATGTTGGCCAGGGCCACGGCCAAGCCTTCCAGCACATGGCCGCGCTCGCGGGCTTTGCGCAAGGTGAAGATGGTGCGGCGTGTCACCACTTCGCGGCGGTGTTGCAAGAAGACGCTGATCAGGTCTTTCAGGTTGCACAGCTTAGGCTGACCGTCGATCAAGGCCACCATGTTGATGCCAAAGGTGTCTTGCAGCTGGGTTTGCTTGTACAGGTTGTTGAGCACCACCTCAGGCACGGCACCACGCTTGAGCTCGATCACCAAGCGCATGCCTGATTTGTCGGATTCGTCTTGGATGTGGCTGATGTCTTCGATCTTCTTTTCGTGCACCAACTCGGCCATGCGTTCTTGCAAGGTCTTTTTGTTCACTTGGTAGGGCAACTCGTCGACGATGATCGATTGGCGCTGGCCTCGGTCGATGTCTTCAAAGTGGCACTTGGCGCGCATGACCACACGGCCACGGCCGGTGCGGTAGCCGTCTCTGACACCGCTCATGCCGTAAATGATGCCGGCGGTGGGGAAGTCGGGTGCTGGGATGATTTCCATCAGCTCGTCAATGCTGGCGTCTGGGTGACGCAGCATGTGCAAACATCCATCCACCACTTCGTTCAAATTGTGTGGCGGGATGTTGGTGGCCATGCCCACCGCGATGCCCGAGGAACCATTGACCAGCAGGTTCGGGATGCGACTGGGTAATACCAAAGGTTCTTTTTCAGAGCCGTCGTAGTTGGGGCCGAAATCCACGGTTTCTTTGTCGATGTCGGCCAACATTTCGTGGGCGATCTTGGACAAACGGATTTCCGTGTAACGCATGGCCGCGGCGTTGTCACCATCCACCGAGCCGAAGTTGCCTTGTCCATCGACCAGCATGTGACGCAAGGAGAAGTCTTGCGCCATGCGAACGATGGTGTCGTAGACCGCGCTGTCGCCGTGCGGGTGGTATTTACCAATGACGTCACCGACGATACGGGCCGACTTTTTGTAAGGGCGGTTCCAGTCGTTGTTGAGCTCGTGCATCGCAAACAGCACCCGGCGGTGCACGGGCTTCAAGCCGTCACGCGCATCGGGAAGGGCGCGGCCCACGATCACGCTCATGGCGTAATCCAAGTAGCTGCGGCGCATCTCCTCTTCTAGGCTGATGGGCAATGTTTCTTTGGCAAACTGGGTCATGTAAGCGGACGTTAAGCGGGAAACCGAACATTTTAGGCTGATAACTTTGTGCGTGAGTTGTGGCTCACTGGCAACAGACTTCCTAGTCTGCGGAACTCATCCCCCAGGTTTGGCCTGTGGGCCTATGGGATATGGCACAATATTTACAGCGTTATGGTCTTTGCACCTTGAATGCCCGGAATCGCAGCAAGGTCTGCGGCTTATAAATCCCACAGAGGTGAATCATGAAAAACTTGAAGAACTTGGCAGCTTTTGTTGCTACCGTTGCATTGGCAACTGCTGCCGTTGCCCAAAACGTTGACAACTGGCGCAATTCGTCAGGCGATGTCTGGAAAAACTCTACAGGTCTGTGCTGGCGCAATGCCAACTGGACACCCGCCACTGCAGCCAAAGGTTGCGACGGTGAAATCATTCCTGCACCAGCCCCTGCTGTTGTGGCACCCCAGGCTGCTGCACCTGCACCCGCACCCGCTCCCGCTCCACAAGCACCTGCTGCTTCTAAAGTGACTTACGCCGCTGATGCATTCTTCGACTTCGACAAGTCGGTGCTCAAGCCCGCTGGCAAAGCCAAGTTGGACGACTTGGTTGGCAAAGTCAAAGGCATCAACTTGGAAGTGATCATTGCTGTGGGTCACACTGACTCTGTGGGCTCTGACGCTTACAACCAAAAACTGTCGGTGCGTCGCGCTGAGTCCGTGAAGGCTTACTTGGTGACCAAGGGCATCGAGAAAAACCGCATCTACACCGAAGGCAAAGGCGAGAAGCAGCCTGTGGCTGACAACAAGACCAAAGAAGGTCGCGCTAAGAACCGTCGCGTTGAGATCGAAGTCGTGGGCACCCGTGCCAACTGATCTTCTGTGATCTTCACGAGAACCCCGCTTCGGCG
>CANCUP010000128.1 GCA_947381325.1 Comamonadaceae bacterium
ATCAACAGCTACAAGGCCCAGCCCGCCTTCTTGGAACCGTACAAAAAAGGCATGGAGTTGGCCGTTGACGAAATCAACGCCGCCGGTGGTGTGAACGGCAAAAAGCTGCAGCTCATCATCCGCGACGACAACGCCACCCCCGGTGACGCCGTGCGCGCCGCCGAAGAGTTGGTGTCACGCGAACAAGTCGACGTGCTCAGTGGCACCTTCCTCTCGCACATTGGTTTGGCCGTGGCTGACTTCTCCAAACAAAAGAAATTTTTCTTCCTGGCAGGCGAACCTCTGACCGACAAAATCGTTTGGCAAGGTGGCAACAAATACACCTTCCGTCTGCGCGCCTCCACCTACATGCAAGCCGCCATGCTGGTGCCTGAAGCCGCCAAGCTCAAGAAAAAACGCTGGGCCGTGGTCTACCCCAACTACGAATACGGCCAATCGGCTGCAGCCACCTTCAAGCAGTTGCTCAAGGCCGCACAACCGGATGTCGAGTTCGTGGCCGAACAAGCGCCCGCACTGGGCAAGGTCGACGCGGGTGCCGTGGCCCAAGCCCTGGCAGACGCCAAGCCCGATGCCATCTTCAACGTGCTGTTTGGCGCTGACTTGACCAAGTTTGTGCGCGAAGGCAACACACGCGGTCTGTTCCAAGGCCGCGAGGTGGTGAGCTTGCTGACCGGTGAACCCGAGTACCTGGACCCGCTGAAAGACGAAACGCCCAACGGCTGGATCGTCACCGGCTACCCCTGGAATGGCATCAACACCGCAGAGCACAAAGCCTTCTTGGGCGCTTACCAGGCCAAGTTCAACGACTACCCCCGTCTGGGTTCGATCGTGGGCTACAGCATGATTCAGGCCCTGGCCGCTGGCATCAAAAAAGCCGGCAGCACCGACTCTGAAAAACTCGCGGTGTCGTTTCGCGACCTGAGCTTCACCAGCCCCTTTGGCAAGGTGAACTTTCGGCCGCAAGACCACCAGTCCACCATGGGTGCGTTTGTGGGCCGCATCAAGAATGACAACGGCAAAGGCGTGATGGTCGACTACCGCTACCTTGACGGCGCGGCCTTCCAGCCCAGCAACGACGAAGTCAAGAAACTGCGCGCTGCCGACTAAGCAGCCCCTGTCCGCATGCAGCGCACCTCGGTGCTGCATGCGGATGTTCACGGAAATGTAGACATGGATTTTTCTGGCTTTGTGGTGCAAGGACTCAACGGCTTGGCCGGTGCGTCCTCTTTGTTTTTGGTCGCTGCGGGCCTGTCGCTGATCTTTGGGGTCACGCGCATCGTCAACTTTGCCCATGGCTCTTTTTTCATGCTTGGCATTTACATCGCCTACTCGCTGGTCGAGCACGTGGGCCGCTCTGTCGGTTTGGCGCTGAGCTTTTGGTGGTTGCTGCTGTTGGCCGCGCTGATCTCAGGTCTGCTGGGTGGCTTGGTGGAGATGCTGCTGTTGCGCCGCATTTACCGCGCGCCTGAGTTGTTTCAATTGCTAGCCACGTTTGCCTTGGTGCTGGTCATCAAAGACGCGGCCTTGTGGGTCTGGGGCCCCGAAGATTTGTTGGGTCCACGCGCGCCGGGTTTGTCTGGCGCCGTCGATATTTTGGGTCGTCGCTTTCCGAGCTACGACTTGCTGTTGATCGTCATTGGCCCGGTGGTGCTGGGCCTGTTGTGGTTGCTGCTCACGCGCACCCGCTTTGGCGTCTTGGTGCGTGCCGCCACCCAAGACCGTGAGATGGTGGGGGCTTTGGGCATCCACCAACGTTGGTTGTTCACCAGTGTGTTCGCCCTGGGCTGCGCACTGGCCGGTTTGGGCGGCGCCTTGCAGCTGCCCCGTGAACCCGCCAACTTAGGCTTGGACTTGCTGACCATTGGCGACGCGTTTGTGATCGTGGTGGTGGGCGGCATGGGCTCGATTCCGGGGGCCTATGTGGCGGCGCTGATGATTGCCGAGATCAAAGCCCTGTGCGTAGGCCTGGGCACGGTGGAGCTGTGGGGGGTGTCGTTCGCGTTTTCCAAGCTCACCTTGGTGGCCGAATTTTTGGTGATGGCGGTGGTGCTGATGGTGCGTCCCTGGGGTTTGATGGGCAAACCCCAAAGCACGCCACGCCATGGCGGTGAAGGGGAGGCGCCTTTGCGCTTGGGCGGTCGCGGTCAATTGCTGGTCTGGGTGTTGTGTGGGGTGGTGTTGTGGGCCTTGCCGCTGTTGACCGCGCAGTCGCCCTACACCACCGTGTTGGCGATTGACCTGCTGACGGCCGCGTTGTTTGCCTGCAGCTTGCACTTCATCATGGGGCCCGCGGGCATGCATTCGTTTGGCCACGCCGCTTACTTTGGACTGGGGGCTTATGTGGCTGCCTTGCTGGCCTTACGCGCGAACATGCCGATGGAGCTGACCTTGGTGTGCGCACCACTGCTCACCGCGGTGGCCGCGGCTGTGTTTGGTTGGTTCTGTGTGCGCTTGTCGGGTGTGTACCTGGCCATGCTGACCTTGGCCTTTGGCCAAATCTTGTGGTCGATTTGCTTTCAGTGGGACAACTTCACGGGGGGCAGCAACGGCCTCACCGGCGTCTGGCCCAGCCCCTGGTTGGCCGACAAGCGCATGTACTACTACCTCACGCTCGCCTTGTGCGGCTTGAGCGTGTACGCCCTGCGGCGCATGCTGTTTGCACCGTTTGGCTATGCCTTGCGCGCCAGCCGTGACTCGGTGCTGCGCGCCGAAGCGATTGGCATGAACGTGAAAGGTTTGCAGTGGGCAGGCTTTGTGGTGGCGGCGGCCTTTGCCGGTTTGGCGGGCGCTTTGTTTGCCTTCTCCAAAGGCAGCATTTCGCCCGACGCCTTGGGCGTGTCCAAGTCGGTCGATGGTTTGGTCATGGTCTTGCTCGGCGGCGTGCAAACCGTGGTGGGCCCGCTGGTGGGTGCCATCACCTTCACCGGTCTGCAAGACACCATCGCCCGCAGCACCGACTATTGGCGCGCCGTGTTGGGCGGCACCATCTTGCTGTTGGTGATGGTCTTCCCCCAAGGTTTGGCAGGTTTTGTCAGCAGCAAATTACATACACGCACGCCGCGTCAAGGGAGCGCCGTGTGACTGTTGCTGTGGCTTACCAAATGGGCTTTGTGTATGTCAAGTTCATTGGCAGTCACACCGACTATGACGCCGTAGATGCCAACACGGTAGAACAGTTTTAAAGGAACCGATCATGGACATTCGACCGATTCGCACCAAAGCAGATTACAAAGCGGCACTCAAAGCCGTGTCAGCACTTGTCGACGCTGACCCCAAGCGCGGCACGGCAGACGCTGACCGCTTAGAGGTGCTTGGAACGCTACTCGAGGCTTATGAGGCGCAACACTTTCACATTGAGTTGCCCGATCCGATTGAAGCCATCAAATTTCGCATGGAGCAACAAGGCTTGAGCGCCAAAGATTTGACACCGATGATCGGTGGACTCAACCGCGTGTACGAAGTGCTCAATCGCAAGCGTCCTTTGAGCATTGCGATGGTGCGTCGCTTGCATGAGGGCTTGGGCATATCTGCTGATTGCCTCATCCGTGATGTGGGCTGCGTTGTATGAGCCTGCTTCACGTCCAAGGGCTGGGCAAATCGTTTGGTGGCAACCGGGCGGTGGACGACATCAGCTTCAGCCTCGCACCCGGTGAGTTGTTGGCCCTGATTGGGCCCAACGGCGCGGGCAAGTCGACCACCTTCAACATGCTCAACGGCCAGTTGCAACCCGACAGCGGCAGCATCACCCTGGACGGCCAAAACCTGGTGGGGCGCAAGCCACGCGAGGTGTGGCAGATGGGGGTGAGCCGCACGTTTCAGATCGCCGAAACCTTCAGCTCGCTCACCGTGGCCGAGAACGTGCAAATGGCCTTGCTGTCGGACGACGCACGCTTGTTTGCCATGTGGCGCCGTGCCACCTTGTACCGCCGCGCCGACGCCCTGGCCTTGCTGGCCCAAGTGGGTTTGGTGGAGCAAGCCGACCGGCCCTGCAGCGAGCTCGCGTACGGTGATGTGAAACGCTTGGAATTGGCGATTGCCATGGCCAACCAACCGCGCTTGCTGTTGATGGACGAACCCACCGCCGGCATGGCCCCCGCCGAGCGCAACAAGCTGATGGCCCTCACGCGTGAGCTGGTGACACAACGCGGCATGGCCGTGCTGTTCACCGAGCACAGCATGGATGTGGTGTTTGGCTTTGCCGACCGCATCATCGTGCTGGCCCGTGGGCGCTTGATTGCCGAGGGCCAGGCGCAAGAGATTCGCGACAACGCCAAAGTGCAAGAGGTTTACTTTGGCAGCGGCAAAACCTTTGAACGGAAAGAACCGGCATGAACCCGAGCCCCAACACCTTGCTGCACACGCAAGGCCTCAACGCCTGGTACGGTGCGGCGCACATCTTGTTCGACGTCGACCTGCACGTGGGACGCGGTGAGGTGGTCGCCCTGATGGGCCGCAACGGTGCCGGCAAGTCGACCACGCTCAAAGCCATCATGGGGCTCGTGCCCAAACGCAGCGGTCGCGTGACTTTTTTGAACCACGACATCTCGCAGGCCGAACCCTACCAAGTGGCCCGGCAAGGCTTGGGATTTGTGCCGGAAGACCGCCGCGTGTTCAGCGAGCTCACGGTGCTGGAAAACCTGAGCGTGGGCCGACAAGCCGCACGCCACTTTCCCGATGGCACGCCCGCGCCGTATTGGACGCACGAGAAATTGTTCAAGCTGTTTCCCAACCTCGGTGAAATGCAAGACCGTGCCGGTGGCCGCATGAGCGGTGGTGAACAGCAAATGCTCACCGTGGCGCGCACCTTGATGGGCAACCCTTTGTTGGTGTTGCTCGACGAGCCCTCCGAGGGCGTGGCCCCGGTGATCGTGGAACAAATGGCCGACATGATCTTGGCGCTCAAAGCCGAAGGCGTGAGCATTTTGTTGTCCGAACAAAACCTGCACTTTGCCCAGTGGGTGGCCGACCGCGCCTACGTGCTCGAAAAAGGTCAAATCCGACACGAAGCGCCCATGCATGTGTTGGTCGACGATGAAGAGATCCGTCGCAACTACTTGAGCGTTTGACGCCGCACACGATGAAGCCTGTCCAACTGACTGTCAACGGTGCCTCGCACAGTTTGCCGCTCACCCGGCACACCACCTTGCTGCACGCGCTACGCAATGACTTGGGCCTCAACGGCCCCAAGTACGGCTGTGGCTTGGGCGAGTGTGGCGCCTGCACCGTGTTGGTCGATGGCGTGGCGGCACGCGCATGCGTGATACCGGCCGGCGAGGTGCAAGACCGTGCCATCACCACCTTGGAGGGTCTGGGCACCGCCCAACAGTTGCACGTGGTGCAGCAAGCCTTCATCGACGCCCAGGCTGCCCAATGCGGGTATTGCTTGAACGGCATGGTGATGATGACGGTGGCCTTGTTGGCGCGCAACCCGAACCCCAGCGACGCGCAAATTCGCAGCGCCTTGTCGGGCAATTTGTGCCGCTGCGGCGCGCACCTTGAGATCATGGCGGCCGTGCGCGGCGCCGCTGACGTGTTGAGCGCCGCCCCATGAGTTGGCTGCGCGCCCACCACGTGCGCTCACGCGCCGACTTGCACCAAGCGCATGGCGTGCTGGTGGTGGTGCGCGACCCGCCGCCTGCGCCACCGAGCGCGCCCGGTCAGCCCAAACTGGTGGTGGGCGACCCGGCCGAGGGTGTGGAGTTTTTGCTGGCCCTGTGGGACGACGGCAGCGTCACCGCCTTGCACGGCCATGTCGACTTGGGCACCGGCTTGCGCACCGCGCTGACCCAAGTGGTGGCCGAAGAATTAGATGTGCCGCCTGCACGCGTGCATCTCGTGATGGGCAGCACGGCAGCCGCGCCCAACCAAGGCGCCACCATCGCCAGCGCCTCCTTGCAAATTCATGCCCAGCCCTTGCGCTTGGCGGCAGCCCAAGCGCGCCAGTGGGTGTTGGGGCAAGCCGCGCAAGCCTGGGGGGTGGATGCCAGCGCGCTGCAGTTGCGCGACGGCGTGGTGCAGGGGCCCACACAACAGGCCGACATCGGCGACTGGGTGCGCGAGCAGCGCACCACCCTCATGCTGGCCAGCAGCACCCCCGTCAAATCGCCCGACGATTACCGCCTGGTGGGCACCAGCCTGCCCCGGGTGGACCTGCTGGACAAAGCCACGGGTGCGCTGACCTTTGTGCATGACATGCGCCTGCCCGGCATGTTGCACGGCCGCGTGGTGCGCCCGCCGTATGCGGGGGCAGACAGCGGCGACTTCATTGGCAACACCTTGGAGCGGGTGGACGCACAGTCGATCGCGCACATTCCGGGCATTTTGGCGGTGGTGACGCAACGCGACTTTGTGGGCATCGTGGCCGAACGCGAAGAACACGCCGAACAAGCCCTGCGCGAATTGGTGGTGCACTGGAAGCCTTGGCCCGGCATGCCTGGTCTACACAACACCGAGCAAGCCCTGCGCAACAACCCCAGCACCGCGCGTGAGTTGGTCAACGAGGGCGAGGTCGACCAAGCCCTGAGCAAGGCTGCCAAAACCCTCGACCGCACCTATGTGTGGCCGTACCAAATGCATGCCTCCATCGGCCCCTCGTGCGCGGTGGCGGCGTGGATGAAAGACGGCGACCCCGAGGCCCCACAGACCAAACTGCGGGTGTGGGCGGGCAGCCAAAACCCCCATGTGCTGCGCGCTGACTTGGCCCTGCTGATGGGTTTGCACGACACCGCCGTGGACGTGGTGCGCATGGAAGCCGCCGGCTGCTATGGCCGCAACGGCGCCGACGACGTGGCCGCCGATGCCGCCTTGCTGTCCAAGGCCGTGCGTGCGCCAGTGCGGGTGCAACTCACCCGCGAACAAGAGCACGCGTGGGAGCCCAAAGGCGCGGCCCAACTCATGCAAGTGCGCGGCGGCTTGAACGCCGATGGCACGCCAGCGGGCTACGACTTTCAAACCGCTTACCCCTCCAACGGTGCGCCCACCTTGGCCCTGCTGCTGACCGGAACGGTCGAGCCCTTGGCGCGCGCCTATGAAATGGGCGACCGCACCGCGCGTCCGCCCTACGACTACAAAAACCTGCGCGTCACCGTGCAAGACATGCCGCCGATCTTGCGGGCTTCCTGGCTGCGCGGTGTCTCGGCCTTGCCCAACTCGTTTGCCCACGAAAGCTTCATTGACGAGCTCGCCAGCAGCGCCAAAGTCGACCCGGTGGATTACCGCTTGCGCCACCTGCAAGACCCACGCGCCTATGAACTGGTGCAAGCCACCGCCGAGCGCGCGCAATGGAAGCCCCACCGGGTGCCGCAACAACAAGGCGCGCAGGGCGACTGGTTGCAAGGCCAAGGCTTTGCCTATGCCCGCTACATCCACAGCAAATGGCCGGGCTTTGGCGCGGCCTGGGCCGCTTGGGTGGCCGATGTGGAGGTGCACCGCCACACCGGTGAAGTGCACGTCAAACGCGTGGTGGT
>CANCUP010000129.1 GCA_947381325.1 Comamonadaceae bacterium
GTTCACAGCCTCCACACCAAGAGCGGCAAAGAGGTGGCCGAAAAACACAGCGGCTACGACCGTGTGTTGCTGGCCATGCCCTCGGTACAAGCCGACCAACTGCTGCGCAATTCAGGCAGCGCCATCGCCAAAACCCACTTCATCGAGTCCATGGCCCAGGTCCAAGTCGCACCGTGCTGGACGCTGATGCTGGCCTTTCCCAACGCCAGCCAACCCAACCTGCCTCACTTGGGGCCCCAGTGGAACGCTGCGCGCAGCACCCACCACCGCGTGGCGTGGTTGGCGCGTGAGTCGTCCAAACCCAAACGCGGCAAGATCGAACGCTGGACGGTGCAAGCCAGCGCCACCTGGTCGCAAGAGCACCTGGAAGACGATGCGCAGCGTGTGAAGGCAAAACTCTTGCGTGCTTTCTCTGAACTCACCGGCATCCGCGCCGAGCCCAGCCACGCCGAAGTGCACCGCTGGCGCTATGCCCAAACCTTGGTGCCATTGGGTGTGTCCCACCAGTACCACGCGGGCACAGGCTTGGGCACCTGCGGTGACTGGCACATCGGACACCGCGTCGAAGACGCCTTTGTGTCGGGTCTGGAACTCGCCTTGGCTGTCTGCCAATCGGCGCATCGCATGTGACTGTGACGCCCACACGCTGACCCTCAGCGTGTGATTTTTTCGTGCCTTACCTCGGTCGTTTCGCGCCCTCTCCCACGGGCCCGCTGCATGCGGGCTCGCTCGTTGCCGCACTGGCCAGTTGGCTGGACGCTCGCGCACAGGACGGTCAATGGCAGGTGCGCATCGAAGACGTGGACACACCGCGCTGCGTGCCTGGCGTCGATCAAATCATCTTGCAACAACTCGCCCGCTGCGGCTTGGTCCCCGATGGCCCAGTGTTGTGGCAATCTATGCGCGATGACGCCTACCAAACGGCACTGAATCACCTCATGGCCCAAGGCTGGGCTTACCCCTGTGGGTGTTCGCGCAAGGACATTGAAACCGCCCAGGCACTGCAAGGCCACACACGCCAACGTCACGCAGCTGCCGTCTACCCCGGCACTTGCCGCCAAGGCCTCAACGGCAAAACCCCACGCGCTTGGCGCTTGAATGTCCAGCGTGTGATCGACGACTTGAAACTCAGCGTGCCCTTGACCTGGCAAGACCGTGCATTGGGCCCTCAACACCAAGACGTGGCGCACGAGGTGGGCGACTTCGTGCTGCGCCGTGCCGATGGCCTGTGGGCCTACCAACTCGCCGTGGTGGTGGACGATGGCGCGCAAGGCATCACCCACATCGTGCGTGGCGCAGACCTCACCGACAACACCGCCCGCCAAATCGTGCTGCAACAGGCCTTGGGCTTGCCCACACCCAGCTACCTGCACACGCCCTTGGTGCTGGGTGAGAACGGTGAGAAATTGAGCAAACAAAACGGGGCGCGGGCTTTGGACTTGCAGGATCCACTGGCGGCCTTGAATGCAGCGGCGCACGCACTGGGACTTTCAAGGTGCGATGCAACGGTTGAAGAAGCGTTGACGCAATGGGTCTGCGCATGGGGAGTTGACCACGATAATCCGGGGTAATTTTCAGTCCAACACCTTATGACACCCGCAGATTTGCCAGCATCGCCTGACGCCCCCACAACCGACGCCCCCTTCATGCGCGTCATCAAAACCTATGTGCTGCGCGCAGGGCGCATGGGGCCAGGTCAGACCCGAGCGTTCGATCAATTTGGTCCACAATTTTTGGTGCCTTACCAGCCCGAACGCCTTGACGCCGCCGCCACGTTTGGCCGCGCTGCCCCGCTGATTTTGGAGATTGGTTTTGGCATGGGCGACGCCACCGCCAAAATTGCACAAACCCGGCCTGAGGACAATTTTTTGTGTTGCGAAGTGCATGCGCCGGGCGTGGGTGCCTTGCTCAAGCGCTGCGGCGAAGAAGGCATTGGCAATATCCGCATCGTGCAACATGATGCGATCGAGGTGATGGACCACATGCTGGGCGACAACAGCCTGGACGGCGTGCACATTTTCTTTCCTGACCCCTGGCACAAAAGCCGGCATCACAAGCGTCGCTTGATCCAAAGCCCGTTCGTGAATCGCTTGGCGCGCCACATCAAACCCGGTGGCTATTTGCACTTGGCCACCGACTGGGAACCCTATGCCGAACAAATGCTGCACGTGGTCAGCGCAGAACCTTTGCTGAACAACACAGCCACCGATGCCAGCGGCTTTGCCAACAAGCCCAGCTACCGCCCGCTCACCAAGTTTGAAAACCGCGGCCTCAAGCTCGGCCACGGTGTGTGGGACTTGGTGTTCACCAAAGTCTGAGCGCCGCACCGGTTGGTCGCCATGGCTCGCCCACACAGCGCGCGAACCCTCCCCTGCCGTGACGGGGTGAGCCCCAGTTGCGTGGCCTTGCCGGTTGGCCCCTGGCCCACGGTGCTGGACTTTTTGGAGCAGCGCTTTCCCACAGTCGGTCGTCCAGCTTGGGCCAGACGCATGAACAGTGGCGAAGTGCTCAACGCACAAGGCCAGCCCGTACACCCCGAACAGCCCTACGCCAGCGGCAGCCGCTTGTTCTACTACCGCCACATTGCCGATGAGCCTGATTTGCCGGTGCAAGAGCGCATCGTGTTTCAAGACGAGTATCTGGTGGTGGCCGACAAACCGCACTTCATGCCCGTCACACCGGGCGGGCGTTATGTGCGCCAGAGTTTGTTGGTGCGCTTGAAGCGCCAACTCGGCATCGACACCTTGAGCCCCGTGCACCGCATCGACCGCGAAACCGCTGGCCTGGTGCTGCTGTGTGTGCGCCCACAAGACCGCAACGCCTACCAAGCATTGTTTCGGGAGCGTCAGGTGCACAAGGTCTACGAGGCGGTGGCGCCCTACCGCGCCGATCTGACGCTGCCGTTGACACGACGCAGCCGCATCGAAGCTTGCGCCACACAGTTTTTTCGCTCTGAGGAAATAGAGGGCACGCCCAACAGCGAGACCACGCTGTCGCTGCTCCAGGTGCAAGGCGACAGCGCGCTGTTCCGCCTAGAGCCTGTGACAGGCAAACGCCATCAACTGCGCATCCACATGAACGCGCTGGGGCTGCCGATTGAAGGTGATCAGTTCTACCCACAGGTGCTGCGCGGCCCCGAAGACGGTGAAGACTTCAGCCAGCCCCTGCAACTGTTGGCGCGCAGCATGGCCTTCACCGACCCCGTCACGGGCCAGCCGCGCAGCTTCACCAGCGGGCAACGCTTGCGCGTGTCGGTCTGAACCAACACGCGCCATCAGCGCTTCAAATGAGGCAATGCATCAGACGCCGGATCAGGCACCGATTTCGCGAGCGGTGATCTGATACTTGAAGCTGTCTGGCGCGTACGAGTCCAAACGCCCCTCAGCGGTCTCCGCCACCGGGTACATCAAAAAGCCCAAGCGGTCTTCCTGGCTACCTGGCAAGGCCACGTCGTGGGCCGTGTTCCAGCCCAGCCAGTTGCCTTCCCAGCCGCCAAACAAGGTGGTGTAGACGGGTTTGACCACCGGGTTGTCCGTGCGTTTGATCCACTCGGGTGTTTCCAGGCGCATCACCTTGGCCACATCGGCCGGGTCCATCGCCACCCAACCGTGGGCTTGCAGGTACACCTCGGCGCGGCAATGCTGCGCACCTTTCAAGCTGGCGGGGTTGCCCGACAGTTCTTTGTAGCCAAAGGCCGAAGGCACCAAGCGAATGCCATACACGTCACGCGCAGGCACGCCCACCGAGCGACACAGCCCCACAAACAAGGCGTTGATGTCGGCGCATTTACCGCCCAGGTTGCCGGTCTCGAGCATGGCTTTGATGTCGCCCTCACCACAACCACGCACCTTGGGTTCGCGCCACGCATTGGCCACCACCCAGTTGTAGATGGCGCGGGCTTTTTGCACATCGCCTTGGGCACCTTGGGTCGCCGCGAGTGCCGTGGTGCGCACAATGCCATCGGTCGGCAGCAAGTGCGTGGCCCGGGTGTAAAAACGCAGCGTGCCCGCGTCTTCGCGCGTGTAGGCTGGGCTGGTGGCCAAGTCCAAATTGACTTGACGGTTTTGCGTTTGCACGCGGCTGGTAACTTCTACAAACGGCGTGGCCACGCTGGCGGCAAAAGCGGTGTAGAGCATGCGCGCGCCTTGCTCGCCATCGCTGGTCATGCGCGATGTGCCGTTGCTGGCAAAACTGCTCTCCAGCGATCGCTGCCAATCCGAGTTGATGCTGGGCACCGGCAGCCACACACGCGTGGGGCCTTTGGCTTGGGCAATCTCCACCCGGGTGGTCACCTCAAAGGTGCGCCACTGGCCCGCTTGGGGCGCAAAGCGACGCTCGGTGGTGACAGGAGAAGTGGCGGGGAAAGTGGTTTGGGCACGCACAAAGCTGGGCACACCGGCAAGGGTGGCCAACGCAGCGGCCCCCTTGAGCAGGGAACGACGCACGGGGGTCATGAAGAGATCTCCGAAATAGGATGAAGACCTGTCGGCACACACGAGGCGCAACGTCTGCTGCACCAATGCCCCGAAGGCAGGTCGCTCTGCACAACCGCGCAGAGCGGGTGGATTATCGCTTGGGGGTCGGCGCGGGCACTTGAAGTCGCGGCACTTGCGCCAGTTGGGTCAACCAAGCCTGCGCGTCACGCCCGCTCCAGTCCACATCGCCCATCACACGCCAGCGGGCTTGGCCATCGGGGCCGATCAACACCGTGGTGGGAAACACCGTCACGCCCCAGCGCTTGGCCAGCTCGCCCTTGGGGTCAAGCAGCACAGGAAAGGTCAGCCCCGTGGCTTGCACATAGCGCGCCACGCGGGGCGCCGGTTCGCGCACGTTGACGCTCAACACCAAGGTGCTGGTGTCGCTGATGTCGTGCAGGGTTTGCAAGGTGGGCAACTCTTCTTTGCAGGGCGCACACCAGGTGGCCCAAAAGTTCAGCACCACGGTTTTGTCCAGCAAATCGGCGCTGGACCAGACCTTGCCTTGCAGGTCGGCCACATCAAGTTTGGGCGTGGGGGTCTTGGCAGGCCAAGGCGATTTGTCAAACTGCGCCAGCGCAGCGCCTGTGCACAGCGTGAGCGTCAAGCTCAGCAGCCAAGCAAACACCCCGTTTGCGCGGCGCAGCGGCTGGGGGCTGTTTGCACCGGACAGGGTGCAAGCGCCACACGCGTGCATCACAGGCGTTCAGCCACCCACGCTTGCACGCTGGCCAAGGCCTTGTCCACGCCTGCGGGCTGGGTGCCACCGGCCATGGCCATGTCGGGCTTGCCACCGCCTTTGCCACCCACTTGTTGGGCCACAAAGTTCACCAGCTCACCGGCTTTGACGCGGCCCATGGTGTCGGCGGTGACGCCGGCGCTGAGGTGCACTTTCTCGCCATCGACCGAGGCCAACACGATGGCCGCTGTTTTGAGCTTGTCTTTGAGCTTGTCCACGGTGTCACGCAAGGTCTTGGCATCGGCACCTTCGAGCTTGGCGGCCAGCACCTTGACGCCGTTGACATCGACCGCTTGGGTCATCAACTCGTCGCCTTGGAACGATGCCAATTTGCCTTTGAGGGCCGACAGTTCTTTCTCCATCGCCTTGACTTGATCCAGCACCTGAGCAATGCGGTGGTTGAGTTCCGCCGTGGGCGCTTTGAGTGCGCCAGCGGCATGGGCCACGGTGTCCTCCAGGGTTTGCAAATAGTGCAAAGCGTTTTGGCCCGTCACCGCTTCGATGCGGCGCACACCGGCGGCCACACCGCTCTCCCCCACCACCTTGAACAAGCCAATGTCGCCCGTGGCTTTGACGTGTGTGCCCCCGCACAGCTCGCGGCTGGAGCCGATGTCGAGCACGCGCACGGTCTCGCCGTACTTCTCGCCAAACAACATCATGGCGCCGGTTTTTTGGGCTGACTCAATGTCCATCACACGCGCTTGAGCAGCGGCATTGGCCAAGATTTCGGCGTTCACACGGGCTTCGATCTCGCGCACTTGCGCGTCCGTCACGGGCGCGTTGTGGGCAAAGTCAAACCGCGTGCGCTCGGCATTCACCAAGCTGCCTTTTTGCTGCACATGGTCGCCCAGCACTTCGCGCAAGGCCTTGTGCATCAAGTGCGTGGCCGAGTGGTTGCGCACCGTGGCGGCGCGGGCTGCGGTGTTCACCTGGGCCTGCACATGGTCGCCCACCGCCAAGGTGCCTTGGGTCAAGGTGCCATGGTGGCCAAACACGTCGGCTTTGATTTTTTGGGTATCGGCCACCGCGAACTGGGCAGAGCCGCTCACCAACACACCCTCGTCACCCACCTGGCCGCCGCTCTCGGCGTAGAACGGGGTGGTGTTCAACACCACCACACCGCTTTGGCCGTGCTTGAGTTCGGCCACCGAGGTTCCGTCCAGGTACACCGCCACCACTTGGGCGGTGGCTTTCAGGTCGTCGTAGCCCACAAAGGTGTTGCCTGCACCCGTGTACTCCAAGGCCTTGTCCATCTTGAACTTGCCAGCGGCACGGGCCTGGTTCTTTTGCTTTTCCATCGCGGTGTGAAAGCCCGCTTCGTCCACGCTCAGACCGCGCTCGCGGCAGACATCGGCCGACAAGTCGAGCGGAAAGCCATAGGTGTCGTGCAGCTTGAAGGCCACTTCTCCGGGCAACTCTTTGACGCCACCGTCCAAAGCTGCATCCAAAATTTGCATGCCGATTTCAAGCGTCTCAAAGAAGCGCTCTTCTTCCACCCGCAACACATCGGTGATGCGCTCTGCTTGCGACGCCATGTTGGGATAGGCCGCGCCCATGAGCTGGACGAGGTCTGGCACCAACTTGTGAAAGAACGGTTTCTTCTGGCCCAGCAAATACCCGTGGCGAATGGCACGGCGGATGATGCGGCGCTGCACATAGCCACGCCCTTCGTTGCTGGGCACCACGCCGTCACTCACCAAGAAGGCGGTGGCACGGATGTGGTCGGCAATCACGCGCAAGCTCTTGTGGCCCAGGTCTTGGCAACCTGTTTCGCGTGAGGCGGCTTTGATGAGCGCGTCAAAGATGTCGATTTCGTAGTTGCTGTGCACGTGCTGCAAGATGGCGGCCAAGCGCTCCAAGCCCATGCCAGTGTCCACACACGGTGCGGGCAAGCGGGTGACCGAGCCGTCTTCGGCCATGTTGAACTGCATGAACACGTTGTTCCAGATCTCGATGAAGCGGTCGCCGTCTTCGTCGGGGCTGCCGGGTGGGCCGCCAGGGATGTGGTCACCGTGGTCATAGAAGATCTCCGAGCAAGGGCCACACGGTCCAGTGTCGGCCATCATCCAGAAGTTGTCGCTCTTGTAGCGACCGCCCTTGTTGTCGCCGATGCGAATCACGCGCTCAGGGGGCAGACCAATTTCTTTTGTCCAAATGTCGTAGGCCTCGTCGTCCTCCTCGTACACCGTGGCGAGCAGTCGGTCGGCGGGCAGTTTGTAAACCTCGGT
>CANCUP010000130.1 GCA_947381325.1 Comamonadaceae bacterium
TGTTGTTGCGCACCGCGCCTGTGAGCGTGGTGTACGGCTCAACCAGCGGTGTCTATGGTGACTGCGGGGGCGACTGGGTGAGCGAGACGCGTGCGCTCAATGCCACCACCCCGCGCGCCCAGCGCCGCGTGGACGCCGAAGCGCGGGTGCGCCATTTCGCACGCTTGCGTGCCGGTGTGCGGGCCAGTGTGCTGCGCATCCCGGGCATCTACGCGCCCGACCGCGAGGGCGGTACGCCGCGTGAGCGCTTGCTGCGTGGCAGCCCAGTGTTGGAGGCACCCGACGATGTGTTCACCAACCACATCCATGCCGATGACTTGGCGCGTGCCTGCCAGCTGGCCTTGTGGCGCGGCCAGGCACAGCGGCGCTACAACGTGAACGACGATGCCCAGCTGAAGATGGGCGACTACTTTGACTTGGCCGCGCAGATCTACAACTTGCCCAAGCCGCCGCGCATCAGCCGGGCGCAGGCACACACCGAATTGCCGGCGATGCAGCTGAGCTTCATGAGCGAGTCACGCCGACTCGACAACCGCCGCATGAAGCGCGAGCTGCGCTTGCAACTGCGTTACCCGCAGGTGCATGACGGC
Organism: Comamonadaceae bacterium; assembly: GCA_947381325.1. Lineage (GTDB taxonomy): Bacteria > Pseudomonadota > Gammaproteobacteria > Burkholderiales > Burkholderiaceae_C > Limnohabitans. Next base: position 591 of record CANCUP010000130.1, read on the forward strand.
TTGGTCTGACGACGCGCGTTCAGTCGAACTTGATGTTGCCCGCCTTGATGGCTTTGGCCCAGCTGACGGTGTCGCGTTCTAGCAGCTTGGTGGTGTTCTCAGGCGTGAGGTAGCGCACCTCCACACCGGCGGCATCGGCGCGTTGCTTGGTGTCGGGCGCTTCCATGCTGCGCTTGACCTCTTGCGAGAGCTTTTGCACCACCTCTTTGGGCGTGCCAGAGGCCACGTACAAAGCCACCCAAGATTCCAGTTCAAAGCCCGGCAAACCCGCTTCAGAAGCCGTGGGCACTTGGGGCAGTTGGGGATGACGGGTTTTGCCGGTCACGGCCAGCGCTTTGAGCTTGCCGCTGAGCACATGGCCCATCACCGAGGGCGGTGTGGAGATGAACACCTGCACTTGGCCCGCCAGCACGTCTTGGATGGCTTGGCCCGAGCCTTTGTAGGGCACGTGGGTCATCTCGATGCCGGTTTGCTGTTTGAAGATTTCGGTGCCAATGTGCGACACCGAGCCATTGCCTTGTGAGGCGTAGTTCAGCTTGCCAGGGTTTTGTTTGACCCAGGCGATGAAGTCTTTGAGGTTGTTGGCAGGCACCGAGGGGTGGACCGCAATCACGTTGGTGGCCACGGTGATCAAGCCCACGGGGGTGAGGTCTTTGAGCTCCCAGGGCAGCTTGTCCATCAGGATCGGGTTGGCAATGTGGTAGCCCGAGTAAGACACCAGCACGGTGTAGCCGTCTTTGGGGCTGCGTGCCACCAGCGAATAAGCCAGGTTGCCGCTGCCGCCGGGTTTGTTGTCGACCACCACCGACTGGCCCATGGCGCGCGCCAGGGGGTCGCTGAGCAAGCGGGCCGAGGTGTCGAGCAAACCGCCGGGGGGGTTGGGCACCACCAAGGTGATGGGCTTGCTGGGGTAGGTGTCGGCCTGTACCTGGGTGGGTAATACGGCCACCGCGCACAAGCTGGCAGACGCCAGCAGTGTGGACACGACGCGGCGCGTGAAACCGCGCGTGGGTTGATGGGGGGTGTGGGCAAGGGTGTGTTTCATGAGGACTCCAATTCAAGCTTCAACGTTGGCCAATGCGCACCGCGCCAAAAATGCCTTGGGCTTCACGCGGCATGCAGCGCCAGTATTGGTGGCTGGCCTGCACCGTGCCGCCGAGCGCCGCAGCCGCTTCCCACATCCAGCGCGGTTTGTAGAGGAAGCTGCGGGCCAAGGCCACCAGATCGGCGTCGCCGCGCACCAAGATGTCTTCGGCTTGCTGTGGCGTGGTGATCAGGCCCACGGCCATGGTGGGCAGGCCGCTTTTTTGTTTGATCAGTTTGGCAAACGGCACTTGGTACTCGGGGCCAATGGCGATTTTTTGTTGGGGCGAAACGCCGCCCGACGAGATGTGCACAAAGTCTGCGCCTGCTTGCTTCAAGCGCAACGCGAAGTCGGCGGTTTCTTCAGGCGTCCACCCGCCTTCGACCCAATCGGTGGCCGACAAGCGAATGCCCAAGCTGCCCTGGAAGGCGGCACGCACGGCTTGAAACACTTCGAGGGGAAAACGGATGCGGCCTTCAAAGTTGCCGCCGTAGCCATCGCTGCGGTGGTTCGACAAGGGCGACAAAAACTGATGCAACAAATAGCCATGTGCGCCGTGCAACTCCACGGCGTCAATGCCCATGGCTTGGGCGCGTTGGGCCGCTTGCACAAAGGCCGCTTGGATGTCTGCCAGGCCTTGGGTGCTGATGGCGTCAGGCGGGGTTTCTTCGGCCAAGTGCGGCACATTCGAAGGTCCTTCCGGTTGCCAGCCACCGTGGGCTGCGTCGAGCAACTTGCCGCCGTCCCAGGGTGCTGCGCTCGAGCCCTTGCGGCCCGCATGCGAGAGCTGGATGCAGACCGGCATGGGCGGCGCCAAGCGTCGGGCACGGCCCAAGGTCTCACTCAGCGCAGCTGCTGTTGCGTCGTCCCACAGGCCCAGGCAAGTGGGTGTGATGCGGCCACGTTGCGTCACGGCGGTGGCCTCGATGATGAATAAACCCGCACCGCTGTTGAGCATATTGGCCCAGTGCGTCAGATGCCAATCGGTGGCTTGACCATGGTCCGCAGAGTATTGGCACATGGGGGCGATCACCCCACGGTTGGCCAAGTGCACAGGCCCACGCGGCGAGGTGAGGGTGAATTCAGAAAAAAGGTGGCTCAAATGGGGCTCCAAACAGAAAAGGATCAGCGCAGCTGAAGGCGGGTATCGTAATCAGGCGGTACACACCTGCGAAGTAAACATGCGACATGCCCATTGGGGCCATGACAGCTCAAGGCTCGTTTTGTTCGAAGTCGGTCAGGCGGTGGTTGAGGTTGTCCACGTTGTGCTTGATGTCCAACACCCGACGGTGAAACTCTGCCGCCGCATCCAGGGCTTCGGGCGAGGCCGCCGAGGGGTCTGCGATCAAACCAGGCAGGGTCACACCCGGTCTGGGTTTTTTCTTGGCTTTGCCGGCCTGTGTGGTGTCGGGCGTGTCGCTGGGGCTGGCTTGAGCGCTGGAAGAGGCCACTGGAGAGAAGTCAACTTTGGCACGTTCAATCGGTGCACTGGAGGCGGCTTCTCTGTGGTCTTGGAGGGCTTGCGCGCCTAAGGCTTGGCGGTTGTCGCTCAAGCCTTGGTTTTGGACAGGCTGTTGGCCGAGCGGTTCGTTCAGGGTGGGGATTTGGTGTTCGTTCACGCCACTGGGGCGTGCTGCTGCCGATGGGTTGTTGCCGCCACCCTTGGTGGGAATGCCCACGCGATGGTCTGCGCCTGCATCGTTGGCAAGGCCTTGCACGTTGGGGGCTTGTGCAGGGGCGCCAATTTTTTGGCGGTTGCTGTCGGCAGGTGCATCGGCGGCGAGGTTTTGGCGGTTGTTGGCCGCCAGTTCGGCGGGCACGGCTGCTGAGTTGTGGCCGACACCCTCGGTGGGAATGTCTACGCGATGGTCTGCACCTGCATCGTTGGCAAGGCCTTGCACATTGGGGGCTTGTGCAGGGGCGCCAATTTTTTGGCGGTTGTTGTCGCCAGTTGCATCGGTGGCGAAGCTTTGGCGGTTGTTGACTGCCACTTCGGCGGGCACGGCTGCTGAGTTGTGGCCGACACCCTCGGTGGGGATGCCTACGCGATGGTCTGCACCTGCATCGTTGGAAAGGCCTTGCACATTGGGCGTTTGTGCAGGGGAGCCAATCTTTTGGCGGTTGCTGTCGGCAGGTGCATCGGCGGCGAGGCTTTGGCGGTTGTTGGCCGCCACATCGGCAGGCACGGCTGCTGAGTTGTGGCCGCCACCCTCGGTGGGAATGCCCACGCGATGGTCTGCACCTGCATCGTTGGCAAGGCCTTGCACATTGGGAGTTTGTGCAGAGGCGCCAATCTTTTGGCGGTTGCTGTCGGCGGTTGGATCGGCGGCGAGGCTTTGCTGGTTTTTCTCGCGCGTTGTGTCGGATGAGACAGCTTGCTGCTTGTCGGCGACGGTTTGGGGTCCTGCGGCGCTGGCAAGTTGGCTGCCCAATGCGTCGTTGGGGATGTTTTGCAGGTTAGCTGCTGCATCGTTTGCAGCAGGCTTTTGGGTGCTGCCTGAATCGCTGTCGTGCTTTTCAAAGGCCAGCTTGCGGGCCTGTGTTTCCTCTTCGTGAGAGACAACTTTGTTGTGTGGGGTTTTGGCGTTGCCGGTGTGCTCAGAGACGGACACGTGATGTTCAGAACCACTGCCTACTACGAAACTAGGAATGTCGTCGTCTTCGTCGATCATGGAGTGTCTCTGTTGACCGTTGAGCAATCAGTCGATGCAATGCTTACCAGTGGTGCCCGGGGCCGGAATCGAACCGGCACGCCTTGCGGCGGGGGATTTTGAGTCCCCTGCGTCTACCAATTTCACCACCCGGGCACTGGAGAGAACGACCAATATTATGGCACAGTCCAAGCTATGAAATCTACAACCGCATATTCCACCATTGAAGACGCGATTGGCAAAACGCCTTTGGTGGCCTTGCAGCGCATTGGTGCAGCTGAGAACGCGGCCAAGGGCAATGTGATGTTGGGCAAGCTCGAAGGCAACAACCCGGCCGGTTCTGTGAAAGACCGCCCCGCCTTGTCGATGATTCAACGCGCGCAAGAGCGAGGCGACATTCACCCCGGTGACACCTTGATTGAAGCCACCTCGGGCAACACCGGCATTGCGCTGGCCATGGCGGCTGCCATCAAGGGCTACCGCATGGTGTTGATCATGCCCGAGGACTTGTCGATCGAGCGCGCCCAAACCATGAAGGCCTTTGGCGCTGAGTTGATCTTGACGCCCAAGAGTGGCGGCATGGAATACGCCCGCGACTTGGCCGAGCGCATGCAGCGCGAGGGCAAGGGCCGCGTGCTCGACCAATTTGGCAACGAGGACAACCCGCGCATTCACTTTGAAACCACGGGCCCAGAAATTTGGCATGACACCCAAGGCCGCGTGACCCACTTCGTCAGCGCCATGGGCACCACCGGCACCATCACGGGTGTGTCACGCTACTTGAAAGCCAAGAATCCGGCGGTGCGCATCATCGGCGCGCAGCCGAGCGAAGGCTCACGCATTCCGGGTATTCGCAAATGGCCGCAAGAGTACCTGCCCAAAATTTACGACGCCAGCCATGTGGACGAGTTGGTCTATGTGAGCCAAGACGACGCCGAGGAGATGTGCCGTCGGCTGGCACGCGAAGAAGGTATTTTTGCGGGCATCTCGGCAGCAGGAGCTTGCTGTGTGGCGCAACACATTGCGCAGCAGGTGGAGAACGCGACCATTGTGTTCATCGTCTGTGACCGGGGGGACCGCTACCTCTCAACCGGCGTGTTTCCCGCATGAGTGCCTACCGTTTTTGCCCCAATTGCGCCTCGCCGCTGAGCCTGATCGCCAAAGAGGAAGACGGTGGGCTGACCGAGCGCATGCGCTGTGCCGCGTGTGACTGGACCCACTGGAACAACCCTACGCCGGTGTTGGCGGCCATCGTGCAATACCAAGGCCATATTTTGTTGGCCCGCAATGCCGCTTGGACGGGACGGCGCTTTGCCTTGATCACCGGCTTCATGGAGGCGGGTGAGTCGCCCGAAGATGGCATTCGCCGTGAGATTGCCGAGGAAACACAGTTGCAGACCGAATCCCTGCGCTTGGTGGGTGTGTATGACTTTCAACGCATGAACCAGGTCATCATCGCCTACCATGCCCTGGCGCACGGCGAGATAGCGCTGTCGCCAGAGTTGGTAGAGTACAAGCTGTACCGTCCCGAGGATGTGATTTGTTGGCCCGCTGGCACCGGTTATGCCATGGCCGATTGGCAACGCACCCAGGGCATTGAACCGCGCTTCATGACGTGGGACGAACGTGAAAAACTCAACCTAGATTGACCCGATATGCAGATTGACCAAGAACTCGACACCCGTGGCCTGAATTGCCCCTTGCCGATTCTCAAAGCCAAAAAGGCGCTGACCACCATGCCAAGCGGTGCGCTGTTGCGCGTCACCTCCACCGATGCGGGCTCGATGCGCGACTTCGCAGCCTTTGCCAAACAAACCGGCAACGAACTCGTGTCCCAAGAGACCTCGGGCAACGACTTTGTTCACGTGCTCAAGCGTCGTTGAGCTGCTGGAGGTAGTCGCGGAACTCGGCACCGACCTCAGGGTGTTGCAAGGCCAGCTCGACCGTGGCCTGTAAAAAGCCTTGCTTGCTGCCGCAGTCATAGCGCTTGCCTTGGTAGGAGAAAGCCAACACTTTTTCTGTGGCCAACAAGCCAGCAATGCCGTCGGTGAGTTGAATCTCACCTTGTACGCCGCGCCCACCGGCACGGATGCGCTCAAACACCGCCGGAGTCAAGATGTAGCGACCCGCCACGGCCAAGCGCGAGGGGGCCACTTCGGCCTTGGGTTTCTCCACCATGTGTTGCACATCGACCAAGCCTTGTCCCATGTCGCTGCCCGCCACGATGCCGTAGCGGTGCACCTGCGCAAGCGGCACTTCTTGCACGGCCAGCACGGACGACTGGGTGCGTGCAAACACCTCGGCCATTTGTTTCAACACACCTGGGCCACCGGCGGGGCCTTGCATCAAGTCATCGGCCAGCAACACAGCAAAGGGCGCATCGCCCACCAAATGTTCGGCGCAGAGCACGGCATGGCCCAAACCTAAGGCGCGGGCTTGGCGCACGTAGACGCATTGCATGTCGCTGGGCTGCACGCTGCGCACCACCTCGAGCAAGGCGAGTTTGCCCGCTGCTTCGAGTTCGGTCTCTAACTCGTAGGCCGTGTCGAAATGGTCTTCAATGGCGCGTTTGCTGCGTCCTGTGACAAAAATCATCTCACGAATACCCGCCTCATAAGCCTCTTCCACCGCGTACTGAATCAAGGGCTTGTCGACCACGGGCAGCATCTCTTTGGGACTGGCTTTGGTGGCGGGCAAAAAGCGTGTGCCCATGCCCGCAACGGGGAACACGGCTTTGGTCAGTGCTTGTTTCATGGGGGTCTTGGTTGTTTTGCCAAGTTTACTTGGCGAGTCGCTGCAGTTGGTCTTGCACTTTGGCCAAGGTGGCGGTGAAATCGGCCACGCGTTTTTTCTCTTGCTCTATCACGGCCGGCGGCGCTTTGGCCACAAAGGCCTCGTTGCTGAGTTTGCCGTGGGCTTTGGTGATCTCGTTTTGCAAACGGTCAGCCTCTTTGCTCAAACGAATCTTCTCTGCGGCCACATCGATCTCGATGAACAGGCACAAACGCAGCTCACCCACCACGGCCACCGGGGCATCTTGTGCGGCGGAGCCCCAGGCGGTGGCGTCGTCAAACACCTTGACCTCGCTGAGCTTGGCCAAGGCTT
>CANCUP010000131.1 GCA_947381325.1 Comamonadaceae bacterium
GGCGCAATGTGCGGTTTAGAAAACGGTTGAACATGGGTGTCTCCTCATCATCGGAAGGCCCACTTTACCCGTTCAGACGATGGTTAAATTGGCACCATGTTCACCCCAGTTGTTTCTGATGTCGTCCACGCCTGATGTGCTGATCAGCGAAGTCGGCCCGCGCGACGGTTTGCAGTCGGTCAGCCGGGTCATGTCCACCGAGCACAAACTGCGTTGGCTCGATGCCCTGGTGGCAGCGGGCTTGCGCGAAATCGAGGTCGGCTCGTTTGTGCCCCCGAAACTGTTGCCGCAAATGGCCGACACCGCCGAGGTGGTGCGTCACGCTTTGACCCATCCAGGCCTGACCGTCATGGCCTTGGTGCCCAACCTGCGTGGTGCTGAGGCTGCGCTGCGTGCGGGCGTGCACAAGCTCACCATTCCGGTCTCGGCCAGTGCCGCGCACTCTATGGCCAATGTGCGCAAAACACGCGAAGACATGGTGGCCGAAGTGCGCGCCATCGTGCAGCTCAAAAACCAACTCGCGCCGCAGGTGCACATCGAAGCCGGCATTTCCACCGCCTTTGGTTGCACCTTGCAGGGCGTGGTGCCCGAAGACGACGTGGTCTGGCTGGCCCAAGCCGTGGTGGAGGCGGGGGCCGATGAGTCGGGCCTGTCCGACACCACCGGCATGGCCAACCCCGCGCAGGTGCGGCGCCTGTTTGCCAAAGTGCGTGCCGCCATTGGCGACAAAACCGGCGCGGCCCACATGCACAACACGCGTGGCTTGGGGCTGGCCAATTGCTTGGCCGCTTACGACGCGGGCGTGCGCACCTTTGACAGTTCGCTGGGCGGCTTGGGCGGTTGCCCCTATGCCCCGGGCGCTTCGGGCAATGTGGTGACCGAAGACCTGGTGTTCATGTTCGAAGCCATGGGCGTGCGCACCGGCGTGGACTTGACCCGTTTGATGGCCGCACGCGCACCTTTGCGCGACGGCTTGCCCGATGAACCGCTGTACGGCATGACGCCCGAAGCGGGTCTGCCCAAGGGCTGGCTCTGACACTTGATGTGTTGCACATGACCGATACCACCACACCATCCACACCCTCGCAGCCCGCACCGTATGCGGGCCTGCGCGTGGTGGAGTTCACCCACATGGTGATGGGCCCGACCTGCGGCATGGTGCTGGCCGACTTGGGCGCTGAAGTCATCAAGGTCGAGCCGATTGGCCACGGCCGCCACGGCGACGCCACCCGGCAGTTGATTGGCTCTGGCTCGGGTTTTTTCCCGATGTTCAACCGCAACAAAAAAAGCCTGGCGCTCGACCTTGAAACGGTCCAAGGCAAAGAGGCAGTGCTGCGCTTGATCGCCACCGCCGACGTGGTGAGCGAGAACTTCAAGAGCGGCACCATGCGCAAGCTGGGGTTGGACTACGCCAGCCTGAAAGCCTTGAACCCACGCTTGATCTACGTCAGCCACAAAGGCTTTCTGCCGGGGCCGTATGAACACCGCACCGCCTTGGACGAAGTGGTGCAGATGATGGGCGGCTTGGCCTACATGACCGGCCGCCCCGGTGACCCCTTGCGTGCGGGCACCAGCGTGAACGACATCATGGGCGGCGTGTTTGGCGCTTTGGGCGTCATGGCCTCGCTGGCGCAACGCGACAAGACGGGGCTGGGCCAAGAAGTGCAAAGTGCCTTGTTTGAAAACAATGTCTTCCTGATGGCCCAGCACATGATGCAGTTTGCCGTCACCGGCCAAGCCGCCGCTCCCATGCCCGCGCGCATTTCGGCCTGGGGCATTTACGACGTGTTCCAGGTCAAAGACGAGGCGCAAATCTTTTTGGCGGTGGTCAGCGACACCGCCTGGAGCATTTTTTGCGACGCCTTTGGCTTTGCCGACCTGAAAGTCGATGCCCGTTTGCACAGAAACAACGACCGCGTGCGCAACCGCGACTGGATGATGCCCATCTTGCGCGAACGCCTGGCCGCTTGGTCCGCCACCGACTTGGCGGCGGTGTTTGAGCAACACGGCTTGCCGTTTGCGCCCATCACCCGTCCGCATGAATTGCTTGACGACCCGCACCTGCAAGCCAGCGGCGGTTTGTCGCCCATCACCTTGCCCGATGGGCGCAGCGCCCCTGCGGTGTTGCTGCCGTTCACGCTGGACGGTCAGCGACCTGGCATTCGCCTGTCGCCGCCGCGCTTGGGCGAGCACAACGCGGCCTTGTTGGCCGAGCTGGGTTACAGCCCGGCAGAGATTGACGCCCTCAGCCACCCAACGGACGGCGCTACTCCAGGGTGATCTTGGCGTCTTGAATCACGCGACGCCACTTGGCCGCGTCGCGTTGGGTCCACTGCAGCACCTCGTCGGCCGAGCCTGTGCGCAGCTCGGTGCCTGCGGCTTCCACCTTGCTGGTGAGGGCCGTGTTTTTCAGCGCACGGGTCAGGGCTTGGTTGATGCGCTCCACCAAGGCCGGCGGTGTGGCCAGCGGCGCGTACATGGCGTACCAGGTGGCGTATTCAAACTCGGGCAGGGTGGCCGACATCAGCGGCAAATGTTTGGTGGCCGGTGATTGGCTGGGCGCGGTGGCCGCCAGCAAGCGCACATAGCCCTTGTCGATCAGGCCTTGCAGCGAGGGCAGGCTGCTGAACAGCGCGCTCACTTGGCCCGAGATCAAATCGTTCACCGAGCCAGAGCTGCCTTTGTAGGGCACATGGATGACATCGGTTTTGGAGAGTGACTTGAACATCTCCATGCCAAGATGAGATGTACCGCCCGTGCCCGCAGAGGCAAAGCTGATCTCGCCTGGGTGAGCTTTTGCATAGGCCACCAAATCGGCCACCGACTTGATGGGCAACTTGGCGCTGACCACCAGCACATGGGGCGCGGTGGAAATGATCGACACCGGGCGCAGCTTGGCCACCAGGTCGGCACCGCCGTGTTTGCTCAGCATGGGCTGCAGCACCACATTGCCCACCGCCGCCATCAACAAGGTGTGGCCATCGGGCTCGGCCCGTGCCACGGCACCCAGCGCTGGCACGCCCATCGAGCCGCCCATGTTCTCGACCGTCACCGATTGTTTGAGGTCTGCCGTCAAGGTGAGGGCGAGTTCGCGGGCCACCAAATCTGCCGGGCCGCCAGCGGCATAGGGCACCACCAGGCGGATGTTTTTGCTGGGCCACGTGGTGGCGTTTTGTGCGGCGGCCCCAGCGCCAACCAGCAGTGCCAACGCGCTGCTGGCGAGTTGAAGAAGGTGTCGGCGTGTCATCGGTGTAGGTCAAATAAGAATGGGTCAGCTAGAAGTAGGTCAGGACGACGTGGTTTTGGACTGTGCCGCTTCTGCGGCCAAGCGCGGCAACCATTGGGTGCGCCAGAGGTCCCACGAGCGCACGTAGGCTTGCCACGACAAGGCCTCGACCTCTGCGTCGTCGAGGTAGACCACCTCGTCCAACTGCCCGGGCGATTGCAGGGCTTGCATCTGCATGGCTTGCATTTGCATCTTGGCGTTGTGGTCGAGGTAAATGGTGCGACCCACGGCAATCGCCAAACTCGCGCCCACCACCACCGAGCCATGGCCGCGCATGAGCGCAGCGGGGTGGTTCCCCAGTTTCTGCGCCAAGGACTGGCCCAGTTGGCTGTTGCGCACCAGCATGTCGCTGCCGCGTTGTGCGTCACGGATGTCCCAGGTGGGAATGCCTTCGCCAATGAACGCCGCCAAATGGAATATCGGTCGCAGCCGACAGCCGGTGCAACTGAAGGGCACCACCGCATGCGAGTGGTTGTGCACGATGGCGTGTACATCGGGCCGCGCTTTGTAGATTTCGCCGTGGATGTAGCGCTCGTTGTAGGCCGCCGGACCGCCGTCTTGGATGCGGTGGCTGTCGAGGTCAAACTCCAGCAGGTCGGCTTCGGTGATCAGCTCGGGTGCCACGGCGCGTGCCATCCAGTAGCGCTCGGGTGAGGTCTCGCTGCGCACACTCACATGCCCGTAGGCGTCGATCACGCCGTGCTCGGCACAGGTGCGCGAGGCAATGACCAAATCTTGCAACAAACTCATGGTGTCTTTCTGTCGGTAGGGAGGGGTGTCAGTCCGCTTGGATGTGGGCGGTGCTGACCACTTGCTTCCAGCGCGTGACTTCGCGCGACAACAACTGACCCAAGCGCTCAGGCTTGCCGCCGGCCGGACTGAGTCCGTGCTTGGTCATGGCTTCGCGCACATCGGGCAGTTGCAGCAAGGTGTTGAAGTCGTTGTTGAGCTTGCCCACAGCCTCCGGCGGTGTGCCCGCTGGCGCGAAGATGCCGTACCAGGTGTCCACCACCAGGTTGGGATAGCCCAGCTCTTTGAGCGTGGGCACTTTGGGGAACACCGCCGAGCGCTCGTCGCTCATCACGGCCAGCATTTGCAATTGCCCACTTTGAATCAAGCTGCTGGTGGTTTGCAGCGCCACGATGCTGGCTTGCACATGGCCGCCCATCAGGTCGGTCATGGCACCTGCGGCGCCTTTGTAGGGCACATGGCTCATGCTGGCGCCGGTCTCTTGCAACAACAAGGCCATGGCCAAGTGCTGCACCACACCGTTGCCCGGTGAGGCGTAGTTGAGTTGACCCGGTTTGGCTTTGACCAGGGCCAGCCATTCGTTGAAATTTTTCACGCCCAACTGCGGGGGGACCACCAGCGCCAGGGCACTGGTGGCCATCAAGGCCACCGGTTCAAAGCTTTTGATCGGGTCAAACGGCAGCTTGGGGCGCAGGGCTGGCACCGTGCCGTGCGAGGTGGCGGTGAACAACAAGGTGTGGCCGTTGGCCGCAGACTTGGCCACGGCCTCTGAGCCAATCGCGCCCGATGCGCCCACGCGGTTGTCGGTCACCACGGGCACGCCCCAGCGCTCGCTGAGTTTTGTGCCCATCAAACGTGCCATCGCGTCCGCCGAGGTGCCTGTTGAAAATGGCACCACCAGCGTCACCGCGCGGTTAGGAAAATGAGCGCTGGGCGTTTGGCTCCAGACCGCTGTGGCGCTGGCCAGCCAAAGACCCAGCAGACAGAACTTGGCCACACGCCTTGCGGTGCGCGTGGCGGGTGGGCTGCGGTGTCGGGCGTGCTGTGTGGTGGGGGATGTGAGGTGCATGGCCACAGACTTCAATGGAATGGCGTTCAAGGCGCCTCGACGAAGGGCTCAATGCCAATCGGGCGCAAGGTTTGGTCAGCCGGTGCTGTGGTCATGAAGCGCACCAAGGCCTGGGCTTCGTTGGGGTGCGCGCTGCGCGTGGCCACGGCAGCGGCAAAACCAATCCAGGTTTGCAGTTCGTCAGGAATCAAGCCCACCACCTGCACACCCGGCACGCCATACATGCGCGAGGCGACCACCACCACCATGTCCACCTCGCCGCGCGCCACGCCTTCGACGTTGTACTCGCCAGACATCGGGCGCATGCGGGGTGTCATCTCGGTTTCAAGCCCCAAGCGTTGAATCAGGCTTTCAAAATAAATACCACTGGCCCCTTCGCCGGGATACGCCACCGAGCGTGTGGCGAGCAAGGTTTTCTTGAAGCCCTCCACACTGCGGATGTCGGGCAGGGGCGCGCCTTGGCGGATGCCTACGCCCAGCCCAATGCGCCCGATCACCCGGCGTGTGTCGGCCCGCACCTGACCGCTTTGGATGACTTGGTCCAGCGTGGGTGGGTTGAGCACCGTCACGTCAAAGGCTTCCCCGTCTTGGATCATTTTCTTGGCCCGTGGGTTCACCGCAAACGCCACCGTCACCTTGTGGCCGGTAGCCGCTTCGAACTGCTGGCACAAGGCGATGACGGCAGGGCGCGAGCCGTTGCCGCTGAGCACTTTGAGTTCGACCGCTTGGGCCGATGCTGAGAGCGCCATCAGCACCGTCGCCAGCAGTCGTGAGCCCTGTGTGGTGAGGCGTGTCATGCGCTGGACCTGCGTGGCGTGTTCAGGCTTTAACCAAAGGCGTGGAGTGTTTTGCCTCCGGCTTGCACGGGGTTGGCATGAATCAAAATCACGGCCATCACGCAGGGCTCGGTGCCACGGTTGATCCAGTTGTGCACGGTGCCGCGCTGCACCATCACATCGCCTTGCTGGAGGTGGACCTCTTCGCCGCTTTCCAGCTCCATGTCGATCTCGCCCGACATCACCACGATGTAGTCGATGGTGTCGGTGCGGTGCACGCGCTGCTGCACACCCGGATGAAAGTCCAGGATGCGAAACACGCTGCCGTTTTCGATCATGGTGAACTTGCCGGGGCGCTGGCCGTTGTCTTCCTGAGAGGAGTTGTCGGCAGGCGCAGTGTCGGTGGTCCAGATGTTGCAAATCTGGCCGTTGGGTCGGCCTTCTTTGAAGTGGGTGCAGACCTCGTCAATCTTGACGATGGCTTTGCCTTGGTCGTCGTGGCCTGTGACCACGCGGCGGATGCTGGGGGTTTTCATGGTCTGTCTTTCGTGGAGGGTGTGCGTTATTCGGCTTTGATCTTGGCGTCTTTGATCACGCGGCCCCACTTGGCGACCTCGGACTTGATGTAGCTGGCGAACTCCTCTGAGCTGGAGCCTCCCAACTCATAGCCCAGGCTCAAAGCCTCGGCTTTGAAGGCGGGCGCTTCCATGATGGCGCTGACTTCGGCTTGCAATTTTTGGATGATGGGCTTGGGCGTGCCCGCAGGCACAAACAAACCGTTCCAGCCAGAGGCTTCTGCGTCGGGCAAACCGGCTTCGGCCAGGGTGGGCACTTCGGGCAAGATGGGGATGCGGCGCGCACCTGCCACGCCCAAGGCCACCAACTTGCCCGAGCGGATGTGCTGGGCCACCACCACCGGGGCCAAGTAGGCGGTGCCCACATGGCCGGCCATCAGGTCGGGCAACTCAGCGCCAATGGCTTTATAGGGAATCTCACGCACGGTGAGGCCTGCCATCATGTTGATCTTCACACCCAGCAGTTGTGTGATGGAACCCGTGCCACCCGAGGCAAAGGTCAACAACTGCGGTTGGTTTTTGGCCAAGGCCAAATACTCTTTCCAAGTTTTCACGCCCAGGCTCGGGTGCGCCACCATCACCAGCGGGGTGCTGGTGAGCAAGGTCACCGGCACCAAGGCTTCGTTCAAACGGCAGCAGGCATCGTTGGTCAAGATGTCGTTGAGCGAGTTGTTGATGTTGGCGTGAAACAGCGTGTGGCCATCGGGCGCCGAACGGGCCGCTTCACGTGCGCCAATGGCACTGTTGCCTCCCGGACGGTTTTCCACCACCACCGACTGGCCAAACTTGTCAGCCAAGCCAGGGGTGAGCTTGCGCGCAAACACATCCACCGCGCTGCCAGGGCCTGCGGGTTCGATGATGCGCACGGTTTTGCTCGGGTAGTTTTGCGCCCACGCGGT
>CANCUP010000132.1 GCA_947381325.1 Comamonadaceae bacterium
TGTGGAACTCGATCACCATGAAGTTCTTCTTGGTCTACGACCTGACGCCCGAAGACCGCGAACATGGCTTGCGCTATTTGACCCAACTGCTGCAAGACAAGGCGCTGGTGCATGCGGTGGCCGCGCAGTACCCACTGCAAGACATCGTCCAAGCGCACCAAGCGGTGGAGAGTGGTCAGGTGATGGGCAACGTGGTGATCACGCTCTGAGTCACGTGCAGCGCCGCTCTTGACGCTGCATGTTCAAGGCTCAATGCAAAGGCACAAACAGCTCGGCGGCACGCTTCGGAGGCAGTCCGTGCGCTTGCGCCAAGGCGGCCACGGAGGCCATCATCTCAGGCGACACGCCCTGAGGATGGCGGTACACCTCCATCCAGGTCTCCATGCCCTCGGGCGAGGCTTCAGGCCGCTGCATCAACTCCACCGTCATGCCCGGCCAAGCTTGCACCACCGCTTGCTGAAAATCACGCACACGCCCGAGCCACTGCGCGTGCTCGGTGACGGGCAATTTGTAATACACAAACAAGGTCACTTGGGTGGGCGGGTGTGCGGTGCTCATGGGGCGGGCCTTATTGGCGCTCCAACTTCATGGTGGTCACCAAGTTGTTCCACTTGTCGATTTCACCCGACAAGATGTCACGCAACTCTTCGGGGGTGCCGCCACGTGCGTCAATGCCCACGTCTTGAAACTTGCTGCGCACATCGGGCAAGGCCAGGGCGGCGTTGATCTCTTTGTTCAGGCGTTCAATGATGGGGCGCGGTGTTTTGGCCGGTGCGGCCACGCCGTTCCAGGCCGTCACGTTGTAGCCCTTGACACCGCTCTCGGCCAAGGTGGGCACCTCGGGCAAGCCACGGAAACGCGTGCCTGAAGACACCGCCATGGCTTTGATCTCGCCACCGCGAATCAAGGGCATGGCGGGCGAGATGATTTCAAATGCCACCGCAATGTCTTTGCTCTTGAGCGCCAGCATCAACGACGGTGTGGTGCGGTAAGGCACGATGGTGGTGTTCAAACCGGTCAGGCTTTTGAACAGCACGGCCGACATGTGTTGGCCGCTGCCCAAACTCACGGTGCCAATGTTGTACTTCTCGGGGTTGGCTTTGGCCTTGGTGATGAAGTCTTGCACGCTCTGGATGTCTGAGCTTTTGTCGACCAACATCACCACATCAAAAAAGCCCATGGCCGAGATCGGCTGAAAGTCGCGTTTGATGTCGTAGGGCATTTTGTTGAACATGGCCGCGCTCACCGCGTTGCCATAGTTCATGTGCAGCAAGGTGTAACCATCGGGGTCGGCCTTGGCCACGGTTTCACCGGCCACAATGCCGCCCGCACTGGGCTTGTTGTCCACCACCACCTGCTGACCCAAAGCGTCGGACAGTTTTTGCGCCACCATGCGCGCCGTGATGTCGGCCACGCCACCGGGGGCATAGCCCACCACCAGGCGAATCGGCTTGTTGGGGTAGGTGTTGGTTTGGGCATGCAGCACAGCGCCGGCACCCAACAGGCCCAGACACAGCAGCCACTGTGCGCACCAAGTCACGGACTTGCCGATCGTCGAATTCATGGTTTGTCTCCCGCTTTTCCCATCCCTGCCCAGCGGGCCACGAGATCGGTTTCAATGTCAAAAAGATCCAGACAGCGACCCACCGTGTGGTTGATCATGTCGTCCAAGGTTTGGGGCCGTGCGTACAACGCAGGCACAGGCGGCATCAAGATGGCGCCGTTCTCGCAAGCCTGTGTCATGGCTTTGAGGTGGCCTGCATGCAGCGGTGTCTCACGCACCATCAGCACCAAGCGGCGGCGCTCTTTGAGCACCACATCGGCGGCACGCGACAACAAGCCACTGGTCAAGCCGTAGGCAATTTCAGACAGCGAACGGATCGAGCACGGCGCCACCACCATGCCCATGGTCTTGAACGATCCCGACGAAATGGTGGCCCCAATGTTTTTGGCGTTGTGCACCTCGGTGGCCAGCGCTTCGACTTGTTTGTGGGTGAGGTCGGTTTCGGTGCTGAGGGTCAAGCGCGCTGCATCACTCATCACCAAATGGGTCTCGATGCCCGAGCCCTGCAAGACCTGCAAAATGCGCACGCCATAAATCACGCCCGAGGCACCGCTGATGCCCACAATCAGGCGACGTGGCGTGGGGCGATCAGCTTTCGGCACCGCACTCATTGCTCGTCAGGCCGAAATTTGCTTTCGGCCTTCACATCGTTGCGCTGCTGTTTCAAACTGATGGCACCGTTCTCCAAATAACGGCCGGTGGCGGCGCGCTGGGCAGCGGCCTCCCACTGGGGCAACCAGTCGCCCAAGGTGTAGCCAAACCAAGGCGCTTGTGGGCGCAGCTTGGGCAAGCCGAGTTCTTCCCAAATGGCTTTGGAGCGCTCCATGTAGGGCTGCGTGGGCAAAGCCAAGGGCGGCATGACCGACTTCATGGTGGCGTCCATCAACAAGGTGGAGTCTTCTTCGCCGTCCAACTCGCGCTTGGGGCCGTGGCCTTGGCCCCGGTGCTCCAAGGTTTGCACATCGACCACCGGGTTCATGCGGTAGGCCATGGCCCACAGCAGCGCATCGGCGTTGTCGGGGTCGATGTCTTCGTTGACCGCAATGCAAATCTTGCCGCAGTCGCCTTTGAAAAACGCCGCCCCGTAGAGCGCACGCCAGATTTCGGTTTTGGGGGTGTCTTTGTCAAAGGTGATCACGGTGACACGCAGCAAGCCCGTGAGCGGCTCGTGCAGCGACACGCGCTTGACGCCGCGAATGCCCAAGGCATTGCGCAAGTGCGCCAAGAACAAGGGCTCGTAGGCCACGCGCTTGATCACGCTCGACTCGCTGGGCGCTACCTGGCTGATGTACGACGGAATCACGGGCTTGGCGCGGTGCGTGATGGCCGTGATGGTCATGGGCAGGTTGAACTCTTCCAAGGCCACATGGCCGTGCGACTCGCCAAACGGTGCTTCGGGTTCTAAGAACTCCAAGTCAATCTGACCTTCAATCACGATCTCGGCTTGCGCGGGCACACGCAGGTTCACCGTGCGGCCGTGGGTGACCTCAATCGGCACACCCGCCAAGCCCCCAGCCACTTCGAACTCGTCCATGCCAATGGGCAACTTTTGCGGGCCCATGAAGGCCACATAAGGCGGGCAACCCAAGACCACCGCACAGGGCATGGTTTTGTGACCGGCTTTTTTCCAGGCTTGGTAGTGCAAGTAGCCACCAGCACCGCCCACGCGGGTGGCCATGCGCACCACCATGCGGTCGGGGGCTTTCAAGGCGCAACGGTAGGTGCCCATGTTTTGCACGCCGGTCTCTGGGTCGACCGTGATCACGTTGGTGGCGGTCAGTGTGGGTGCGCTGTCAAAGCCCGGCGTTGAAATGGGAATGGGCAGCATGTCCAAGCCCTTGCCCTCGCCTATCAAGTCGGCACCTTCGTGCACCACGTCGTGGCAAGGTGCGTTCTCGACCATGCGTGGCTTGATGGGGTGGTGGATGGCGTGGTCCCAGCGGGCCTGAATTTGCTCGACCGATGAGCCCATGCCCACGCTGTAGATCTCGCGGTTGGCGGCCAAAGCGCCCACCACCACCGGGATGTCGTACTTGCGGCCTTGCGCGTTGACGATGTTGGTGAAGAGGAAGGCTTTGCGCTCGGCCTCGTCCATGCCGCCCACAAACTGCCAGCGCACCAAGGGGTGCAGCTCAGAGTCTTTGTCGATGGGACGGTCGATCACTTGCAGCAAGCCGCGACGCTTGAGTTCCTCCAAGTGGTCGTGCAAATCGGGGTAACCGGTGGTGTGTTGGCTCATGAGAGATAGTCAATCAAGTAGAAAAAACGCAAGCGCCGATGATGCCTTGAACAGCGTCACCCAGCATCGGGCAATACCCGAGAAAAACTCACACATGCGTCACCACCCCATGGTCTCGGTGAGCTGTGCAATCGACCGCTCGGTGTCTTGCCCTTCTTTGAGCAACCACTCGGTGAAGTCTTCGATCACCGGTTTGCGCTCAAAACCGAGCGGGGAGTTGACAAAGTAGCGCCGCTGACGCGCCACCCGCAGACCAAATGGCGCGCACAAGCGGCCCGCGATGACATCGTCGGCCACCAAAAACAAAGGCACCAAGACCAAACCAAGACCTTCTGCCGCCGCTTGCAGGGCGAAATACATCTGCTCAAACTGCAAGCTCTTGCTCGGGGGCTGTGACTCGGGCACCTGGGCCAGCGTGAGCCATTCGGTCCAGTTCATGGGCTCGGTGTCGTAACCGATGAGCGTGTGCCCGGCCACATCGGTGGGGTCTTGGAGTCGCCCGCCTTCCAGCAAGTCGGGGTGGCAAATCGGCACGATGGTCTCGGTCATGAAGGGCACCGACACCATGCTGGCAAAGGCCTCGGGGGCGCCACGAATGGCCACGTCGTAGCCACGCTCTTCAAAGTTGATGGGTGCCGTCGAGGTGGTGAGTTTGACCTCCACCCCACCCCGGCGTTTTTGAAACGCCGAGATGCGCGGAATCAACCAGCGCATGGTGAACGTGGGCGGCGCGTTGATGCGCAAAGCCGTGGGCTCGGCCTGCTCGACCAACTGCATGGCTGTGACGGCAATGCGGTCGAGTGCTGGGGTCACCGCCGTCAAAAACGTGCGGCCCGCATCGGTCAGGCTCAGCTGCGATTGGCTGCGGTTGAACAAGGGCGTGCTCAACCAGGCCTCGAGCACCGCCACTTGTTTGCTGACGGCGCCGTGCGTGACAAAGAGTTCTTTGGCCGCCTTGGTGAAGCTCACATGACGCGCTGCCGCCTCAAATGCACGCACCGCATTCAATGGGGGAAGTTTTCTCATAAGTGGGGGCCATGTTAGACAGGAGAGACACGCGAATGCATGAGATTTTCTCATGCGACGTGAATATTACTGAATTGCCTCAAAGGCCATTTGCATCAGACACTCACGCCCGACCCAAGAAGGAGCCGCGCGTGAGAAATAGTCAGCACCCCCCCACAGCCATTCGGAACATCAGCCCATGAAAGCCGCCGCCTTCGATTACATCCGTGCCGACAACGTCGAGCACGCCCTGAGCTTGCTGCAACAGCACGGCGGCGACGCCAAGCTGATTGCCGGTGGCCAAACCCTGGTGCCCATGATGGCCATGCGCCTGGCGCGCCCTGAGTTGCTGGTGGACATCCACCGCCTCGACGCCCTGCGCAGCATCAGCCTCACGCCCGACACCCTCACCCTGGGTGCCGGTGTGCGCCAATGCGAGGTCGAGCGCCATGCCGAGATTGGCCAGCGACTGCCCCTGATCCACCAAGCCCTGCACTGGGTGGGCCACCAACAAACCCGCAACCGTGGCACCGTGGGTGGCAGCTTGGTCTACGCCGACCCCTCCGCTGAGTTGCCGCTGGCTGCCTTGATCTTGGGTGCCACGCTGCACTTGGACAGCGCGGATGAAGGCCCACGCAGCGTGGAGGCGCAAGACTTCTTCTTGGGCCCCATGTTCACCGCCGTGGGCGACACCGACTTGCTGCGCCGCATCGACTGGCCCATCTGGGCAGGCACGCACATTGGCTCGGCCTTTCAAGAAACCGCCATCCGCCACGGCGACTTCGCCATGGCCTCGGCCGCTTGCCAGGTGCAACTCGATGCCCAAGGCTTGGTCGCCCGCGCCAGCTTTGGCTTGGGTGGCGTCAGTGGCACACCGCTGGTGTTTGCAGAACTCGCGCAACAGCTGATGGGCCAACGCCTGAGCCCTGAGCTGGCCAAAGACGTAGCGCACGCCGCCGCCCAAACCTGTGACCCCGGCAGCGACATGCACGCCAGCGCCGACTACCGCCGCCATTTGGCCGCCGCCTTGTTGGCCCGTGTCTTGTTGCAAGCCGCCACTCCGAAAGAATGACCATGCCCTCCAAACTGACCGTCCAAATCCGCGTCAACGGCGTCTTGCAACAGCGCGACGTTGAGCCCCGCACCACCCTGGTCGACTTTCTGCGCGACGAGCTGGCTCTGACCGGCACCCACGTGGGTTGCGAACACGGCGTGTGTGGCGCCTGCTCGGTGCTGCTCAACGACGAACCCGTGCGCTCGTGCTGCATGTTTGCCGTGCAAGCCGATGGCATGAACGTCACCACCGTCGAAGGCCTGGCACCCGAGCGTGGCTGCCTGTCCAAGATTCAAGATTCGTTTTGCGAAAAACATGCGCTGCAATGCGGCTACTGCACACCCGGCATGTTGATCGCGTGCCACGCCTTGGTGGCGCACAACCCGCACCCCAGCGAGGCGCAAGTGCGCGAAGCCATCAGCGGCAACCTGTGCCGCTGCACCGGCTACCAACAAATTGTGGATGCCGTGATGCACGCCACCGCCCCCCAGGAGCACCGCCATGAGTGACGCCAGCCCTTTCCGCTACATCGGCAAACACCGCCGCGCGGTCGAGCACAAACGCTTTGTGGTGGGCCAAGGCCATTACGCCGCCGACATCCACCGCCAAGGCATGCTGCACGTAGCCTTGGTGGCCAGCCCCTATGCCAGCGCCAAAATTTTGAGCATCGATGCCTCACAAGCCCTGGCCATGCCCGGCGTGCATGCCGTGGTCACCGGAGCCGAGTTGCGCGCCGCCACCGACCCGGTGTTGCCGGGTGTGGATGCGCCGCAGGTCACGCGCTTTCCCATGGCCTCGGACGTGGCGCGCTACGCCGGTGAATGGGTGGCCGCTGTGGTGGCCGACACCCGCGCCCTGGCCGAAGACGCCGCCGAGCTGGTGATGGTGGAGTACGAACAAACCGCCCACATCGTGGACCCCGAAGCCGCCCTGCACAGCGACGCACCGCTGGTGCACCCCGCGCACGGCTCGAACCTGATTTTTGACCGCAAGTTCGTTTGGGGTCCGGTCGAAGAAGACTTTGCCCAATGCGACCACCAGCTCAGCTACCGCGTGCGTTGGGCACGCAACTCGACCGTGCCCATCGAAACCTTTGCCGTGGCCTGCGAGTGGAACGACGCCACCGAAGTGCTCGACGTGTGGGCCTCGATCCAGATGCCCAAGTTCCCCGACCAACTGGCCAAAGCCCTGCGCTTGCCCGGCAACGGCGTGCGCGTGCACTTTGACGTGGACGTGGGCGGCAGCTACGGCGTCAAGCGTGGCTTGAAGCACTCCATCATGGTGGGTTACCTCGCCAAAAAACTGGGCCGCCCGGTGCGCTTTGTCGAAGACCGCATTGAGAACATGCGTGGCGGTGACATGCAAGGCCCGGATCGCATTTTTGATGTGACGCTGGGTTTTCAAAACGACGGCACCTTGCGCACCATGCGCATGCGCGCCTTGGACGACATTGGCGCCTACTCGGGCCGCTCGCCCTTGCAGTTGGGCAAGCC
>CANCUP010000133.1 GCA_947381325.1 Comamonadaceae bacterium
CCAGACCGAAGCTTTTATGCCAACGAGGTGATTTCCCTCGCGCAGTCAGGCACAGGTGCGGTTCAGCGCGAGTTGGCCAATTTAGCGCAAGCAGGGTTGATTACCGTCACCAAGCTTGGTAACCAAAAACACTTTCAAGCCAACGCCCAGTCCCCTCTCTATGCCGAGCTACGAAGCTTGGTCCTCAAAACAGTCGGCCTGGCCGATGTGCTGCGCAACGCATTAGCACCCATGGCCGCAGGCATTCGCTCGGCGTTTGTCTACGGCTCAATGGCCAGCCAGCAAGACACCGCAAAGAGTGATGTGGACGTTTTGCTGGTCAGCCAAACCTTGAGCTACGCCGATGTGTTTGCTGCGCTTGAAAGTGCGAGCCAACAACTTAAGCGCAACATCAACCCAACGCTATACACGCCTGACGAATTTGCCCAACGCCTCGACCAAGATCAGGCCTTCATCACGCGCGTGATGAACCAGCCCAAGATTTGGTTGATCGGTCAGTTGGAGCAAAAAAATGGACAACAGCGCACTTGAAAATCTCAGTGGTCCCGGCAAATCACTCAAGGCCGAGCCACCCGACAACGCTGAGCTGGCAGGACTGATGCGAACAGGTAGCATGCGCTTGCGCGACGCACAGTCACCAACGCTTGCACCAGAAAGCCAATTCGATTTGGCCTACAACGCCGCACACGCACTGTGCTTGGCAGCGCTAAGACGCAAGGGCTATCGGCCCAGCAACCGATTCATCGTGTTTCAAGTTTTGCCGCATACGTTGGGACTTGGCCCGGAAGTTTGGCGTGTGCTGGACAAGTGTCACAACACACGCAATCTTGGTGAATACGAAGGCATGCTGGAGGTGAACGCACGGTTGGTGTCCGACCTTATGTCCGCCACACAGCGTGTCCTTGATGCCTTGAACGCACAGCCCTTAAGTGATGTGAATTACCATGGTCCCGTCTCAGTCCGAGATGATCCTTCAGGAGGGCTTATGGCCAAAGGCGAACAACACAGCAACAAAATGACGAAGAAGCCCAAAAAGGACAACTCGCCCCCCAAGACATCCACCTCGGACCGTCCCAACCCGCCCACCACCTACGTGGCACCTCGCGGCAAGATCAAGAACAAGTGATGCACCCCGCAGCCCCGTCCATCGCCAGCTTGCGTCAAGCGCTGTCTGAGGTGCGTGGCGGCGCGCTGAGCGTGTCGGCATTCAGCCACGCAGCGCGTGCCCAAGAGGCCCTGCTGCAAGCCCTGCCCTCGCGCTACAGCGAAGTTTGGCTGGGATTGTTGGACCGCTTGGAGTCGAGTGCCTTGTTCAGCGAAGAAAGCTGCTCGTTCAGCCAAACCGAATTGCTCGACAGCCTGGGCCTGTGGATCGACAAAGCGGAGCAACAGCTCTTCACCCGTGTTTGATTTATTTTGAGTGATCTACCGTGTCTGATTCGTTTGAAATCTTCACCGTCCAGGTCTTGCCCGCAAACTTGCAATACGACGTTGAAGGCGACCTGAGCTTGTTAGAAGCAGCCGACATGTCGCGTGTGCAGCTGCCCAGCTCTTGCCGCAATGGCACCTGCCGCACCTGCCTGTGTCGCTTGGTCAGCGGTGAAGTGGCCTACGCCATTGAATGGCCCGGCCTGAGCGCCGAAGAAAAGGCCGAGGGTTATGTGCTGCCCTGTGTGGCCCGCCCCACCACGCATGTGGTGCTTGAACAACCCGACGCCAGTGCCTGCTGAGCCCCTGCCTGTGATCACTCCGATTTACGAAGACGACCACCTGTTGGTGCTGGACAAACCCAGCGGCCTGTTGTCTGTGCCAGGGCGTGGGCCCGACAAGCAAGACTGCTTGTCCAAACGCGTGCAAGACCGCTATCCAGATGCCCTGGTGGTGCACCGCCTCGACCAAGACACCTCAGGTCTGCTGATCATGGCGCGTGGCATTGAGGCGCAGCGTCGCATCAGCCGTGCGTTTGAAACCCGCCAAGTGCACAAGCGCTACGTGGCGGTGGTGGCAGGCAACCCGTTGCTCACCGCCTCAGCGCCCAACGACGAAGGCTGGTACACAGTGGAGGGCCCCATTTTGTTGGACTGGGAGCGTCGCCCCATCCACATCATCCACCCCGACGGCAAACCCAGCCGCAGCCTGTGGCGCAGTCTGCTAGTGGGTGAGATGGCCAGCCTGATTGAGCTGGAACCCTTCACGGGGCGCACCCACCAACTGCGGGTGCACATGCAAAGCCTGGGTCACCCGATGCTGGGCGACTCGTTATACGCGCCGCCAGAGGTGCTGGCCATGAGCCCGCGCCTGATGTTGCACGCCAAAACGCTGGCGCTGGCCCATCCGTTCACCCAAGCGCCCCTGTCTTTTGATTTGCCTGTGGCTTGGGGCACGTCAGCACCGCATCAGGCGGCGTAAGAGAGCTGTAGCCGAGCGGGTGCACACTGGATCGGTTTTCATTTCATCCACAGGAGACAAACATGCGTGAAGTCGTCGTCGTCAGCGGTGTTCGCACCGCCATTGGTACTTATGGTGGCAGCCTGAAAGACATCCCCCCCACCGAATTGGCAGCACTTGTGGTGCGCGAGTCCTTGGCCCGTGCGGGCGTGGACGGCCAAGATGTGGGCCATGTGGTGTTTGGCCATGTGGTCAACACCGAACCCAAAGACATGTACTTGTCGCGTGTGGCGGCCATCAACGGCGGTTGCGGCCAAGCCACTCCCGCCTTCAACGTGAACCGTCTGTGCGGCTCGGGCTTGCAAGCCATTGTGTCGGCCAGCCAAGCCATCCTGCTGGGCGACTGCGACATCGCCATTGGCGGTGGTGCTGAGAACATGAGCCGTGGCCCCTACGCCTCCCTCAGCGCACGTTGGGGCGCACGCATGGGCGACACCAAGATGGTCGACATGGTGGTCGGTGCGCTGCACGACCCCTTCCACACCATCCACATGGGCGTGACCGCCGAGAACATTGCGGCCCAATTTGGCATCACCCGCGACATGCAAGACGCCTTGGCTGTTGAGAGCCACAACCGCGCCCAACGCGCCACCGAGGCGGGTTACTTCAAAGACCAAATCGTGCCGGTGATGCTCAAGAGCAAAAAAGGCGATGTGGCCTACACCACCGACGAGCACTTCCGCCCCAACTGCAAGTCCGAAGACATGGCCAAGCTGAAGCCCGTGTTCGTGAAAGAAAACGGCACCGTAACCGCAGGCAATGCCTCGGGCATCAACGACGCCGCCGCCGCTGTGGTGCTGATGGAAGCCAAAACCGCACAAGCCCGTGGTGCCAAGCCGCTGGGTCGCTTGGTGGCCTACGCGCACACCGGCTTGGAGCCCAAGATCATGGGCATGGGCCCGGTGTCGGCCTCGCGCTTGGCCTTGCAAAAAGCGGGCTTGACGGTCCACGACATGGATGTGATTGAAGCCAACGAAGCCTTTGCCGCCCAAGCCTGCGCCGTGAGCCAAGAGCTCGGCTTTGACCCGGCCAAGGTCAACCCCAACGGCTCGGGCATTTCGCTGGGTCACCCCATCGGCGCCACCGGTGCCTTGATCACCGTGAAGGCCTTGTATGAGTTGCAACGCATTCAAGGCAAATACGCCCTGGTGACCATGTGCATTGGCGGCGGCCAAGGCATTGCCGCCATCTTCGAGCGCATGTAACCACCATGCCCAGCCCCGCCGACGCTGCCCCCACAGACGCTACACACCAGTTTGCGTTGTTGAGGCAGCGACGGTTTGGGCCATTTTTTTGGACCCTGTTTTGCGGTGCCGCGAACGACAACTTGTTCAAGTTTGCGTTCACCGTGTGGGTCACCTACCAACTCAGCATCGACTGGCTGCCGCCTAGTTTGGCGGGCTTGGTGATTGGGGCGGTGTTCATCCTGCCCTTCTTGCTGTTCTCAGCCACCAGCGGCCAATTGGCCGACAAATACGACCCCATCGCGCTGATGCGCTGGGTCAAAAACTTTGAAATTGCCATCATGGCGTTGGCCGCCTGGGGCTTTGCCAGCCATCAAGTGACCACCTTGTTGGGCTGCATTTTTTTGATGGGCGTGCACTCCACCTTGTTTGGCCCGGTCAAATTTGCCTACCTGCCGCGCGTGCTCAATGCGCAAGAGCTCACGGGGGGTAACGGCATGGTGGAGATGGGCACGTTTGTCGCAATTTTGTTGGGCAATGTGGCCGGCGGCTTATTGATTGCGTGGCCAGACGTGGGGCCCACCAGCGTGTCGCTGGCCTGCTTGGCGCTGGCTGTTCTGGGGCGATGGGCCAGCGCGTTGATACCGCCCGGGCGCGCCTTGGCACCACTGTTGCGCATCAACTGGAACCCATTCACCGAGACCTGGCGCAACCTGCAATTGGCACGTGCCAACCGCAGTGTGTTTCACACCTTGCTGGGCATCAGCTGGATGTGGTTTTTTGGCGCCACCTTTTTGAGCCAATTCCCCAGCTTTGCCAAAGACGTGCTGCACGGCGACGCCCATGTGGCCTCGCTGCTGCTGGTCCTGTTCTCTCTCGGCATTGGCACTGGGGCATTGCTGTGCGAACGCTTGAGTCGGCATCAAGTTGAAATCGGTTTGGTGCCGCTGGGTGCCCTCGGCATGAGTGTGTTTTGCATCGACTTGTTCTTTGCGGTGCGGCATCTGCCTGCGGCTTTGCCCATGGATATCTCTGCGTTTATCAGCCAAACCGCACATTGGCGGGTGATGGCCGACTTGGTTCTGCTGAGCCTGTTCACAGGCCTGTACAGCGTGCCCATGTATGCCTGGGTGCAGTTGACCAGTCACACAGACCACTGTGCACGGTTGATTGCGGCGACCAACATCCTCAACGCCTTGTTCATGATGGTCAGCGCCTTGATCGCCGGGGCCCTGCTCGGCGCAGGGCTGACCATTCCTGAGGTGATGCTGTGCACGGGGGTGGCCAATGCCGTGGTGACAGGTGCCATGTTTTGGGTGGAGCCCAGCTACCCACGTCGCTTTGTGGCGTGGCTGCGCACTTGGTTTTAGACCAACGGCATTCTGCGTGGAAGGTGCCCAGCGCCACCCGTCTCACGTTTGACTTGGCGCAACTCAGAGGCGTGGTTTTCAATTTATGCTCTCGGCATGCAAGATTTGGAGACCCATGCCATGACCACCGAGACCCTCGACTTCACCACTGCACGTGCACCCACCCTGGCTTGGAGCGATGCCTTGGGCCTTGAGCTCGACTTCATGGACGACACGCACCGCGAGTTTGTCGACCTGCTGGGCGCGACCGAAATGGCGCAAGACGATGAACTGTTGGATCGTTTTGTGGACTTGATCGCGCACACCGAAGAACACTTTGGCAGCGAAGACCGCTGGATGGCGGACACCCACTTCTCATCGAGCAATTGCCACAGCATGCAACACAACGTGATCTTGCAGGTGATGCGTGAAGGCCTCAAGCGCGGCAAAGAGCAAGGTGATTTGGCGTTGGTGCGTCAAATGGCGCACGAGTTGGGTCTGTGGTTTCCGCAACACGCCCAAACCATGGATGCGGCCTTGGCACTGCACCTGCGCGGTGTGGGCTATGACGAAGCCACGGGGGTGGTGTCTAAGCCTGAGGGCTTGCCTCAGGGCGAGATTCATGGGTGTGGTGGGAGCACCTGCTCTTAAATTCCCGCCTTTGTAGCGCACGTTACTGGCTGTTTTTAATTCGCACGGACCAGACGACGTGGGTGCCTTGTGCCGCTCATGTCCCCCGAGTCTTGCATGCTGCAAGACTCTCCTCCTTCACTTCGCTTCACAAGACACCCACGCCGTCTGATCCTGGACCTTAGGCGCCCGAGGAGGTGTTTGGGTGTCTGTTGCAGCGAAGTGAAGGAGGAGATTCAGGCGCAGCCTGAATCGGGGGACATGAGCGGCAACAGGCGGCCAAACACCGCTCCCACCACCAAAGAAACAAAGCTCAGGCGTGCCGCTGACGCGCCAACGTAGCACGAGCCGTTTGGGGGTCTGTTGCAGCGAAGTGAATCGGGGGACATGAGCGGCAACAGACGCCCAAACACCTCCCCCACCGCCAAAGAAAAACTCAGGCGTAACGCTGACGCGCCAACGCAGCACCAGCCGCCAAGGCTTGGAGCTTCTTGGTCGCCACCTCACGGCTCATCGGCGCCAAGCCGCAATTGGTGCAAGCAATCAATCGGTGTTTGGGCACAAACTGCAAAGCGCGGCCGATGGTGTCGGCCACTTGCTCGGGCGTTTCAATCACGTCGCTGGCCACATCAATCACCCCCACCATCACGTCTTTGCCTTCCAGCAACGCCATCATCTCGGGCGGCACGTGCGAGTGGTAACACTCCAAACTCACTTGCTGGATGCTGCTCTTGGCCAAGGCTGGAAACACCTTTTCGTACTGGCGCCATTCGTCGCCCAGGGTTTTCTTCCAGTTGTTGTTGGCTTCGATGCCATAGCCGTAGCAAATGTGAACAGCGGTGGTGCAGGTCAGGCCTTGCGCGGCGCGCTCTAAGGCTTTGACGCCCCAGTCTGCGGCTTGGTCTAAGTAGACGTTGAAGGCCGGCTCGTCAAACTGGATGATGTCCACGCCATCGGCCTGCAAGGCCAAGGCTTCTTGGTTCAACAACTCGGCAAAGGCAAAGGCCATCTTGATGCGGCCCTCTTCGCCCTCGCCATAAAAGCGGTCGGCCACGGTGTCGACGATGGTCATGGGGCCGGGCAAGGTGAACTTGAGTTTTTTCTGGGTGTGGGCACGCGCCAGTTGCGCTTCAAACGCATGCACGCGACCTTTGAGACGCAAGGGCGCGATGACCTGGGGCACTTGCGCGTCGTAGCGGTTGTTGCGAATGCCCATGGTGACTTTGTTTTCAAAGTCAATGCCTTCGACCTGCTCTAAAAACCCATGCACAAAGTGCTGACGCGATTGCTCGCCGTCGCCAATCACGTCCAGTCCCGCGTCCTCTTGGGCTTTGATCCACAACAACGTGGCGTCGGCCTTGGCCTGGCGCAGGGCGTCGCCTTCGGCGTGCCATTTGGGCCAGAGTTTGTTGGTCTCGGCCAACCACTCGGGTTTGGGCAGGCTACCGGCAATTGCGGTTGAAAACATGGTGAAGCTCCGTGTAGGTTGAAAAAGAAAAGTTCAGCACAGCGCGAATTCACGCGCCAGCAATTCGTAAGAGCGGCTTTGAGCGACCGGGTTGTGGGTCCAGGTGATCAGCACCACCTCGTCGACTTGCAAGCGCTCGGCCAAGGCGCGCAGCTTGGCGGCCACTTGAGGGGCACTGCCGACGATGGCATTGGCGCGCATCTCGGCCAGGGC
>CANCUP010000134.1 GCA_947381325.1 Comamonadaceae bacterium
GAGATGGGCGCTCAAATCATTCTGGGCAACACCTTCCATTTGTGGATGCGTCCTGGCCTAGACGTGATGCAAAGCTTTGGCGGCTTGCATGGCTTTGAGCGTTGGAACAAACCCATCCTCACCGACAGCGGCGGTTTTCAGGTGTGGTCCTTGGGTGCCATGCGCAAGATCACCGAAGAAGGGGTGACCTTTGCTTCCCCCGTGAACGGCGACAAGCTGTTCATGTCGCCCGAGGTGAGCATGCAAATTCAAACCACGCTCAACAGCGACATCGTGATGCAACTCGACGAGTGCACACCGTACGAAACCAAAGGCCACCTCACAACCGAAGCCGAAGCCCGCAAATCCATGGAAATGAGCCGCCGCTGGGCGGTGCGCAGCAAGGATGAATTTGCGCGCCTGGAAAATCCCAACGCCTTGTTTGGCATCGTGCAAGGCGGCATGTTCACGAACCTGCGCCAAGAGTCGCTAGACGCCTTGGTGGCGATGAATTTCCCGGGCTACGCCATCGGTGGTGTGAGCGTGGGCGAGCCCAAAGAACAGATGCTGGAGATCATGGCCCACACCCCGCACCGCCTACCCGCACACAAGCCGCGCTACTTGATGGGCGTGGGTACCCCCGAAGACTTGGTGCAAGGCGTGGCCGATGGCGTGGACATGTTTGACTGCGTCATGCCCACCCGCAACGCCCGCAACGGCACCATGTTCACGCGTTTTGGGGATTTGAAAATTCGCAACGCCCGCCACAAGGCAGACCATGGCCCGCTCGACAGCACCTGCACCTGCTACACCTGCCAAGGTCACACGCGCGCCGATGGCAGCGTCAGCGGCGGCTTCAGCCGCGCCTACCTGCACCACCTCGACCGTTGCGGCGAAATGCTCGGCCCCATGCTCACCACCATCCACAACCTCCACTACTACTTGAACCTGATGCGCGAAGTGCGTGAGGCCTTGGAGGCGGGTCAGTTTGGCGCGTTTCGCACCAAGTTCAAACAAGACCGCGCACGCGGTATTTGAGCCGCAAGCCGATCAAGCCTCGGTGGTGAACACCGTCAACACACCGGTGTAGCCGTAGAGGTTTTGGTGGGCAATTTCGCCGCCGGCAAAAAAGCCCACCAGCGGCACATCGCCCAAGGCACGGCGCACGATGTGCAGCTCAGCACTGGGTCCACCAAAGTGCGGGCCGCCGCGCCCCGCGCAGCTGACATACACCGCACCCGCCATGCGTCGGGCAGGATGCGGGCTGGCCGAGGTGTCGGCGCTCAGCACACCGGCCAGCTCTGCCGTCATTTCTTCGGGCTCTAGCGCTTCACGAATTTCAGCGCCAATGCGCATCAAATCAGCCCGCGCAGCAGCAACATTGCGTTCACAAAACGTCAAGCGCATGCCCACCTCCACCGGTTGGGCCACCGCCACGGCACGCTGGGCCGGGTCTAAGCCAATGATGTGGCGCACCAACACCGCATCGTCAAACTCGCCGGTGCGCTTGATGGCTGCGTCATGCGCGGGTGCCAGCCCCACCAAGGTGGCGCGAACTTTGGTCAGGGCGTGTTGGCGCTGTTCCAGGTCGATGTGCAGGTCACGCACCAAGACATCCAAGGCGGGTTCGTCGTCCAGGGTCAGCACCACATGGTTGTCCACCGACGTGATGGTGTGCACCGGGCCAATGGGCAAACACCCTTGTGTCACCCGCGACACCATGGCCACCTCGGCATCAAAGGCCACACCGCTCAAGCCGCCTGAAAACACACCATCGGCCTGGCCCTGTCCGGCCATGTTGCCGTCGCCGCTCTGGGCAAACTGCACCACTTGCAGGCGGCTAGATGCCAAGCCGCCAAACACATGGCCACTGACCGTGCGTTGTGCCAGTTCGGCAATCAGCTCTGGCACGTCAGGCGTTTGGGCATCGGCATGCAACAGCGCGGTGTGCGGCACAAAGTTGCTGCCGCCTTGTCCGCCTTGGGTCAGCGGTGCCACGCCGCTGAACACACGGTAGTGCTCGGGCGAGATGTCGCACAGCATCACGCTCAGCGCCGGCTCGTCAAAATATTCCACGTTGTTGGCTGCCACGCCCACGCCCACCGTACCCGCCCAGTCGGTGACTTCGGGCAGCTCGGCGCTCAAATAGCCCAGCAACTCCTTGGCGTGCGACGCGTAATGGTCGGTGATGTAGAGCAGGCCCAAAGGCGGCGCAGGGGCGTACTCGGGCAAGGCCATGTGGGCGCGCAGTTGCGCCAGCACCAGGCCTGCGGCCATGCGCCATTGCGGATGGGTGGCGTGGCCATAGGGAAAGAGTTTCATCGCTTGGTCTTGGCCGCAGCGGCTTGGCGTGTGGTGGTTTTCGTGGAGGGGGTTGAACGCTGGCGTGGGGTCGCGGTTTTCTTGGCAGCAGGCTTGGTTGACTTGCTGCTGGCGGCACCTGCTGGCGCCTGCGCATGGGCCGTGGCGCGGTGCGCCATGTCCTGCATGGCATGGGTGGCGATGTGTTGGAACTGGTCGGTCAAGGCGCCCCACCAATGGGCGGGGTCTACGCCGGCTGCATGCTGGGCGCTGGCTTTGACGGTCTTTTTGGGCTTGGCCTGTGAACGGGTCTGGTGGTCGGCAGATGGCGCGGGCTCTGCCGTGGGCGCAGCCGCCGTCTCGCTGTGCGTGAAGCTGTAAGTCGATTCAGGTTTGGCGTCTGCTTGGGGCTTGACCTTGAGGGACTCGGCCAAGTCTTGAAAGCTCATGTTCATGCCCTTCAAGGTCGCCAGCGTCATGCGTTGCACCTCGAGGGCTTGAATCGTGGCCCCCACAGCCTTGGCGTTTTGTTCCAACCAAAAATGCACGGTCTTCAACTCTTGGATGCGCTTGTCCAATTCTTCTGGATCGAGCGTTGGCGCCACCCAGCCGGGCGCGGCAGCACTGGCGTTGGCGCCAGGCGTGAGGTTTTTCAAAAAGTCAAAGCCCGGAACGAACTTGGTGAAATCAAAACCGTTGGGGTTGCCCATGCGTGTCTCCTGGTGGAAGTGTGTGCTTGGATTAAACCAAACCCACGGCGCATGCACCTGACAACTCAGTGCTTGTGGTCGCCATGCGCGTGGTCATGGGCCATGGCGGGCATTTGCGCACTGGCGGGCAGCTTGACGTCCAGATTGGTTTTGACACCTTTGGCATCTTGAAAGACCAAGGTCACGGGGACTGTGCTGTCTTTAGGAATGGGGGCTTTGAGGTCCATCAACATCACGTGGTAGCTGCCCGGCTTGAGCTCCACCGCTTTGCCAGCAGGCAGCTCCAAGCCATTGGGCAAGGCGGCCATCTTCATGATGTCTTTGTCCATTTTCATTTCGTGAATTTCAGCCACACCCGCGGCAGGACTGCTCACCCCTACAAGCTTGGCGCCCTCTTTGGCGGTGAGCTTCATGAAAGCCCCGGTGGCTTTTTGACCAGGCACCGTGGCACGGACCCATGCGTCACTGACCGTGACGTTTTGCGCGAAAGCGCTAGCGACGAAGATGCCGGTGAAAGCGGCAGCGATGAGGTGTTTTGAATATGTCATGCAAGGACTCCTGGTAATTAATGACGGTGTTCATGGGCTGGCGCTGCTTGCACATCCAGCAAAGCAGCCGGCCACTTCATGCCACGGGTGGATGTGCCACTGGGCGGAATGTCTGACCAATCATTTTGACCGTTCTCGCACGTCTGCAAGACTTGGACCCACATCGGTCCAGCGATGTCTGGCAATCGACCCATGAAGGCGAACTCGTCAAACTGATCATCCGGCAAAGCCGCCTCTGGGTTGCGCGTCGTCCAACGCAACTCCACCACATCGTCGGTCACGGTCTTGCCGTGGCTGGTGTAGGGCTGCGCGAGCTTGGCTGTGCGTGAGCTCAGGCTCCAGCCGGGTTTGGGCTGAGGCTTGGCGCCTTGAAAACCAGTGGGCACTTGCACCACAAGGCTGGTGGTGGCAGACCCGTTGCAGCCGTGCCCGACACGCAAAGTGGCTTTGTAGTAGGTGCCAGCAAGAGCTTGAGGCTCGGTCAAGACGATGTGCGCTTGGGCGCCTGGCGCCAACGCCAAGACGCCCCAACAAAAGATCCATATCAGCGTTTTGTTTTTCATGGTTTAACTTTCGAAATTCATAGAGGGCTGGTTGTGGTTCATGACGAACTCCGCAGCAAGGGGTTACTTCAGGTCGTACTTCAGTTCGCCAAAGTAGGTGCGCATCGGGTACTGGTGGTAATTCCAATAGCGGTAGTTGTTCAAGTTATCAATGCCGCCTGCGACAGACCATTGCTGGTCAACCCGGTAGAGCACGCGGGCATCCACCACAAACAGCTTGCTGTTGCCCGTGTAGGCATAGCCATTGGTGTCAGCGTTGTTCAGCAGCCCGTACTGACGGCCTGCATAGCGCGCGCCCAGGGAGGTGCTGAGCTGATCGTTCCAGTGGTAATTCGCCAAAGCGTTGGCACGCCACACAGGCACTCGAATTTGTTGTTTGTTGACCGTGTCCGGCGCTGCTGGGTTGTCCTTGATCAGCGACTCCACATACGTCAGGCTGCTCGAAACATCCAAACCACGCGTGAACACGTTGTTGCCGGCATAGGCCACTTCCAGGCCTTGGCTCTTGATCAGGTTGATGTTTTGGATGTTGGTCGCCACCGTGGTTGAACCGGGCACCAAGGAGGACTGGCTGACGATGCCGTCTTTCGTGTTTTCAAAGAAGGCTGTCACACGCAGCAAGCCGTGGCCTACATCCTTTTCAGCGCTGAGCTCGGTGGTTTGTGATTTTTCTGGCTTCAAGTTGGGGTTATTGGCATACAGCACATTGGCCGCCGCGGTGGTCGACCCATACATCTCGTGCACGGTGGGCATACGGACCGCGCGACCCGTCGACGCCTTCAACATCAGATCCGACGCCCAAAGGTGCGAGATGGCCGCTTTGGGTGACAGGTAGTTGTCGACACGGCTTGGATAACTCACATGGGCGCCACCGGTGGATGTATAGGCCAAGCCGTTGTCTGTGCGCCACTGCTCGGCCCTCAAGCCCCAAACTGTTTTCCACAGTGGCGCAAATTTCCAAGCATCTTGGGCATACACGCTTTGGAGCTTCGATTGGCCGACCGATTGGCTGAGGGGCGCGCCCGATGCTGCAGCTGTCTCCCAGTTCGTTGTCGAGGTGTTGTTTTGAACGATCTTGAGTTTGTAATGGTCTTGTTGGTAGCCGAAGTCAACGATGTGTGCGCCTTTGACGCCTTCGGGCCGCCACGTGCCTTTCAAGGCCAGGTTGTTCCAGCCCGTGCCGCCATAGTCGGTGAGCTTGCCTGCCGTCGTGCCTGCGTAAAGCGCGGTGGCGGTGTTGCTGGGTGAGCTGCGGTTCACGTCTTGCTGGTAGTCATACAGGCTGGTCAGAATTTCCCAATCCAAGACCTCTTGGGTGTTCGTCTTGAGTGAAAAACCCTGCATGACATGCGTGAGGTTTTCCCGAGAGGCAGAGAAAGCCGTGTTGGACAGCACATATTGCTTGCCCCCTTGCTCGACCACCGAGTTGGCGCCACTGCCCACATAAACGGGCGCACCTGCGGCGTTGGTCAGATAAGTGGCCGGGTTGCCATCGCTGTTGTTTTGCCAATACCCGAGGGTGTACGTCGCGCGCATCGTGGAGGACACGTCGTAGGCCAGTTTCAGCTTGGCGTGGTCTTGCACGGTGTGGTACTGGGTGGTGGTGCCCAACACTGCGCTTGGGTTGCCATACACATCTGCGGCTGTGGCGACACCGCTCACCGCCGTGCCTGCGGCTTTGCCGGTGACGGGTGCGGCCGTGACAAAGCCCATGGGCTGACCGTTGACATCTTGCCGGCTCAGATGGAACCAATACGACCAATCGCCGGCTTTGCTGCCCAAGGTGGCGCTGACATTCTTTCCGCCAAAACTGTCTTGGGTGTTGTAGGCGTCAAAGTTCTGCTTGAATGCGCCCATCTTCATGTGGGCTTCAAACTGCTTGGGCATGCGGGTGACATAGTCGACCACGGCACCCACCGAGTTGCCCGGATACGCCGCAGAAAAGGGGCCGTACATCACGTCCACGCGTTCAATTTCTTCAGGTGCCACCATGCCCCAGCGCGGCGCGTAAAACTTGTCGTTGCCCACAAAGTTGGACAGGGGCATGCCATCGGCATACACCGCACTGCGCGCGGCATTTTGGGAGCCCGATGCGCGGCTGGCCAACACCGCATGGTTGTAATCGCCGGCAAAGCGCTTGCGCACCGACAAGCTGGGCAAATACTTCAGGGCGTCTTCGCTGTCGGTGGCATTGATGGTTTCGGCGATCTGTAGGGCCGTGACCGACTCCATCGTGGTGGGGATGTGGGTGGGCAAGGAGGACGGCTGCCCCGATGTGACCACCACCATGCCCAATTCTTTGGTTTGGGAGGCGTCTTGCCCCACCGCTGCACTTGAAAGCGCCAGCGCAAGTGATGCGCCGAAAAAACCTCGCCGGAGGTGTTTGTCTTGTTCCACGAAAAATTTTCCTGCTCACGCGAAGGCTTGACGACGCACAAGGCGACACGGTCAAGCCAACGAACCAAGTCCGAGCGCTAGCGCCCGAGACCCACGTCAACGGTCAGAGGAAAAGTGCAGGTGGCCCGCGCGAGGGCAGTGGCGGGGCAGTGACAGACGCGATGTGCGCAGCTTCAAGGGCAAGCAGGGCATGCGCCAGGGGAGAGGGCTGGGTCAAGCCCGTGTGGAACGCGGGCGGGGGTGCCACGACAGAGGCACACAAGGGGCAATCCAGGGTGTGGCTGGTGGTGGCGTCGTCGTCGCCCTGCGCCACCAGCTTCATGCTGCCGCTGCTGCTACACACCAAGTCCATGGCCTTAGGACTCACCATGGGCGAGGCAACGGCCACGCCGACCGACAACACAAACCACACCAGCACACAGCGGGTGAGGAGGATGGCGTGGCGCAGGTGTTGCATGGCGACGGATTCTAGCCAGTCACTTTCACCACCTTGCCAGGCTCAACCCAAACGTGAGTTCAACGGGTTTGCATTTCACGCACCCGCGCCACATCAAACTCGGTAACCGCGCCTGCGGCGTTGCCCCATTGGGTTCGGATATGGGTCAGCACATCGGCGATGTCACGATCACTCAAGACCAGGACAAACGGGGGCATGCCAAATGGCTTGGGCTGTGCGGACGTGGTGGCGGAGAACCCGCCGTACATGACGGTTTGCACCAGGTTGGTGGGGTGGGCCATTTGTACCGCCAGATTGCCCGCCAAAGCGGGATAGGCCTGTGGCACGCCCTCGCC
>CANCUP010000135.1 GCA_947381325.1 Comamonadaceae bacterium
GGGCGCGATGCCAGTGCCAACTTTGACATGCAGTCTTTGGCGTCTCTGTTGATTGGCGACCGCATCACCGTGCGCCGCTCGCAACACCATGCAAGGTTTTTACACCCCAAAGGTTGGAGTTACTTTGACACCTTGCGTAAAAAATTGCACTGGAATGAGGGGGGCGCATGAGTTTGCAGCACATGGTGTTGCGCGACTTTGTGATCGTGCGCGAACTTGACCTCAACCTGTCCGCGGGGTTCACCGCACTCACCGGGGAGACGGGTGCCGGCAAATCGATTTTGATTGATGCTTTGCAGCTGGTTTTGGGCGCGCGCGCCGAGGCCAGCGTGGTGCGCGAAGGCGCGACACGTGCCGAAATTTGCGCCGAGTTTGATCTCAGTTCAGACCTGACGGCTTGGTTGCAGGAGGAGGGGTTTGCAGCCGAAGACACATCGCCTGAGAGCTTGCTGCTCAAACGCACCATCGATGCACAAGGCAAAAGCCGTGCATGGATCAATGGCAGCCCGGCCACGGCCACCCAACTGCGCGCCTTGGGCGACAGGGTGCTTGACATACACGGCCAACACGCTTGGCAAAGCCTGACCCGCCCAGATGCTGTCCGTGGCTTGCTGGACGCCTACGCTGGCGTGAGCTTGAGCCAACTCGGTGCGCTGTGGAGTGCTTGGCGGGCCACGGTGCAAGCGCTACAAGATGCGCGCAGCGCGCAACACACGATGCAAGAAGAACGTGAGCGTTTGCTGTGGCAACTGGCCGAAGTCGACAAGCTGTCTCCCGGCAACGATGAATGGGACGAGATCAACACACAGCACAGCCGTCTGTCCAATGCCCAAGCTTTGATGGACGCCGCGCAAGCAGCCATTGCAGCGCTAGAAGATGAAGACACAGGCGCTTTGCGGCAGTTGGCCCGCGCGCAAGATGCCTTGCAAGACCAAGCTGGTGTGGAGCCCGCATTTGCCAATTGGGTCGATGTGCTCGCATCGAGCTTGGCGCAAGCTGCAGATGTGGCGCACTCATTGCACAGCTACTTGGGGCATACCGAGCTCGACCCACAACGCCTAAACAGCTTGGACGAGCGCATGTCGCTATGGATGTCTTTGGCGCGCCGCTTCAAGCGCAGCCCACAAGAGTTGCCAGCGCTCTACCAAGAATGGCGCGCACGCTTGTCCCAGCTTGATGCGGCCACCGATCTGGGCGCCCTGGAAGCGGCTCAGGCTCAAGCCGCCGCCGCCTACAACAGCGAAGCTCGCAAGGTGTCGCAAGCGCGCACCAAGGCTGCGCCAAAACTGGCAACCGCCATCAGCCAAGCCATGCAAGGTCTGGGCATGCAAGGTGGTCGCTTTGAGGTGGCGCTGGACAAACTCGAACACCCCTCCTCCAGTGGCATGGAGTCGGTGCAGTTTTTGGTGGCAGGTCACGCGGGCAGCACGCCCCGTCCGGTCGGCAAAGTGGCGTCGGGCGGCGAGTTGTCACGCATTGCCTTGGCCATTGCCGTGACCACCAGCCAACTGGGCAGCGCCCAAACCCTCATCTTTGATGAGGTGGACTCAGGCGTTGGAGGTGCGGTGGCAGAAACCGTTGGACGCCTGATGCAACAACTCGGCCGTGACCGACAAGTCATGGCCGTGACGCACTTGCCCCAGGTTGCCGCTTGTGCAGACCACCATTTGGTGGTGTCCAAACACAGCGACGCCAAAGGAACAGCCAGCCAAGTCAGCGCCCTACAAGGCGACGAACGCGTGCGCGAAATTGCACGCATGCTGGGTGGGGAAAAGGTGTCGGACACGACCTTGGCCCATGCGCGGGAGATGTTGCAACTGCCTGCACGCAAGAAGGCACGCAGCGTATGAAACAAGAAATCGTTCTGATCACAGGCATGTCAGGCTCAGGCAAATCGGTGGCCTTGCACGCGCTGGAAGATGCAGGTTTTTACTGTGTCGACAACCTGCCGCCTGAACTGCTGCTGCCTTTTGTCAAACTAGAGCAGCAACAAAGCGCCACCAAAGTCGCGATTGCCATGGATGTACGCAGCGCCAACTCGCTGCCCTTGGTCATCCCACAACTGAGCCATTTGCGCGCTCTGGATGTCAACATTCGTCCTATGTTTTTGGATGCCAGCACTGAGGTGTTGGTGCACCGGTTCTCAGAAAGTCGAAGGCGCCACCCACTGTCGCGCCAAGAAGCAACGGATCAACAACCAGACCAACAACGCGACCTGATAGAAGCCATTGAGCTTGAGCGCCATTTGTTGGCCGATCTGAGAGAGGCCTCACACATCATCGATACCAGTCTGTTGCGCAGCACCAAGCTGCAGGCCTACATCAAGTCGCTGATCTCAGCCCCAGCCACGCAACTGACCTTGATGTTTGAGTCGTTTGCTTTCAAGCGTGGCATTCCACTGCATGCCGACTATGTGTTTGATGTGCGCATGCTGCCCAACCCACATTACGAACCTGATTTGCGGGCCCTCACCGGGCGCGATGCACCGGTATCAGACTGGCTGGCACAGCACACAAGCGTGGACCGCATGGCCTCGCACATCTCCGATTTCTTGACCACGTGGTTGCCCGACTTGAACCAAGACCACCGCAGCTATGTGACGGTCGCCATTGGCTGCACGGGTGGACAACACCGCTCGGTGTATTTGGTAGAGCGTCTGAGCGCACTCTTCACCCCCAACTGGGTCACCCTCAAGCGCCACCGAGAGCTTGACCTCATGGGGTCGTGAGCAGTTTGCGCACCGGGGCTGGCAAGCCGACAACTGGCCACTGATCGGCCCCCAGCCAGTGTCCATGGCCCAAGTTTTGGACAGATGACAAGTTCAGACGCACCGGATGCAAGTGCAAATCTTTGTGCGTCAGCACATGCTTGAAAGCGCCCAGCTCTTGCAAGCTGGCACGCACAGGCCCAGGCAAGGACGCTTGCAACTCGGCAAAGCTTGAAAACATCGGCAAGGCATACAAGCCCGCCCAAATCCCAGTGTCGGGGCGTTGCTCCAGCAGCACATCCCCCGACTTGGTTTGCGCCAGCAACAACCACCAAGACTCTGCGCTGCGTTTGAGTTTGCGTGTCTTCACCGGGTAGAGGTGCGGCGTGCCTTGCGAAGCGGCCACACACTGGTGCTGCACAGGGCATTCAGGGCAGCGAGGCTGCTTGGGCGTGCACAAGGTGGCGCCCAAGTCCATGACACCTTGGGTGTAGCGGGGCATGGCTTGCCGCAAATTGCGCTGGGGCAGCATGCTTTGCGCCAACGCCCACAAAGCGCGTTCATGGCGCGATGATGCCAAATCGTCCTTGAAACCTAGGAACCGAGTCAAAACGCGTTTGACGTTGCCATCCAAAATCGCAATCGGTTCGGCAAAGCACAACGAGGCCACGGCCGCTGCCGTCGAGCGTCCGATGCCAGGCAAGGTTTGCAAGGCCTCTGCGCTGCGTGGAAATGTCCCGCCGTGCAATGCCATCACCGCTTGCGCCGCTTTGTGCATATTGCGTGCGCGGCTGTAATACCCCAAGCCACTCCACATGCCCAACACATCGTCGAGCGGCGCTGCAGCCAAACTGGCCACCGTCGGAAAGCGCTGCATGAACCGTGCGAAATAGTCGCGCACGGTGCTGACCTGGGTTTGCTGCAACATGATTTCAGACAACCACACGGCGTATGGGTCTTGGGTGTTTTGCCACGGCAAGTCATGACGCCCATGTTTCTTTTGCCAAGCCACCACCAACTCGGCAAAGGACGTGCGCGCTTCTCTCATGGGATCAAGCCTTTTGACATATCGCACAGTAATACGTGGAGCGTTGGCCTTGGCGCAGTTGACGAATCAAGTTGCCACAAACACGACACGGCTCACCTGCGCGGTCATAGACCATGGCCTCCAATTGAAAGTAACCTTGCTGGCCATCGGCGTTGGAGAAGTCACGCAAAGTGCTGCCTCCTTTTTGCACGGCACGCGCGAGCACATCGACGATGGCACGGCGCAGCTTGTCTGCGCGGGGACGACTGACCCGATCGGCGCGCAACGTAGGTCGAATACCCGCCAAAAACAAAGCCTCTGATGCATAGATGTTGCCCACGCCGACCACCACTTCGCCGGCCAACAACACTTGTTTGATGGCTGTGCGGCGCTGTTTGAGGCCAAGATGGAAGCGCTGGGCATCAAACTCTGAGCCCAAGGGCTCTACCCCTAAATGGCCCAACAATTTTTGCGCCTGAGGGCTGTCTTGGCTGTCGGCATAAACCACGGCCCCAAATCGCCTTGGGTCGTTGAGGCGAAGCAAGCCACGGTCGGTGTCTAAATCAAAATGGTCGTGTGCCTGTGGCGCGCTTCGGTCATCGCTGAATCGCAAGCTGCCCGACATGCCCAAATGCCATAACAACAGACCTTGGTCGAGATCAACCAACAAATATTTGCCTCGCCGACGCACGCCCAACACACGCTGACCCAGCAATGACTCGGGTTGACAGCCCAAAGACCAGCGCAAAGCCTTACCCACACGAACGCCAGTCACACGTGCTTGCGCAATGCGATCGGCAAAACTCAAACGGGTCACTTCAACCTCAGGCAATTCGGGCATGATGCAGGCAAGAAAAAACAGTCAGCGATTATGATGCCCCTATGAAATTCCCCTTGTTTTTTGCACGCCCATGGGCTGGCCCATTGGTTTTGCTGGCCTGCACGATGGGGATGGCCTCGCTACACGCTCAGACACCCAGCGCAGAAACATCTGAACCTGTGGTGAACTCTGAGCTCACCGGAGAGCTGCTGTACGAAATTTTGCTGGGTGAGCTCAACCTTCGCCATGGCGAGCCCGGAGCTGGCTTTTCCCTGCTGCTCGATGCCGCGCGGCGCTCTAACGATGTGCAACTCTTCGCCCGTGCCGTAGACATCGCGCTGCAAGCTCGCTCGGGCGAAGGGGCGTTGATGGCCGCCCGGGCATGGGCACAGGCCTTCCCCCAAGACCGCAAAGCCAATCTGCAAGTGCTGCAAATTTTGCTGGCGGTCAACCAAACTGCCGAAAGCCAGGAGTTTTTGAAAAAAGAAATCTCATTGGCCCCCCTGCCTGAGCGGTCTGTGGCGATCAGCCTGATTCCAAGGCACTACGCACGCGTGACAGACAAAAAGCTGGCCACCGCCATTGTTCAAAAAACACTTGAACCTTACTTGTCTGCGAAATCCACTGCGGCTGCATCGTGGACAGCACTGGGCCGCATGCGCTTGGCCAGCGATGACCCACTCGGCGCATTGCAAGCAGCACAACAAGGGCATTCGGCCGATACCCAAGCCATTGGTCCAGCCCTGCTGGCCCTCGAACTGGTTGGACGACAAATCCAAGGCGCAGAACAGCTGGTGACCTTGGCCCAACGCCAACAAAACAGCCCTGAGTTGGCCATGAGTTACGTGCGGGTGCTGATTGAAATGCAACGCTACAGCGATGCCGATCAGCAGCTGCGAAGCCTCACACAAAGCCATCCCCAACTTGCTGAAGCATGGTTGATTTTGGGCTCGCTTCAATTTGAGCAAGGTCAAGACGCACAAGCCGAGTCTTCCTTGGCCAAATACGTGAGCATGGCCAGTCAAGAGACAGCCGAGAATTCGGTGCGCGGCATCACACAAGCCCAAACCCGCAGGGCTGCCATTCTGGCGCGCCAAGGCAAACTCCAAGAAGCACGTCAGCTGCTGGCGCAATTACCCGCCAGCAACGATGACGAGTTGCGTAGCCGTTGGATGGCAGAGGTCCAGTTGTTGCGCGAGCAGCGTCAATGGCAAGCCGCCTTTGATGTGCTGGCCAAGGCCAACACCAACCATCCCGACCTCATGTACGAGCAAGCCATGTTGGCTGAAAAGCTCAACCGTCTCGACGAGATGGAAAAGCTGCTGCTCGCGGTGATTGAGCAAGACCCCGAATACCACAACGCTTACAACGCCCTCGGGTTCTCACTGGCAGACCGCAAATTGCGCCTACCCGAAGCCAAAGCACTCATCATCAAGGCACTCAGCTTTGCCCCCAATGACCCCTTCATCACCGACAGTCTGGGGTGGGTCGAATTTCGATTGGGTAACTACCCCGCTGCACTGCAACATTTGCAAAAGGCTTACCAAGATCGACCAGACCCCGAAATTGCAGCTCACCTCGGCGAGGTGCTCTGGCAGATGAATCGCCAAGAAGAAGCCCGCGCGGTTTGGCGCGAAGGCGTCAAACTCGCTCCCAACAACGAGACCTTGCAAGACACCTTGCAACGCCTCAAACCCAAGCTCTGAACCAGCCGCCATGCGCCGCATCTGGGGCTCCTCTTTGTTGGCTTGGCTGCTGTGCCTGTTGCTTGTGGCATGTGCCACACCGCAACGCTTGTTGCCACAAGACGCGCTCAAGCCCACCGAGCCCGAATGGCAAGGCCGCCTGAGTTTGGTGATACACAGCACGCCGGAGACAGCCTTGAGTGCGGGGTTCTTATTGCGCGGCTCTGCACAGCAAGGTGCCATTGATTTCTACTCGCCTTTGGGCACCACAGTGACAGCGTTGCGCTGGTCACCCCAAGCAGCACTCTGGCTGGAGGGCGACCAACAACACAGCTTTGAATCTTTGTCACGGCTGACAGAAAAAGCAACTGGCGCCGCCTTGCCGATCCCGCAGCTGTTCGACTGGTTAGAGGGCCGACCCGTCTCAGTGCCCGGATGGCAAGCCGAGTTGTCTGGACTTCAGCAGGGTATCTTGGTCGTTCGACGCACCGAACCCGCTCCGCAAGTGGTCTTGCGCATCAAACTTGATTGACCCTCGTCGCACCATGTCTTCCCTGACCCATGTCTTAGCGCCCGCCAAGCTGAACTTGTTTTTGCACATCACCGGCCGCAGGCCCGACGGTTACCACCTGTTGCAATCGGCATTCATGTTGATCGACTGGTGCGACACCCTGCACTTTGAAACAACCCAGCATGGTGCGATTGAGCGTGAAGACTTGACCACCGCTTTGCCAGCCGATGACTTGATCACCCGGGCCGCACGAAGCCTGCAAACCGCCAGCGCAACGCGCCTTGGCGCGCACATCGCAGTTGAAAAATCGATCCCTGCACAAGCAGGCATGGGCGGCGGATCCTCCGATGCGGCCAGCACCCTGCTGGCATTGAACCGTTTGTGGGGTTTGAATTGGCCTGTCTCTCAACTGTTGCCATTGGGACTGTCGCTGGGCGCCGATGTGCCGTTTTTCTTGCACGGCCACAACGCTTGGGTGGAAGGCATT
>CANCUP010000136.1 GCA_947381325.1 Comamonadaceae bacterium
CAGGCGTGAGCATTCAGGCGTCTGCCCAAAACATCGCCATCGTCAATGGCAAGGCTGTGCCCAAAGCACGCATGGAGGCTTTGGCCGAGCAAGTGGCGCGTTCAGGACGACCCATCACGCCCGATGTAGAAGCACAAATCAAAGAAGAAGTCATTGCACGAGAAGTGTTCATGCAAGAAGCCCAAAAGCGCGGCTTGGATGCCAGTGACAATTACAAAAACCAACTGGAGTTGGCGCGTCAAACCATTTTGATTCGTGAGTTGTTCGCTGATTTCCAAAAAACAGCGGAAGTCACCGACGCCGATGTCAAGGCGGAATACGACAAGTTCGTGGCTGCCAACGGTGGCAAAGAATACCGCTCACGCCACATCCTGGTGGAAACCGAAGCCCAAGCCAACGCGATCATGGCCAGCTTGAAAAAAGGTGCCAAGTTTGAAGACCTGGCCAAAAAGCAATCCAAAGACCCAGGTTCAGGCGCCAAGGGTGGCGATTTGGATTGGGCCGCACCCGGCAATTTCGTCAAAGAATTCTCGGACGCCATGGCCGCCTTGAAAAAAGGCGAGACCACCGCCAAGCCAGTGAAGAGCCAATTTGGTTT
This sequence comes from Comamonadaceae bacterium, assembly GCA_947381325.1. Taxonomy (GTDB): domain Bacteria; phylum Pseudomonadota; class Gammaproteobacteria; order Burkholderiales; family Burkholderiaceae_C; genus Limnohabitans. Next base: position 599 of record CANCUP010000136.1, read on the forward strand.
TCACATCATCCGTTTGGACGATGTGCGTGAAGCCCAGTTGCCCAAGCTCGAAGAAGTCAAACCCCAAATCGTGCAGCAAATGCAGCAACAACGCATGGCCACATTCCAACAAGACATGCGTGCCAAGGCCAAGGTTGAATAAGCCTTTTCCCTGCTGAAAACACAAAGCGGCCTGCGGGCCGCTTTTTTTAATGGAACCGCCCATGTCTTTGCTGTCACACCAAATCGAACTCTTGGCACCCGCCCGCGACGCGGACATCGGCATTGCAGCCATCCACCATGGCGCGGATGCGGTCTACATTGGCGCACCGGCCTTCGGCGCCCGCGCCAGCGCGACCAACACCGTGCGCGACATCGAGCGCTTGTGCCGAGAGGCCCACCGCTTCAACAGCCGCATCTTCATCACCCTCAACACCATCTTGCGCGATGACGAGTTGGAAGGCGCCCGCCAAATGGCCTGGGACGTTTACAACGCGGGCGCCGATGTGTTGATCGTGCAAGACATGGGTTTGCTAGAGCTCGACCTGCCCCCGATCCAGTTGCATGCCAGCACCCAGACCGACATCCGCACGCCTGAGAAAGCCCGCTTTTTACAAGACGTGGGGTTCTCGCAAATTGTGTTGGCGCGCGAGCTGACCTTGCCGCAAATTCATGACATCCACCAAGCCTTGGATGCCGAGCGTTGCAAGCTGGAGTTCTTTGTCCACGGCGCTTTGTGCGTGGCCTACAGCGGCCAATGCTTCATCAGCCATGCCCACACCGGGCGCAGCGCCAACCGGGGCGATTGCAGCCAGGCGTGCCGACTGCCCTACCACGTGACAGACAGCCAAGGCCGCTTCATTGCGCACGACAAGCATGTGCTCTCCATGAAGGACAACAACCAGAGCGACAACTTAGAGGCCCTGATCGATGCCGGTGTGCGCAGCTTCAAGATTGAAGGCCGCTACAAAGACATGGCCTATGTCAAAAACATCACCGCCCACTACCGGGTCTTGATCGATGAATTGCTGGAAGCACGCGAGCACTCGAGTGACCCGATGCGCCCACCTTTGGCGCGCGCGTCCAGCGGTCAGACCACCCTATTTTTCACCCCTGACCCGAATCAAAACTTCAACCGCGAATTCACCGACTACTTTGTGCAAGGGCGCAAAGAAGACATTGGCGCGTTTGACTCGCCCAAAAACCCAGGCATCGCCTTGGGCGAGGTGCTGACCACAGGGCCCAACTGGATCGAGCTGCAACCCTTTGACAAAACCGCGGTGCTGCACAACGGCGATGGCCTGTGCTACTACAACCTGCAGAAAGAATTGGTGGGCGTGGCCATCAACCGGGCCGAGGCCACGGCCAAAAAAGGCGTGTGGCGCGTGTTCCCCAAAGACCCGATGGCGGGCTTCAAAGATTTGCGTGCGGGCACGGTGCTCAACCGCAACCGCGACATGGACTGGGTGCGCGGTTTAGAGAAAACCTCGAGCGAGCGCCGCATGGGCGTTTGGTTGGCGTTTGCCGACACGCCAGAAGGTTTCTCACTCACCTTGACCGATGAAGACGGTCACAGCGCCACCGCCACCCTGGCCTGTGCCAAAGAACTCGCCAAGGATGCGGTGCGCAACGAGGCCAGCCAGCGAGAACACTTGGGCAAATTGGGTGGCACCTGCTTTGAGGTCTTGAACCAGCAGATCACGCTGAGCCAAGCTTGGTTTGTGCCCGCCTCGTCACTCAATGCCTTGCGGCGCGAAGCCGTGCAACGCCTGGAGCAGACCCGCGCACACGCCTACCAACGCCCTGCCCGTGCGCATCCCGTCGAACCACCGGTGAACTACCCGGAAGACACCCTGACCTACCTGGCCAATGTCTTCAACGACAAAGCACGCGGCTTTTACGCCAAGCATGGCGTGAAGGTGGTGGCGGCAGCCTACGAGAGCCATGAAGAGCTGGGTGAAGCCAGCCTGATGATCACCAAGCACTGCGTGCGTTTCAGCATGAGCTTGTGCCCCAAACAAGCCAAAGGGGTGACGGGTGTGCAAGGCACGGTGAAGGCAGAACCCTTGACGCTCATCAACGGCAGCGAAAAGCTGACCCTGCGTTTTGACTGCAAGCCGTGCGAGATGCATGTGGTGGGCCACATGAAAAAATCGGTGCTCAACCAACGCGTGCGCGAGATGGCTGAAACACCGATGACGTTTTACAAAACCCGCCCCAGCGCAGGGGCGCGTTGATCCACCAGCCTCAGTCGATCTTGGCCCCTGAAGACTCAACAATGCCCTTCCACTTGGCATAGTCGGTCTTGAGCAGGGTGGCAAACTTGGCCGGTGTCATGGCCTCGGGTTCTGCACCTTGGGCATGGATGGCGTCGCGCACTTCTTGGCTGGCCAACAGCTTGTTGATTTCTGTGTTGAGCGTGCTCACCACCTGTGCGGGCGTGCCAGCAGGCGCCAACACACCGTACCAGGTGCTGACATCAAAGTCTTTGAAGCCCGACTCGGCCACCGTGGGCACATCGGGCATGGACGAGCTGCGCTTGGCCGAGGTGACAGCCAGTGGACGCAACTTGCCCGACTTGATTTGCGCCATGGCCGAGGGCACCGACGACACCAGCAAATCCACATTGCCTGCCAGCGCGTCCATCAGGGCGGGGTTAGAGCCTTTGTACGGAATGTGGCTGAGTTCGATGTTGGCGGCTTTTTCAAACAACTCGCCTGCCAAATGGATCGAAGTGCCGTTGCCCGGCGAGCCGTAGCTCACTTTGCCCGGTGCGCTGCGCGCGGCATTGATCACATCGGCCAAGGTTTTGAATTTGGAGTTGGCGCTGGTGGCAATCACCACCGGGGTGTAGGCGATGTGCGCCACGGCCACCAAGTCGCGGGTGGGGTCCCAGGGCAGGTTTTTGTAGAGCCAAGGGCCAATCACCAAATTGTCTTTCTGGCCCATCACCAGGTCGTAACCCGTGGGCGCCGCCTTGACGGCCTCGGTGATGCCGATGGTGCCGCCCGCGCCCGCACGGTTGTCGGCCACCACAGTCCATTTGACTTGCTCGGTCAGTTTGGTGGCGACCAAGCGCGACAAGATGTCGGTGCCCCCTCCGGGCGGGAACGGCACGATCAAGCGAATCGGTTTGGTGGGGTAAGCCGGGGCAGGTGTCTGCGCATGCAGCGGCAAAACGCCCAAGACACCCGAAACCAGCAGCCAAGAAGCAAGCAGTTTTTTCATCATCCGACCATCTTAAAACATCAACCCACCCATTTGCGCGCATTGCGCCAAACACGCATCCAGGGGCTGAAGGCGTCGATGCCGCCTGTGGCCGCCAAGTCGGTCCAGCTCATTTGAACGTTGCGGAACACGCGTTCAGGGTGCGGCATCATGGCGGTGAAGCGGCCATCGGCGGTGGTCACGGCGGTCAAGCCACCCGCGCTGCCGTTGGGGTTGAAGGGATAGGTGTGTGTCGCCACGCCGAAGTTGTCGACAAAGCGCATCGCGGCCACCACCTGATCGGCGTCACCGCGTTGGCTGAAGTTGGCGTAGCCCTCGCCGTGTGCCACGGCAATGGGCAAACGGCTGCCGGCCATGCCTTGCAAGAACAAGCTGGGTGAGGGCAACACCTCCACCATCGACAAACGCGCCTCGAAGCGCTCACTTTGGTTGGTGGTGAAGCGCGGCCAAGCCGCCGTGCCCGGAATGATGTCGGCCAACTCGGCAAACATTTGGCAGCCGTTGCACACGCCCAGACCAAAAGTGTCGGTACGGCCAAAGAACTGCTGGAACTGTTCAGACAACACAGGGTTGAAGGTGATGGAGCGTGCCCAGCCAATGCCAGCGCCCAAGGTGTCCCCGTAGCTGAAGCCGCCGCAGGCCACCAAGCCTTGGAAATCTTGCAGCTTGGCGCGACCCGTTTGCAAGTCGGTCATGTGCACGTCGTAGGCCTCAAAGCCGGCTTCGGTGAAGGCATAGGCCATCTCCACGTGCGAGTTGACACCCTGCTCACGCAGCACGGCCACTTTGGGTTTGGCGCTGTGGATGAACGGGGCAGCCACGTTGTCGCACACGCCCGCAGGCAAATGCACATGCAGGCCGGGGTTGAGCGGGTCGCCCGCACTGGCGTGCTCGGCATCGGCGCAGACGGGGTTGTCGCGTTGCTCGCAAATCTTCCAGCTCACGCTGTCCCACACCTGGTGCAGGTCGGCCAGCTTGGCGCTGAACACCTCTTTGGCATCGCGCCAGACACTGACCTCGCCTTGGCCCTTGGCGATGGCAGACGACGCAGGACGTGTCTTGCCCACAAAGTGGCTGTGCTTGGACAGTCCATGCGCACGCAGGGTGTGCATGACCGCGTTGCGCTCGGACGTGCGCACTTGCAACAGCACACCCAGCTCTTCGTTGAACAGCGCCTTGAGCGTCAGCTCTTCGCGCCGTGCGCTGACCTGAGCGGTCCAGTTCTTGGTGTCGCCGTATTCGGCGCGGCTGTCGCTGATGCCGTCGCCCTCGGTGATCAACATGTCCACATTCAGCGCCACGCCCACTTGGCCGGCAAAGGCCATTTCACAGGCGCTGGCCATCAAGCCGCCATCGCTGCGGTCGTGGTAGGCCAAGATTTTTCCTTGCGCACGCAAGTCGTTGACGGCGTGGACCAGTTGCACCAAATCTTGGGCGTGGTCCAGGTCAGGCACGGTGTCGCCCGCTTGGTCCAGCACTTGGCCCAAGATGCTGCCCGCCATGCGGTGCTGACCCCGTCCGAGGTCGACCAACACCAAGGTGGTGTCTTCTTCGGTGGCGTTGAGTTGGGGGGTGAGCGTGCCACGCACGTCGGCGATGGAGGCAAACGCGCTGACGATCAAGCTCACCGGCGAGGTGACCTTTTTCGTGGCGTCACCCTCGCGCCACTGGGTGCGCATGGACAAACTGTCTTTGCCCACCGGGATGGAGATGCCCAAAGCGGGGCACAGTTCCAGCCCCACCGCTTGCACGGTGTCGTAGAGCGCGGCGTCTTCGCCGGGCTCGCCACAGGCCGCCATCCAGTTGGCACTGAGCTTGACGCGGGGCAACTCGATGGGGGCCGCCAGCAGGTTGGTGATGGCTTCCGCCACCGCCATGCGACCCGAGGCTGGGCCATGCAAAGCGGCCAAGGGCGTGCGCTCGCCCATGCTCATGGCTTCGCCTTTGAAGCCTTGGTAATCGGCCAGGGTCACCGCGCAATCGGCCACCGGCACTTGCCAGGGGCCGACCATTTGGTCGCGGTGGGTCAGGCCACCCACGGCGCGGTCGCCGATGGTGACCAAAAAGCGTTTGCTCGCCACGGTGGGGTGACTGAGCACCTGAATCACCGCGTCTTGCAGGCGCACACCGGTCAAGTCCATCGCGGGGCTGACGCGTGACACGCGTTGCACATCGCGGTGCATCTTTGGGGGCTTGCCCAACAGCACGTTCATGGGCATGTCCACGGCGCGATCGGCGCTGGCCGCAGGGGTTTCTGGGGTGACCACCGCGTCTTCGTTGGCCACGATGAGGTGGCGTTCTTCGGTGGCCACGCCGACCACGGCAAACGGACAGCGCTCACGTTCACAAAAGGCTTTGAATTGCGCCAGCGACTCGGGCGCAATCGCCAGCACATAGCGTTCTTGGCTTTCGTTGGACCAAATCTCTTTCGGGGCCAGACCTGATTCTTCGAGGGGCACGGCCCGCAAATCAAAGCGGGCACCGCGTCCGGCGTCGTGGGTCAATTCAGGAAACGCGTTGGACAAGCCGCCTGCCCCCACGTCGTGGATGGCCAAGATGGGGTTGCCGCTACCGAAGGGGCCTCCGTCCCGTCCTTGGGTCCAGCAATGGTTGATCACCTCTTGCGCCCGGCGCTCGATCTCTGGGTTGCCGCGTTGCACCGAGTCAAAGTCCAGTTCCGCCGCGTTGGTGCCACTGGCCATGGAGCTGGCGGCACCGCCGCCCATGCCAATGCGCATGCCGGGGCCGCCCAGCTGAATCAGCAAGGTGCCCGCAGGAAACTCGATCTTGTGGGTTTGCGTGCTGTCAATCACACCCAAACCACCGGCGATCATGATGGGCTTGTGGTAGCCACGGGTCACGCCCGCCACCTCTTGTTCGTACTCGCGGAAATAGCCCAACAGGTTGGGACGGCCAAACTCGTTGTTGAAGGCCGCGCCACCCAGGGGGCCCTCGGTCATGATTTGCAACGGGCTGGCCATGTGCGAGGGACGACCCAAGGGGCTGTCCCACAACTTGGACACGGTGAAGCCCGACATGCCCGCTTTGGGCTTGGAGCCACGTCCGGTGGCGCCTTCGTCGCGAATTTCGCCCCCGTTGCCGGTGGACGCGCCGGGATACGGCGAAATGGCGGTGGGGTGGTTGTGGGTTTCGACCTTCATCAACACATGCTGGGTCGCGGCCACTTTGTCGTAGTGGGGCAAGTCGGTGCCGTTGTTCGTGGCCACAAAGCGTTCCACCGCATGGCCTTCCATGATCGAGGCGTTGTCCGAGTACGCGACCACGGTGTACTGCGGGTGGGTCTTGTGGGTGTGGCGGATCATGCCAAACAGGCTGTGCGGCTGCGCCACGCCGTCGATGGTGAATTCGGCGTTGAAAATTTTGTGGCGGCAGTGCTCGCTGTTGGC
>CANCUP010000137.1 GCA_947381325.1 Comamonadaceae bacterium
ATCCACAGCCAAGAGTTGCCGCCTGGCAGCGCCAAGTTGGCCATGCTCGCCAGTGCCTTGCGTGTGCTGATGGGCGCGGGCTATGTGTATGTGGGCATGGACCACTTTGCCTTGCCCAACGACGCACTGGCTGTGGCCAAGCGGCAAGGACGGTTACACCGCAATTTCCAGGGCTACAGCACGCAGCCCGATTGCGACTTGATTGCCCTGGGCGTCTCCGCCATTGGCCATGTGGGGGCTACTTTCAGCCAAAACGTCAAAACCCTGGACGCCTACTACGACTTGCTCAACCAAGGACGTTTGCCGGTGGAGCGGGGCTTGGCCGCGTCGCGTGACGACTTGGTGCGCCGCACAGTGATCATGGCCTTGATGTGCCAAGGCCATGTGTTGTTTGAATCGGTGGACGTGGCGCACTTGGTGGATTTCAAAACCTATTTCGCCACCGAGTTGCAAACCTTGGCCGGCATGCACACGCAAGGCCTGGTGACGGTGGACGACGCCGGCATACAAGTGACCGAGTTGGGTTGGTTCTTTGTGCGCGGTGTGGCGATGGTGTTTGACAAATATCTGCAGACCGACCGAACGCGCGCGCGATTCTCTAAAATCATTTGATGAACTCCACCCTGGCTCTCACCGCACTCTTGATGGGGTTGGCGGGCGGGCCACACTGTTTGGCCATGTGCGGTGCCGCCTGTGCTGGCATTGGGCGCGCCGCGCAAAAGCAGGGCGTGGGCCCGGGGCGCGACACGCGGGCCATGCTGTTGTTTCAAGTGGGGCGCATCGTGGGCTACAGCATGCTGGGCGCATTGGCCGCGTCCACGCTGCAAGGTGTGGGTTGGCTGAGTACCCAGTCGGCAGTGTTTCGGCCCGTGTGGACCTTGTTTCACATCGTTGCTTTCTTGATCGGTGGCCTGCTGCTGTGGCGCGCTGAGCAACCGCTGTGGCTCGATGGCGTGGGGCGTGTTGTGTGGCACAAGGTGCAAAACATGACCGCGCACTTGAAGCTTCAACGCGGTGGCCCCTTGCTGTTGGGCATGCTGTGGGCTTTGATGCCTTGCGGTTTGCTCTATGGCGCTTTGTTGGTGGCGGCTTTGAGCAACAACCCTTTAGAGGGTGCGGGCGTGATGGCCTTGTTTGCCTTTGGCAGCGCGGTGGTGTTGACCTTGGGGCCTTGGCTGTGGCTGCGCTTGCGGGGCTTCAAACCCGCCGGCGACCGCAGCGGCGCATGGGGCGTGCGCTTGGCCGGTGCGGCCTTGATGGCCAGCTCGGGGTGGGCACTGTGGATGGGCTTGGTGGAGTACCAAGCGCCTTGGTGTTTGGTGCCTTCATAAGTACCGGCATCCCGCGCTGGGTGCCCTCATGATCCGCAGTACGCTCACGCAGCACTTGCTGCCTTAGCACCTGTCTGCCTCAAGGCCTTCACGCGTGGTGCTTGAGATGGTCACTCAGCAACTTGGCGACATGCAAGGCTTGCCGCTGTGCGCCGTCGGCAATTTGGTGGCGACAACTGGTGCCATCGGCCACCACCAGCGCATCGGGTTGGGCACGCACCGCAGGCAACAAGCTCAACTCGGCCATGGCCTTGGAGACTTCCAGATGGGATGCCTCGTAGCCGAAGCTGCCCGCCATGCCACAGCAACTGCTCTCGATCAGCTGAGGTTTGGCGCCTGGAATCAGGCGGATCACATCAAGCACAGGTGGCATCAGGCCAAAGGCTTTTTGGTGGCAGTGGCCATGCAGCAAGATGGGTTGACGTGTCGGTTCAAGCTTGGACTTGAGGGCCTCGAGCTGGCCCGCTGCAGCCTCACGCGCCAAAAATTCTTCAAACAGCAGTGCATGGTCGCTGACCTTGTGGGCCATCTCACCCAGGCCCAGCACCAAGGCTTCGTCACGCAAGGTGAGCAGGCACGAGGGCTCTAAGCCGACGATGGCAATGCCGCGTTGGGCAAATGGCAGCAGGGCGCTGAGCAGTTCTTGGGCGTGCTCACGCGCTTCATCGACCATGCCGTTGGCCAAGAAGGTGCGGCCACAGCAGAGGTGACCTTGGTCGCTGCCGTGGCCTTGCAAGGTTTTAGAGGCCACATGCACTTGGTAGCCCGCAGCTTGCAACACCCGCATGGCCGCGCGCGCGTTGTCGGACTCGAAGTAGCCATTGAAGGTGTCGACAAACAGCACGACAGGCTTGGGGGCCACCAGCACTTCTTGCGCGGTCACGCCCAAGCTGCTGCGGTTGAAAAAGTGGTTGCGCTGCCAGGTGGGCCAGCTGCGCTGTGCCGACAGGCCGGTGATGCTTTCAGCCAATTTGGCCAACAGTGGCACGCGGTTGCGCAAGTTCAGCAGGCCTGACCAGCGGGCGGCGTGCTTGGCATAGCGCGGCAGAAAGCCCACCAAGCGGTCTTTGAGGGTGTGGCCGTGGTAGCGCTTGTATTGATGCAAGGTTTCGATCTTCATGCGCGCCATGTCCACACCGGTGGGGCAGTCGCGTTTGCAGCCTTTGCAGCCCACACACAGGTCCATGGTGTGCAGCAACTCGTCGCTGGTCAGCGCGTCGGTGCCGAGTTGGCCACTCAAGGCCAAGCGCAAGGTGTTGGCGCGTCCACGGGTGAGGTGCTGTTCGTCACGCGTGACGCGGTAGCTCGGGCACATGGTGCCTGCATCGAACTTGCGGCAGGTGCCGTTGTTGTTGCACATCTCCACCGCTTTGGCAAATCCCAGCGCCGGGTCACCGCCCGTGCCGGGTGCGGTGGTTTGTTCTGTGACGGGGTCGTTGTGCACGTTCCAGGCGCTCCAGTCGAGCGCGGTCTGAATCGGGATGACTTGGTAGGGCATGCCATTGGGTTGGCCATAACGCATCAGGCTTGTGTCGTCCATCTTGGGCGGGTTGACCACGCGTTGGGGCGACAGCAGGTGCAGCGGGTCGAGTTCTTGTTTGATCTGACCCAGTGCCTCGGTGATCTTGGGGCCGAACTGCCACGAAATCCATTCGCCACGGCACAAGCCATCGCCGTGTTCGCCGCTGTAAGCACCTTTGTATTGGCGCACCAAGGCGCTGGCTTCTTCGGCGATCGCGCGCATCTTGGCCGCGCCATCGCGTCGCATGTCCAGAATCGGGCGCACATGCAGTGTGCCCACCGACGCATGCGCGTACCAGGTGCCTTTGGTGCCGTGTTTTTTGAACACCTCGGTCAAAGCGTCGGTGTATTCGGCCAGACTCTCCAGGGGCACGGCGCAGTCTTCGATGAAGCTCACGGGTTTGCCATCGCCCTTCAAGCTCATCATGATGTTGAGGCCCGCCTTGCGCACTTCCCACAGGTTTTTCTGCGGTGCGTCTTCGATCATCTCGACCACGCTGCCGGGCAGGCCCAGGTCGCCCATGAGCTCCACCAGCTGGCGCATCTTGGGTTTGAGGCTGTCTTTGTCTGCTCCAGCAAACTCCACCAGCAACACCGCTTCAGGCTCGCCAATCAGTGCGGTGCGAATGGTGGGCGCAAAGGCGGGGTTTTGCAGTGACAAATCGATCATGGTGCGGTCCACCAGCTCGACCGCTGTCAAGCTGCCGTCGCCCAACTTGACGATGTGCTGCGCCGCATCCATGGCCTTGTAAAAGCTGGGGAAGTTCACCACCCCCAGGACCTTGGCGCGGGGCAGCTCGCTCAAGCGCAGGGTCAGCGATTGGGTCATCGCCAGCGTGCCTTCGCTGCCGACCAGCAGATGGGCCAAGTTCACCGAGCCGTCCGTGGTGTAAGGCCGTTCGTTTTGGTTGCAAAAAATGTCCAGGTTGTAGCCCGCCACGCGACGCAGCACCTTGGGCCAGTGGGCCTCGATCTCGGGCCGCAGCTCGTCGGCCAGGCGTTTCACGAAGTCACCGATCTGGCGCGCCCGCCCGCTGCTCGCGTCGTAGCGGCCCCACTGCAACAAGTCGCCGTCGCCCAACCAGGCCGAAGCGCCCACCACGTTGTGCACCATGTTGCCGTAGGCAATCGAGCGGCTGCCGCACGAGTTGTTGCCCGCCATGCCGCCCAGGGTGGCTTGTGCGCTGGTGGACACATCCACCGGAAACCACAGGCCGTGGGCTTTGAGTTCGGCGTTGAGGTGGTCGAGCACCAAACCGGGCTCGACCTCGACGGTGCGTTGGTCCACATCGAGGTGAACGATTTGGCGGATGTGTTGGCTGTGGTCGATCACCAAGCCCGCGCCCGTGGTCTGGCCGCACTGGCTGGTACCGCCGCCGCGCGGCACGATGGGCACGCCTAAGTCTCGGCAGATCGCCATGGCGATGGGCACCTCGTGCGCATGACGCGGCACGAACACGCCCACGGGCGTGACTTGGTAAATCGAGGCGTCGGTGGCGTAGCGCCCCCGATCAGCCGCAGAGAACAACACCTCGCCCTCGGTTTCGGCATGCAGTCGGGCGGCCAGACGACCGGCCACCTCGTTGCTGGTGCTGGCCACGCGCTCAAAGACTTGGCTGGCGGTTTCGGTGATGTGTCGGGGCAGGGGGGCGTTCATGGGTCAGGCTTTGCGTGAGGTTTTGGGTTTGGCCGTGGGCGTGTCGGCGCTGGCTTGCAGCTGCGTCAACACCACGTCCCGCTTGTGTTCGAGGTGACGCACCAGCACATCGCGCAGCACCTGTGGCTGGCGCGCTTGCAAGGCTTCGATCATCTGGGTGTGTTCTTGCACGGCGCTTTGCCACTTGTCGTCGTCTTGGTTGGACTTGAAGCGCAGCGCTTGCAGGCGTGCATTGACGTGTTCGTAGGTGGCACTGAGCACCGGGTTTTTGGCGGCTGCGTGGATGGCGCGGTGGATGCTGGCGTTGAGCCGGTAATAGCTAGAGAGGTCGCGTCGTGTGTAGGCGGCCATCATCTCAAAGTGCAGGGCTTGAATTTCGTTAAGTTCGCCCTCGGTGATGCGCTCGGCGGCCAACATGCCCGAGATGCCCTCCAAGCCCGCCATCACCTCAAAGGTGTGGCGCACATCGTCAAGTGTGAGCGACACGGCCACCGCACCTCGGTTGGGCAGCAGCTCCACCAAGCCTTCAGCGGCCAGTGTTTTGATGGCTTCGCGCAGCGGCGTGCGCGACACGTGCAGCGATTCGCACAAGGCCCGCTCGTTGAGCTTGGCACCCGGCGCAATCTGGTTTTCCACCAGCATTTGGCGCAGCCGGTGCGTCACATGGCCATGCAAGGCCGTGCGGGGCAGGGACAACAGTTCAGCGGTCATGGGTGTATTTTGTATGCAAAAAATCAGCGGGTCAACTTGGCTAATAAGGGTGAACGCTAGTTGACGGTTCTATTTTGTATGCAAAAAATAGCTGCATCTCAGGAGATTCTTGTCCATGCTCAACCTCGACTTTCACCCCACGGGCCGCCACTTTTTGCAAATCCCGGGCCCTTCGCCCGTGCCCGACCGCGTGCTGCGCGCCATGAGCCTGCCCACCATTGATCACCGAGGGCCTGAATTTGGCGTGCTGGGCCTGAAGGTGTTGGCCGACATGCAAAAGATCTTCAAAACCCAGCACCCGGTCATGATTTACCCCGCCTCGGGCACTGGGGCGTGGGAAGCCGCCTTGGTCAACACCTTGAGCGCAGGCGACCATGTGCTGATGTTTGAGACCGGCCACTTTGCCTCCCTGTGGCACAAACTGGCCAATCGTTTGGGGCTGAAGTCAGAAATTTTGGGACTCCCCGGTGTGGAGGGCTGGCGACACGGCGTCAAAGCCGACATGATCGAGACCCGCCTCAAGGCGGACACGGTGCACAGCATCAAGGCGGTGTGCGTGGTGCACAACGAAACCTCCACCGGCGTGACCAGCGACATCGCGGCTGTGCGCCGCGCCATCGACAACGCCAAGCACCCCGCGCTCTTGATGGTCGACACCATCTCAGGCCTAGCCTCGGCCGACTACCGCCACGACGAGTGGGGTGTGGACGTGACCGTCAGTGGCTCGCAAAAAGGCCTGATGCTGCCGCCGGGCATCAGCTTCAACGCCTTGTCGCCCAAAGCGATAGAGGCCAGTAAAACCGCCACCTTGCCCAAGTCGTTTTGGGCCTGGGACGAGATGCTGGAGATGAACAAAACCGGCTACTTTCCCTACACCCCCAACACCAACCTGATGTACGGCCTGAGTGAAGCCTGCGACATGATCTTGGGCCAAGGGCTGGACGTGGTGTTTGCGCGCCATAAGCGGTGGTCCAAAGGGGCTTGCGCGGCGGTCACCGCCTGGGGCTTGCCCATTCAGTGTGCGGACCCGGCTTTGTATTCGCCCATCTTGACCGGCGTGATGACCCCCGAGGGGGTGGACGCGGACGCCGTGCGCAAGGTGATTTATGAGCGCTTTGACTGTTCGCTGGGCACGGGCCTGGGCAAGGTCAAAGGCCGCATGTTTCGCATTGGCCATTTGGGCGACTGCAACGACTTGACCCTGATTGCCGCCTTGTCGGCGTGTGAGATGGGCCTCAAGCTCAGCGGCGTCAAACTGGCTGGCTCGGGTGTGCAAGCGGCGATGGATTACTTTTCGGCCCATCCCATTCCGGCGCTCATCCGTTCCTGACCCGCAGCACAGCACGCCCAAGCGCGTGCGCCCTCAGGGCTTGCGACTTTGAATCCAACCACAGGAGACATCACCATGCAACGCAGAACCCTGCTCCAAGCCAGTGCCGCCAGTGTGGCGACTTTGGCGGCACCCATGATCAAAGCCCAGAGCTTGCCCAATGGGCCGATTCGCATCGTGGTGGGTTTCCCACCCGGCGGGGGAACCGATGCGCTGGCGCGGGTGTTGGCGCAAAAACTGCAAACCCTGTGGAACCTCACCATCGTCATCGACAACAAAGGCGGCGCAGCGGGCGTGATTGCCGCCGATTACGTGGCCAAGCAGCCTGCCGATGGCAACACCTTGCTGATGGCGCACATCAACAGCCATGCGCTGGCACCCAGCTTGCAGCCCAAGCTGGGCTACAACGTGGAGCGTGATTTCACGCCGATTGGCTTGGTGGGGGTGACGCCCAATTTGCTGATCTGCAACGAGAGCCAGCCCGCGAAGACGGTCAAAGACCTGGTGGCCTTGTGCAAACAAAACCCCGGCAAGATCAGCTTTGCGTCGGCGGGTGGGGGCTCAGCCCAGCATCTGGCGCTGGAGATGTTCAAGCTGCGTGCCGGCATTGACGCCTTGCACAT
>CANCUP010000138.1 GCA_947381325.1 Comamonadaceae bacterium
ACTTTCTGCTTTGGCAGATAGACCACCAAATCTTCTGCGGTGTGCGAAGGCCCCACGGGTTGCAACACCATGCGCACCCCCCCCACCACCAATTCTTGCGCACCATGCAGCCCTTCATCCGCAGGCACGAGTCGCGTTTTCTCGTCTACCCACGGCCACAGGTCTTGCCGGGAGGCTTGCAGACGCAATTGCGCGGTGTCGGAGGTCAGGTAGTCGCGTGCGGCCTCGTGCGCCACGATGCGTGCACCCAAGTCTTTGAACACCTGTAGGCCGTAAATGTGGTCCGCGTGGTAGTGCGTGACGATGACGGTGTGGATGGGCTGACGCGTGACCTTGGCAATTTCAGCCACCAAGCGGCGTGCCAACTCAGGCGAGCCCAAGGCATCGATCACCACCACGCCTTGGGGTGTCACGACAAAGCCCGCATTAGAAATGAAGTTTTGGTTGGCCGACGACCCCATCTCTGACAGACCTTGGACGTAATACACATTGGGAGCCACGCGACGCACTTGCATCAAGGGCTTGGACTGCGGCTTGTCTAGCGAGGCATCTGCGGCCCAAGCACTGGCGCCTATGCCCAAGGCCAAGCCTGTCATCCACAGCAAACGATGCAACAAGGTTTTCATGTCTTCATTCTCCTCAGACCTCGAGGTATTCAACTTTGATGCGGATCAAAAGCATCGCCTCTGGTTGGACTTAGCATAGCGCAAATATAAGCGCGGACTAAATTAAATGAACTTTACCTTTCTCAACGACACCTACGGTGAAAGCATGGTGCTGGCAGTGGGCGGCGGCTTGGTGGGCTGCTTGTTTGGCTTTTTTGCGCAACGCTCACGCTTTTGCCTGCGTGCCGCGGTGATTGAGTTTTGGCACCGCCAATTCGGCGAGAAGCTGTCCGTGTGGTTGCTGACCTTTGCCACAGCAGTGATTGCCATTCAAGCGCTGACCGTGTTTGGCGCACTGGATGTGTCCAGCGCCCGCCAACTGGCCACGCGTGGCAGCTTGTCGGGCGCGTTGATCGGTGGGTTATTGTTTGGTGCAGGCATGGTGATGACACGAGGCTGCGCCAGCCGCTTGCTGGTGCTGTCGGCGACTGGCAATTTGCGGGCCCTCTTGTCGGGTTTGATTTTTGCGGTAACGGCACAGTCATCGCTTTCAGGCGCATTGGCCCCCTGGCGTGAACGCCTGAGTGCGTTGTGGACCGTGGATGCAGGGCCAAGCCGCGATGTGTTGGCCCTGTTGGGCTGGACGCACACCACCGGACTGTGGATTGGTGTGCTGTGGTTGCTGGCCGCGCTTTACTTCACCACCCGCACCACACAACGGGCTTGGATGTGGCTCGGCGGCATTGGCACCGGCTTGAGTGTGGCACTGGCGTGGTGGTGGTCATTTCAAGTGGCACACGCCTCGTTTGAGGTGGTGCCTCTGCAAGGCATCACGTTCAGCGGACCTTCGGCCGATTGGTTGATGCGCGTGATCGCGCCCAACCCGCCGGGTTTGAACTTTGACTTTGGTTTGCTGCCCGGCGTCTTTTTGGGAGCCTTTGCCTCAGCCTGTTGGGGCCATGAGTTGAGGCTGGAAGGCTTCAAGGATGGCTACAGCATGCGCCGCTACATCGGCGGTGCCATGCTGATGGGCTTTGGCGCCATGCTGGCAGGTGGTTGCGCTGTGGGCGCGGGCGTGACAGGCGGCGCCATCTTTGCCCTCACAGCCTGGTTGGCGTTGGCCGGCATGTGGGTGGGCGCGGGCATCATCGACCGCTGGCTCGATGCTCCCCCGCGTTCGGCACCTACTTTGATACAGCCTTAAGCCGTTAAAGTATGTGGGTTGATCAACTACCCGATTACTTTGAGGTCTTCATGAACACACGCTCCATCCAAACACTGGCCCGTTGTATTGCCTTGTCTTGGGTCTGTGGCATCGCTGCCACGGCCCAGGCACAACTCACCGCCGAAGCCTTGCACACACGCGCCACAGCGGCCATGTGCGCCAATTGCCACGGCACCGAAGGTCGCACCATCGAAGGCTCAAGCATTCCTTCATTGGCTGGCATGCCCAAAGACTACATGGTCTTGCAAATGAAAGCCTTCAAAGAAGGCACCCGCCCAGCCACGGTGATGCACCAACTGAGCAAAGGCTTGACCGATGCCCAAATCCAAACCATCGCCAGCTATTACGCGGCCATCCCACGCTGATTGAGGAGATTCACATGAAACGTCGCAGCTTTGTACAAGCCTCTTTGGCGCTGGGTTCTTTGGGCAGCATGGTGGGTTGCGCCAGCACCGGTCGCATTCCGGAAAAAGCCCGTGTGGTGGTGATCGGTGGTGGCTATGGTGGGGCCACCGCAGCCAAGTATGTGCGCATGCTCTCGAACTACCAAATTGATGTGGTGCTGATTGAACCTAACTCAGCGTTTGTCTCATGCCCCATCTCCAACTTGGTGATTGGCGGCAGCAAAACCATGGCCGACATCACCACGCCCTATGACAAGTTGTCGGGCAAACACGGTGTGAATGTGGTGCGTGACCATGTCACAAACGTCGACGCCACCAAGAAAACCGTGACCTTGGCCAGCGGCCCGACCATTCGCTACGACAAACTGGTGATGTCGCCGGGCATTGATTTGATGTTTGGCACCGTCGAAGGTTTGCAAGCCGCCAATTCGTCTGGACAGATCTTGCACGCCTGGAAAGCGGGCCCAGAAACCTTGGCCCTGCGCAAACAACTCGAAGCCATGCCCGATGGCGGTGTGTTTGCCATCACCATTCCAGAGGCACCTTACCGCTGCCCACCCGGGCCTTATGAGCGCGCCAGCCAAGTGGCCCATTACTTCAAGCAACACAAGCCCAAATCCAAGGTGTTGATCTTGGATGCGAACCAAGACGTGACCTCCAAAGGGCCTTTGTTCAAAAAGTTCTGGGCTGACAACTACAAAGGCATCTTGGACTACGTACCCCAACACAAGGTGGTCGCCGTGGATGCCAAGACCCACACGTTGAAGTTTGAAATTCAAAACGACATCAAAGCCGATGTGCTCAATGTCTTGCCCAGCATGCGCGCGGGAGCGATTGCGGTGCAAACCCAATTGGCCAATATGAACGCGCGTTGGTGCGGCGTCAACTACCAGACCTTCGAGTCCACCCAAGCCAAAGACATTCACATCATTGGCGACTCGATCATGATTGCGCCGCTGATGCCCAAGTCCGGCCACATGGCCAACTCACACGGCAAAGTCACGGCCGCCGCCATCGTGGCGCAGCTCTCTGAATTGGCGGTCAACCCCGCTCCGTTCTTGAGCAACACCTGCTACAGCTTTGTGAACGACAAGTTGGTGGTGCACGTGGCCTCGCTGCATCAATA
Source organism: Comamonadaceae bacterium (assembly GCA_947381325.1). GTDB lineage: Bacteria > Pseudomonadota > Gammaproteobacteria > Burkholderiales > Burkholderiaceae_C > Limnohabitans. The sequence goes on from CANCUP010000138.1 coordinate 3,361, forward strand.
CGATGCCAAAGAAAACACCTACAAAACCGTGGCGGGCTCGGGCGGTGTGTCACCCGCGCCGAGTGAGTTAGAAGGCGTCTACGCCATGAACTGGGCCCACAACATTTGGGCCGACACGTTGTTGTGAGCGTTGAATGAACTTCTACCGACACCTCAAAACCCTGGGTGCGTCCCTGCTGCTGGCCTGCGCCAGCAGCTTGGCCTTGGCCCAAGAGGTCAAAGTGGTCTACCACGTCAACACCGGCATCGAGACCACGGCGGCCATCTTGAACAATGTGCGCAACCACCTCAGTGCCGACCCCACGGCCAAGATTGCCGTGGTGACCCACGGACCCGGCATCGACTTTTTGCTCGAAGGCGCCAAGGACAGCAAAGGCCGCGAGTTCAGCGGTGTGGTGGGTGACTTGAGCAGCAAAGGCGTGCAATTTCGGGTCTGCAACAACACCTTGCAAACCCGCAACATCGATGCATCCAAAGTGCAGATGGAAGCCAAAGTTGTGCCCTCGGGCGTGGCTGAGGTGGCCCGGCTGCAAGCCAAAGAAGGCTATGTGTATCTGAAGCCTTAAATCGTCACGTCGTCGATGGCGATTTGCATGCAAACCGCCCGACACACCGTGACCACCCGCTCGTTGATGATGCGGTAATAAATTTGCACCCCCTCGCGGCGGCGCCCCAAAATTTTGGCCTTGAACAAGGTGTTCAAGTGCTGGGACATATTGGGTTGGGTGGTGTCGATTTCTTCCAGCAGCTGGCCCACATTTTTTTCTTGGTTGCACAAGCTGCTGATGATCTTCAAGCGCATGGGTGCCGACATGACCCGAAAGGTCTCTGCGGCCATGTTGAAGACGGCATCGTCATCGGTCAACGCATCGGAGGCTTTGACTGCGGCCCGCTCCTTGGCTTTGGACGTACTTTTGGGTTTGGCCGTTGCAAGCACTTGGGCCGGTACTTTTTTAGCCGATTTGGCTTTGACGGCGGTGGAAGAGGACTTGGAAGTGACCATGGACAAAGAGGATATCACTTCAACAAATCAGCAATCGCTGCTTGCATACCGAGCGCGCAGTCGCGGCGGTGGCGACCCTGGGTGGGCTGTACTTCGCCATAACGCACCACCGCCAACAAAGGGGGTGCGCACAAGGTGCGCCACAAGGAGCTGACCAAGGTGTCTTGCGCGTGGTAACACGGCGCCAAGCTGCGTTGCTGGGTGGTGGCTTCGACAAACTGCAAGGCCACGGGTTGCACGGGCGCGCCTGCAGAAATGGCCGCTTGCAGCAAGTTGGCATGAAAGGGCAACAGGTTCACGCCGTCTCCCGTGCCGCCTTCGGGGAACACCGCCAACACATCGCCTTGGCGCAAGGCGTCAGCCATGTGGTGCACCAAGCGCATGGCGTCGCGACTGGAGGAGCGTTCAATGTAGAGCGAGCCCCCACCGGTGGTGAGCACGCCCAGCAAGGGCCAGTTGCGAATTTCCGACTTGGCGACAAAACGGCAGTGGCAAGCGGCGTGCATGACCAAGATGTCCAACCACGAGATGTGGTTGGCCGCCATCAACACCGGCCCTGTAGCCGGATGGCCTTTGACCCGCACCTCAATGCCCATGATGGCCAACATGCCACGCGCCCACACCTCGACCGCGCGAGCCTGTTGGGTGTCATTGAGTTTGGGAAAGACCGTGCGCACACGCCAGTAGCCATACACCACCCAGCCCAGCACGCGCGCAAATTTGTACAGCGCTTGCAAAGCTCGCATGTGGCCGATCAGGCTTGGTAGGCGATGCGCCCATCCACCAGCGTGGCTTTGACGCGGCCTGGCAAGGCCATGCCGCTCATGTCAAACGCGAACGGCGTGTGCTTGCCTTGGCTGCGCAGCGCATTGGGCGTGACTTGCCACTGCACCTGAGGGTCAAACACCACCAGATCGGCCACGCCGTCCACCTGCAACTGCCCCAAGCTGGGATGGCCCACCACACTGTCACCCAGCACGCGGGCGGGTTGTGCCGTGAGCACATCCAAAGCGCGCAGCAGGCTCACGCCTGAGTCTTGCGCCCACTTGAGGGCCAGGCTCAACAACAGCTCCAGCCCCGTGGCGCCGGGTTCGGCTTCGGCAAAGGGCAAGGCTTTGGCATCCACGTCCACGGGGGTGTGGTCAGACACCACGGCATCCAGGGTGCCGTCGGCCAAGGCGGCACGCAAAGCATCGCGGTCACGTTGCTGACGCAGCGGGGGCGTCACACGGGCACGGCTGTCAAAGTAGCCCATGTCGTGGTCGGTCAGATGCAAGGAGTTGATGCTGACATCTGCGGTCACGCGCAAGCCTTCCAGCTTCGCCGCACGCACCAGCTCAACGCCTTCAGCGCTGGAGATGCGACACAAATGCACGCGCGCTTGGGTGGCACGCATGAGGGCAAAGATGGTGTGCAAGGCAATGGTTTCAGCCGCCACCGGCACACCGCTCAAGCCCAGACGCGTGGCCAGTGGGCCGCTGGCGGCCACGCCTTTGCCCAAATGCAATTCTTGAGGCCGCAACCACACGGTGTAGCCATACGTGGCGGCATATTGCAGTGCGCGTTGCAGCACCTGGGTGTTGGCCAGGGCCACCTCGGCCTGGCTGAAGCCCACGCAACCGGCCTGCGTGAGTTCGACCATCTCGGTCAACACATCACCCTTCAAGCCACGGGTCAACGCACCGAGCGGGAAGACGTGGGCGCGGTGCAGTTTGTCGGCGCGAAAGCGCAGCATTTCCACCAATCCAGGCTCGTCGAGCACCGGGTCGGTGTCGGGCGGGCAGACCAAGCTGGTCACACCACCAGCCACAGCAGCGTTGAGTTCGGAGTCGAGCATGCCCTCGTGCTCATAGCCGGGCTCGCGCAAACGCACTTGCAGGTCCACCAAGCCAGGCGCCACGATGCAGCCTGTGGCGTCGATGCGTTGCTCGGGGGAGAAACCAGCGGGCAAAACATCACCCGCTTGGACGATGGCCACGATGCGGCCGCCCGCCACCGCCACATCGGCGGTTTGGTCGAGGCCAGAGACTGGGTCGATGACGCGACCATGTTGAATCAGGATGTTCATGCTTCATTCCCCGCCATGATGGACATGACCGCCATGCGCACGGCGATGCCAAAGGTCACCTGCGACAAGATCACGCTTTGCGGGCCGTCGACCACCGCCGAGTCGATCTCGACGCCGCGGTTGATCGGGCCTGGGTGCATGACGATGGCGTCGGGTTTGGCCAGTTGGAGTTTCTCTGGCGTGAGGCCAAAGGCTTTGAAATATTCTTGGCTGGAAGGCAGCAGAGCGCCGCTCATGCGCTCGTTTTGCAAGCGCAAGGTGATCACCACATCGCAGCCACGGATGCCGTCTTCGAGGTTATTGAACACCTTGACGCCCATTTGCGCCAAGTCGCCCGGTACCAAGGTCTTGGGGCCGACCACCCGCACCTCGGCACAGCCCAGGGTGGTGAGTGCGTGGATGTCGGAGCGCGCCACCCGCGAGTGCAGCACGTCGCCCACGATGGCCACGGTGAGGTGGGTGAAGTCTTTTTTGTAATGCCGGATGGTGTACATGTCCAGCAAGCCCTGGGTGGGGTGGGCATGACGCCCGTCACCGGCGTTGACCACGTGCACATGCGGTGCCACGTGTTCGGCAATGAGGTAGGGCGCGCCCGACTCGCTGTGGCGCACCACAAAAATATCAGCAGCCATGGCGCTCAGGTTGGCGATGGTGTCGAGCAGCGACTCACCTTTGCTGGCCGAAGAGCGCGCGATGTCGAGGTTGAACACGTCCGCCGACAAGCGCTTGGCAGCGAT
>CANCUP010000139.1 GCA_947381325.1 Comamonadaceae bacterium
CCAAGCCCCGTGTCTCTGGCAAGTTGCGACATACCTTTGGCACGCGCGATGTTTCCAAGCGCTTTGACGATGAATGCCGCATCATCCCCAGCCTCTTGCAAACTGGCCTCAAGATAAAGCGCCATATCCTCTTCCGTCTTGAGGTGTTCGGCGCTGTCCCATTTGCGAAGACTGGTTTTGCTCATGAATAACTCTCCTTGATCTCTTGCGCCAAGCGCAAAGCACTGGCGATGTCTTTGTCTTGTGATGCTTTGTCGCCGCCAGCCAGCAAAATCAAAATATCCAAGCCTCTGTGCATGAAATACACGCGATAGCCAGCGCCATGGTGAATCCTCATCTCTGAAACGCCAGCGCCTACCGGTTTGCTATCCCCGAAATTTCCATCCTCAGCACGATCGATACGAACTTGAATCAGCCGCGCCAGCCTGCGATCACGCAAAGCCGAAAACCAAGCATCAAAAATTGGCGTTGTGTAGATCGCTTTCACAGCAGCTTCCCTTGATTGTATCAAATAGGATACAGAAGATTCATTCAATCGTCTGATGGCCGCGGCAAAAGATACAGACAACACAACACGGTGCCACTGCCCTTTGCACAAATAGTCTTTTAGAAGAATGAACGATGAACGTCGCCTGTAACGTCCAGTTGATATTTCAAATGGCCAGCCGACTTGGTGCACAAGTTGTTGGTAGGTTAAGAAAGCAGCGTGACAAGGGCTACAAAACCTTGTATTCTTACCAAAGTCCGATCGATCAAAACACCATGCAATCCATCACTACCACTCTGTCGAGCAAGTTCCAAATCTCTATCCCCAAGGCCGTTCGAGAAGAACAGCATTGGGAAGCAGGCCAAGAGTTTGTTTTCATCCCAAAAGGCAAAGGCATGCTGATGATGCCCGCGCCTGAATTGAATCAATTGCGGGGCATTGCCAAAGGGGCCAAGACGCACAACGTACGTGACCGCAAGGACCGGGTTTGAGCACCTCCTCGCCACTTTGTGTGGTCGATACCTCTGCGTGGGTGGAATGGTTGATCGACAGCCCCTTGGGCAGAAAAATTGGCGCTCATTTTCCGGATCAAAAGCATTGCATCGTGCCAACCATGGTTCAGTTGGAACTTGCCAAGTGGATGGCTCGCGAAGTGGGCGAAGATGAAGCCGATCAAGTGCTGGCGTATACCCAAAAGTGTCAAGTCGTTCCACTCGACACCCACATTGCCTTGTTCGCTGCGTCATTACACCGCGAACACAAATTAGCAACAGCAGATGCCATTGTGTACGCCACGGCGCAATACAAAGGTGCACAGCTCATCACTTGCGACGCGCACTTTGCCAAGTTGCCACAGGTCACTTATTTCGCCAAACCTTAAACCTTCAACAGCGCCCTCAGCACACCACCACATGCAACGCTACCCCCACCCTGAACTCACAGACCTGCCCGAAGACATTCGCACCAAGATACTGGAAGTGCAAGACAAAGCGGGCTTTGTCCCCAACGTGTTTTTGGCCTTGGCCCGTCGCCCGGCCGAATGGCGTGCGTTCTTTGCGTACCACGATGCCTTGATGCTGCCCGAGACCGTGGGGCGCGACAGCAACTTGACCAAGGGTGACCGAGAGATGATCGTCACCACCACCAGCGCGGCCAACAACTGCTTGTACTGCGTGGTGGCACACGGTGCGATTCTGCGCATTTACGAGAAAAAGCCGTTGGTGGCCGACCAAGTGGCCGTCAACTACCGCAAGGCCGACATCACAGCACGCCAACGCGCCATGCTCGACTTTGCCATGAAGGTGTGCTTGCACAGCGACACGGTAGAAGATGCGGACTTTGCCGCCTTGCACGCCCATGGTTTCAACGACGAAGACATTTGGGACATTGCCGCCATCACTGCCTTTTTTGGCCTGAGCAACCGCATGGCCAGCTTCAGCAGCATGATGCCCAATCCAGAGTTTTACCTGCTGGGGCGTGTCTCCAAGCCCAAATGAGCACGCTGCGCTTAGCCTTGGATTTTTTGTAGTTTTTTATCGTCAATTTCTCACCCAATAAAACATAAAACAGATACCAATTAGTTACTTTTGAATTAGACTGTTAGCTCTCATTAGGAGTTTTACCATGTCTCAATTCACCATCCAAGCCATTGCCGCGTCAGACGTTACAAGTTCCAAAAACGTCAAAACCACCCAACAAATCGGTCAAATTGACACCTCCCAAGGGACGACCACCCGCCAACAGGTCATCGCCGCTCAGCCCAAGCAGATGTACGCCTTGCTTGATACCCAGACCGGCGAGATACCCAAAGCGCAAAAGCTCGTTCGCAAGGGTCAAAACCTCCTGGTGGAGGTCGATGACGAGCCCGTGCTGGAACTCAGCGGCTTCTTTGCCAACGACAACCCCCCAGACGCCACCAACACCCCCTCCCCACCAATTGCCCCGTCAGCCCATGAGTCCAGCGCCAGCTATGCAGTCTCGCTCAGCGACACACAGATCGGCGTGGTCACCGCCAGCACCCCAGCCGTGCAGGTGCAAGGGCAAGACCAGATCATTTGGGCACCCGACCTCTCCCCCAACCAAGCCACCCATTTGGCCCTGCTGCAAACCCCTCAGTTTGGCAATTTGGCCGTCAACGAAGCCGTTGGCCTGAGCCTGAGCCCCCTCCAACAAGGTCTGGCCGCTTTGACAGGCATGGCGGTGGCTTCGGCTGACTCACGCACAGGCGCAAGCCCTGTCGCAGGGACGGACACAAGCACTGGCAGCGGTTCCAGCACAGACTCGCCGCCCACTGCACAGACCTCCGTTCAAGGCATTGCGCTCAGGGGCAGCGTCTTCGCAGGCCCCATCACCAGCAACGGCAACGGCGACTTGTGGGTGCAAGCCTTTGACGACCAAGGCAACAGCTTGGGCAAAGCCCAAGTGGCCAACGATGGCAGCTACACCCTGACCCTCAGCAGCGCCTACAGCGGCGCCATGCTGCTCAAGGTCTATGACGTAGACCCCACCAACACCCAAAATGCCACCTACGTTGACGAGGCTACAGGACAGACCAAAGACTTGACCAGCTTGCTGGCAGCGGTCAACCTTCAAAGCAGCACAAGCGTCAGCAGTGCCACCGTCAACATCACTACGCTCACCAACTTGGCAGCCGTCAAGGCAGGGGCATCAGCCAATGGCACAGAAGTCAACGTGCCCAACGCCGCAGACATTGATGCCGCCAACACACTCATTGCCCAAACATTCTTGGGCACAGAAGACTTGCTGAGCGCCGAGGTGCTCCCCACGGTGGACACCTCTGGCCAACAAGTCAGCACAGAAAACTCCTACGGCATTGCCCTCAACATGCTGTCGTGGATCGAACAAAACACCGGCCAAAGCACCCACGCCATCGCCGCCAACCTGTCCCTTCTGATAAGTAGCCAAGGCATCCAGCCTGAAGCGGCGCAAACCCTGCAACAAGCCATGCAGTCGGCCATCGACGCTGGGCAATTCAGCAAAAGCGATGCCTCGCAGATCGACAAACTCGTCAACGGAACCAACCCCTCCTCAAACTCAGCACCACCCCCAGACACCACCGCACCCATAGCGCCTGTTCTTCGTCTGTATGGCGACACTGGCTATGACCCACATGACGGCATCACCAACACCGCCACCGTCAATGTTCTAGGCCTCGAATTCGGCGGCACGTGGCAATACCAAGTGGTCAGCGAAAGCGGCTCGGTAGACGACACGCAATGGATGGATGGCACAGGCTCTAGCTTCACGCTCTCTGAAGACCAAGTTGCACACACCTATTACGTGCGCCAAACAGACACAGCAGGCAACACCGGCCCCACGAACAGCTACACCTTCACGCTGGACACCACAGCTGCTGCGCCCTCACTGAGCCTTGCCGCCGACACCGGCAGCAGCCCAAACGACGGCATCACCACAGGCAAATTAGTCAACGTCAATGACCTAGAAAACGGCGCCACTTGGCAATACCAAGTCGACGACGGAGAATGGCACGACGGTGTAGGCACAACTTTTGACCTTGAATCGGGCGAGCACACTTACCAAGTGAAACAAACAGATACAGCGGGCAATGCGGGCACCAGTGCTTTGTTCCATTTCACACTCGACACAACAAGCTCTATACCTGTTGCATCACTCAAGCTGAACACGGACGCTGGCATCAGCGATTCAGACGGCATCACGAACAACAACCTGGCCTTGGTTCAAGGCTTGGCCGATGGCGCAACCTGGCAATACAGAATAGACGATGACACCGTCTGGAACACAGGATCAACCATCGATGGCCAAGCCGGTTTGTCCTTGACTGAGGGCACCCACACCTACCATGTGCAGCAAATCAACGGCGATTTGGTGAGCCCCGAATGGTCGAAGGTGTTCTCACTGGACACGGAAAAACCAGGCCAGCTTCTTTTTGACGGCAAAACAGATTATTTTGACAACCATGTTGGAGGAGACCTTTTAAAGTTTGGAGACAATGAAGTAGAACTAACGGGCGTTGAATCAGGTGCCACACTTTGGGTCACTACTCCCGCTAATCCGACATGGCACCATCTTGATGGGCCAAAAGTGACTGTTAATGTTGGCTTTGAAAACCACACATACCAATTCAAACAAATGGACATTGCAGGCAATTTCGGCCTTATTTCCACAGCGATTATGGATACCTACTGATAGCCCACATCCTCAAACCCCCACCAACTCTCGCACCCAGTCTGGCAACTCCACTGCCTTTTGCTTCGGAAAATCCACCCAAATGGTGGTGGCACCACCGGCGGCATAAATCTGCCCCGGTTGGCTGGCCAACTCCATGGTGGCCCACGACTCAAACGTGGTGCGGCCAGGGTCGCTGGTGTACATCTTCATCAGCACATCGCCGGGGTATTCAAGCTGTTTGTAAAAGTTGCAAAACGCATTGACGATCACCGGGCCACAGCCAGCGGGGTTGAGCGCTGCGCCGATGGCTTGAAACCAATCGATGCGGATGGTTTCTAAATACCTGAAGTAGGTGGTGTTGTTCACATGGCCCATGGCGTCCATGTCGCCCCAGCGGATGGGGATGGTCATTTGGTGCACCAGTTTTTTGTGCGCGGGAATTTCAAACTTCATAAAGAAAACCCATCGTCCGCGGTCATGATGGCGCCGTTGATGAAGTTGCTTTCTGCACTGGCCAACATCACCAACAAAGCATCGAGGTCTTGCACCTGACCCACACGTTTGCGCGGAAACATATTGACCAACTTTTGGCCTTGCTCGGTTTGCCAGTGGTGGTGGTTGATCTCGGTGTCGATGTAGCCCGGGCAAATGGCGTTGACGTTGATGCCAAAACGCCCCCACTCCATGGCCAACACCTTGGTCATTTGCACCACAGCCGCTTTGCTCATGCAGTAGGCGCCAATTTGTGGCAACACCTTGAGCCCGCCCACCGAGGCAATGTTGATGATGCGCCCGCCGGTGTAGCTGCCAGGTGCGGCGCCCTTGGCGCGCGCCAGCATGCGCTTGCCCACTTCTTGGGCCACAAAAAATGAGCCTTTGACGTTGGTGTTGAACACAAAGTCAAAGTCTTCTTCGGTCACGTCTTGCACGCGCTGCATGGTGCTCACGCCCGAGTTGTTGACCAAGATGTCGATGCTGCCCACTTCGGTTTCGGCATGGGCCACAGCAGATTTGATGCTGTCTAAATCGGTCACATCCAAGGCCACCACATGGGCGTCGCCGCCTTCGGCCTCGATCTCGGCGCGCAATGCTTTGAGCTTTTCCACACGGCGGCTGGCCAAGACCACCGCAGCGCCGGCACGCGAGAGGGTTTTGGCAAACTGCGCACCCAGGCCACTGGATGCGCCGGTGACCAAGGCCACGCGACCCGATAAATCAATGCTGTACGCCATGAACGACTCCTGAATGTGTGACGTTTCATTATGACAAGCACGCCAGATGTCGCCCTCAAGACACCGCATAAAATCCGTCGCAATTCAGACAACCGAGTGAGAAGACATGACACCCCAAGACATCCTGGCCCAGTTCGGCCCGCGAGAAGCCATGGACTACGACGTGGTCGTGGTCGGCGGCGGCCCCAGCGGCCTGGCCTGTGCCATTCGCATCAAGCAACTGGCCAACGACAGCGGCAAAGACGTGTCGGTGGTGGTGCTTGAAAAAGGCTCAGAGCCCGGGGCACACATTTTGTCGGGCGCGGTGATGGACCCTGTCTCCATGAACGAGTTGATCCCCAACTGGAAAGAACTCGGCTGCCCCCTGAACCAACCGGTCACGGGCGACGACTTGCTGGTGCTGTCCGAAACCGGCGCCACCCGCACCCCCCACTGGCTGATGCCACGCAACTTCCACAACGACGGTTGCTATGTGGTGTCGCTGAGCAATGTGGTGAAGTGGATGGCAGCGCATGCCGAATCCATTGGCGTAGAAATTTTTCCGGGCTTCACGGCTGCTGAGGTGCTGTACCACGACGATGGATCGGTCAAGGGCATTGCCACCGGCAATTTAGGCATTGGCAAAGACGGAGAACCCACCGACAACTTCCAGCTCGGCATGGCGCTGCACGCCAAGTACACCGTGTTTGCCGAAGGCGCACGCGGCCACTTGGGCAAGCAAGTGATTGCCAAGTACCAACTCAACGAAGGCCGCGACACACAGACGTTTGCCATTGGCATCAAAGAGCTGTGGGAAGTCGACCCCGCCAAAGCCAAGCCGGGCTTGGTGGTGCACACCTCGGGCTGGCCCATGCAAGACGACACCTTTGGGGGCGGCTTTTTGTACCACCTCGAAGACAACAAAGTCACCCTGGGCTTTGTGCTGGGCCTGGACTACCAAAACCCCTGGCTCAGCCCGTTTGAAGAAATGCAGCGCTGGAAAACCCACCCCAGCATTCGCGCACATTTAGAAGGCGGCAAACGCATTGGCTATGGCGCACGCGCCATCAACAACGGCACGCCGCAAGCCCTGCCCCAAACAGCCTTCCCCGGTGGTGCACTGGTGGGTTGCGACGCGGGCTACATGAACGCCGCACGCATCAAGGGCAGCCATGCGGCCATCAAGAGCGGCGCCTTGGCGGGTGAGGCTGCGTTTGAGGCCGTGGCCGCAGGCCGCAGCAGCGACACCTTGAGCGCTTACCCCCAAGC
>CANCUP010000140.1 GCA_947381325.1 Comamonadaceae bacterium
CGCGGGTTTTCCCACCGGCTTGAAGTGGAGCTTCATGCCCCGCCAGTTCCCCGGTCAAAAGTATTTGGTGTGCAACTCCGACGAGGGTGAGCCGGGCACTTGCAAAGACCGTGAGATCTTGCAGCACAACCCGCACATCGTGATCGAAGGCATGGCCATCGCCGCCTATGCCATGGGCATCAGCGTGGGCTACAACTACATCCACGGCGAAATTTTCCAAACCTACGAACGCTTCGAAGCGGCCCTTGAAGAAGCGCGTGCCGCTGGTTTTTTGGGTGATCGCATCATGGGCTCGAACTTCAGCTTCCAGTTGCATGCGGCCCATGGTTTTGGCGCCTACATCTGCGGCGAAGAAACCGCATTGTTGGAGTCGCTCGAAGGCAAGAAGGGTCAACCCCGTTTCAAGCCACCGTTCCCCGCCAGCTTTGGTTTGTACGGCAAACCCACCACCATCAACAACACCGAAACCTTCGCGGCCGTGCCGTGGATCATTCGCAACGGTGGGCAGGCTTACCTCGAATGCGGCAAGCCCAACAACGGCGGCACCAAGATCTTCTCGATCAGTGGCGACGTCGAGCGTCCTGGCAATTACGAAATCCCCATGGGCACACCGTTCTCCAAATTGCTGGAGTTGGCCGGTGGCGTGCGCCAAGGCCGTCAACTCAAAGCCGTGATTCCTGGCGGATCATCTGCCCCTGTGTTGCCTGCCAGCATCATGATGGACTGCACCATGGACTACGACTCGATCGCCAAAGCCGGCTCGATGTTGGGTTCGGGCGCGGTCATCGTGATGGACGACTCCCGCTGCATGGTCAAGAGCCTGCAGCGCCTGAGTTATTTCTACATGCACGAATCGTGTGGCCAATGCACACCCTGCCGCGAAGGCACCGGTTGGCTGTGGCGCATGGTGGATCGCTTGGAGCGCGGCGAGGGCCGACCCAGCGACATGGACTTGTTGGACAACGTGGCGGAAAACATCATGGGGCGCACGATTTGCGCCTTGGGTGACGCCGCCGCCATGCCTGTGCGCGGCATGCTCAAACACTTCCGCCAAGAATTTGAACACCACATCACGCACAAGACCTGCATGGTCCCGGCGTACGTTTGACGGATAAGCACCATGGTTGAAATCGAACTCGACGGCAAAAAGGTAGAAGTCCAAGAAGGCTGCATGGTCATGCATGCGGCTGAAAAGGCGGGCACCTACATCCCCCACTTCTGCTATCACAAGAAGCTCAGCATTGCGGCCAACTGCCGCATGTGTTTGGTCGATGTGGAAAAAGCCCCCAAACCCATGCCTGCCTGCGCCACACCGGTGACCCAAGGCATGGTCGTGCGCACCAAGAGCGACAAGGCCGTCAAAGCCCAAAAGTCGGTGATGGAGTTTTTGCTCATCAACCACCCGCTCGATTGCCCGATTTGCGACCAAGGCGGTGAATGCCAGTTGCAAGATTTGGCCGTGGGTTATGGCGGTTCGACCTCGCGCTACGAAGAAGAAAAACGCGTCGTGTTCCACAAAGACGTGGGCCCGCTCATCAGCATGCAAGAGATGAGCCGTTGCATCCACTGCACCCGTTGCGTGCGCTTTGGCCAAGAAGTGGCCGGCATCATGGAGCTGGGCATGTCACACCGCGGTGAGCATGCCGAGATTGAAACCTTTGTCGGCCAGTCGGTCGACTCTGAGTTGTCGGGCAACATGATCGACATTTGTCCCGTCGGCGCCTTGACCAGCAAACCCTTCCGCTACCAGGCCCGCACCTGGGAGCTGAGCCGTCGCAAGTCGGTCAGCCCGCACGACGCCACTGGCGCCAACTTGATTGTTCAAGTCAAGAACAACCAAGTCCTGCGTGTCGTGCCCTTGGAAAACGAAGATGTCAACGAGTGCTGGATCGCCGACCGCGACCGCTTCAGCTACGAAGCCTTAGAGAGCGCCGACCGCTTGACCACCCCCATGCTCAAGCAAGGTGGTGCGTGGAAAGAAGTGGATTGGCAAACCGCCTTGGAATACGTGGCCAATGGCCTGCAAGGTGTCAAAGCCCAGCACGGTGCACAGGCCATCGGCACCTTGGCCAGTCCGCACAGCACTGCCGAAGAGTTGTTCCTGGCCGCGTCTCTCATGCGCGGCTTAGGCAGCCAAAACATCGACACGCGTTTGCGTGCCGCAGACTTCCAACACGACGGGCAAGTGCGTTGGTTGGGTACTTCATTGGCATCGCTGAGCACATTGCAGCGTGTGTTGGTGGTGGGCAGCAACATCCGCAAAGACCAGCCTTTGATGGCACAACGCCTGCGCCAAGCGGTGCGCAACGGTGCCAAGCTGAATGCCTTGAACGCGCAGTCCTACGACTGGGCCATGCCGGTGGCCAACACCTTGTTGGCAGACGCTGCCCACTGGGTGCAAGCCTTGGCCGATGTGGCCGCTGCGGTGGGTGCCATCACGGGTGCTGCTGCACCGGTGGCCGGCAATGCCAGCCACCCACAAGCGCAAGCCATCGCCAAGTCCTTGACGGGTGGTGAGCGCAAAGCCATTGTGTTGGGCAATGCCGCAGCGCACCATGCGCACGCATCGAGCTTGCTGAGCTTGGCCAACTGGATTGGCGCGCAAACGGGTGCCACCGTGGGTTATCTCGGCGAAGCTGCCAACACCGTGGGTGCCCAAGTGGTGGGTGCCTTGCCGGTGGCTGGTGGCCTGAATGCGGGCCAGATGTTGGCCGGTGGTTTGAAAGCCGTGGTCTTGCTCAACACCGAACCTGCTGCTGACGCTGCCAACGGTGCTGCGGCTGCACAAGCGATCGGTCAAGCCGAGATGGTGGTCACCTTGTCACCGTTCAAAGCCAACCTGGACATCAGCGATGTGCTGTTGCCCATCTCGCCCTTCACCGAAACAGCGGGTACCTTCATCAACACCGAAGGTCGTGTGCAAAGCTTCCACGGCGTGGTCAAGCCCCTGGGCGAAACCCGTCCGGCTTGGAAAGTCTTGCGCGTCTTGGGATCGATGTTGCATGTGCCAGGTTTTGCCTTCGAGACGATTGACGAAGTGCGCGCCCAGGCCATGCCTGCCAACATGGCAGCGTTGTTGTCCAACACCTGCAGTGCAGCTGTGGACGTGACCCCAGCCGCAGGCCAGCCTGCGACCGCTGCGATCTACCAGCTCGACAGCTTGGTGCGTCGCGCGCCGTCGCTGCAGCTCACAGCCGATGCCAAGCAAGGAGGTCTGTGATGGGTGACACAATTTTCAACGCAGGCCTGGCCCTGTCGACGCAAGCCTGGTGGACCACCATGGCTTGGCCGGTGCTCTGGACGCTGCTCAAGATTGTGGTGGTGCTCCTGCCCTTGATGGGCTGCGTGGCTTACCTCACGCTGTGGGAGCGCAAAGCCATTGGCTACACCCAAATCCGCAAAGGCCCCAACCGCACCGGCCCCGGTGGCTTGTTGCAGCCGATTGCCGACGCGCTCAAGCTGTTGACCAAAGAAATCATTGTGCCGACCCAAGCTTCCACCGGCTTGTTCTTGCTTGGGCCCATCATGACCATCATGCCCGCGCTGGCCGCTTGGGCGGTTGTGCCGTTTGGCCCTGATGTGGCCTTGGCCAACGTCAATGCCGGCTTGTTGTTTTTGATGGCCATCACCTCGCTCGAGGTCTACGGCGTGATCATTGCGGGTTGGGCCTCCAACTCCAAATACGCCTTCTTGGGCGCCATGCGTGCTTCGGCCCAAATGGTCAGCTACGAAATCGCCATGGGCTTTTGCTTTGTGATCGTCTTGATGGTGTCTGCCAGCCTCAACATGAGCGACATCGTGATGGGACAAGCCAAAGGCATGATGGCCGACAAAGGCCTGACCTTCCTGTCATGGAACTGGTTGCCTTTGTTGCCCATCTTCTTGGTCTATTTCATCTCTGGCTTGGCCGAGACCAACCGTCACCCGTTTGACGTGGTGGAAGGCGAGTCTGAAATCGTCGCCGGTCACATGATCGAGTACTCGGGCATGTCGTTTGCCATGTTCTTCTTGGCCGAATACGCCAACATGATCTTGGTCTCGATGTTGACCGTGGTGATGTTTTTGGGCGGTTGGCTCTCACCCATCGACCACGCGCTGTTCAATTGGGTGCCCGGCTGGATTTGGCTCGCCATCAAGACCTTTGTGGTCGTGACCATGTTCCTGTGGGTGCGTGCCACCTTCCCGCGCTACCGCTATGACCAGATCATGCGTTTGGGCTGGAAAGTCTTCATTCCCGTGACCTTGGTTTGGTTGCTGGTGGTGGGTGTCTGGATGCAGACCCCATGGAACATCTGGAACTGATGAGACCAATCATGACCACAACAACACATTCCGCCCCTTTCTCGTTGCGCGACTTTCTGTCGAGCTTCTTGCTGACCGAGCTGTTCAAAGGCATGGCCTTGACGGGCAAGTACATGTTCTCGCGCAGCATCACCGTGCAGTTCCCAGAAGAAAAAACGCCCTTGTCGCCGCGTTTCCGTGGCCTGCACGCATTGCGTCGCTACGAAAACGGTGAAGAGCGTTGCATCGCTTGCAAGCTGTGCGAAGCCGTGTGCCCGGCCATGGCCATCACCATCGAGTCGGACCAACGTGCCGATGGCAGCCGCCGCACCACACGCTATGACATCGACCTGACCAAATGCATCTTCTGCGGTTTCTGCGAAGAGAGCTGCCCGGTCGACTCGATCGTTGAAACCCACATCTTTGAGTACCACGGCGAAAAACGCGGTGACCTGTACTTCACCAAAGAGATGTTGCTGGCTGTGGGCGACCGCTACGAACCCGAGATTGCGGCCAATAAAGCTGCTGACGCCAAATACCGTTGAAAGATTTCATGATGGACGTTCAATCGGCTCTTTTTTACGCGTTCTCAGCCATCTTGCTGTTTGCTGCATTTCGCGTCATCACGGCGCGCAACCCCGTGCATGCCGCCCTGTACTTGGTGCTGGCGTTCTTCCAGGCGTCTGGCGTGTGGATGCTGCTGCGCGCTGAGTTCCTCTCCATCGCCTTGGTGCTGGTTTATGTGGGTGCTGTGATGGTCTTGTTCTTGTTTGTGGTGATGATGCTCGACATCAACCTCGACAGCATCCGCCAAGGTTTTTGGACGCACTTTCCCTTGGCCGCCACGGTGGGCGCGGTGATTGCGCTCGAACTCGCTGCGGTGTTGTTGGGCGGTTTTCGCACCAGCGTGCCGCATGTGTCGGCCTGGCCTACAGTGGTCACGCCTGTGGCGGTGACAGCACCGGTTGACGCAGCATCGGCGGGAGCCGCTGCGTCGCCAGCCCTCGATGTGGGCCATGTGGTGGTGGCGCAAGTCTCCAACACCAAGGCCTTGGGCGTGTTGCTCTACACCGAGTACCTCTACCCCGTGCAAGTGGCCGCGATCATTTTGTTGGTGGCCTTGATTGCCGCCATCGCCTTGACTTTGCGTGCCCGCAAAGACACCAAGACCCAAGACCCCAGCCAGCAGGTGCGCGTCAAAGCGCGTGACCGTGTGTCCTTGGTCAAGATGGCAGCGGTTCAACCCGCCGCAGAGCCCGCCCCCGAGCAGGAGAAACCCGCATGAGCATCACCTTAGGCCACTACCTCACCCTGGGCGCGATTTTGTTCGCCTTGTCGGTGACCGGCATCTTTTTGAACCGTAAAAACCTCATCGTGTTGTTGATGGCGATCGAGCTGATGTTGCTGGCGGTCAACATGAACTTCGTGGCGTTCTCGTATTACCTGGGCGACTTGAACGGTCAAATCTTCGTCTTCTTCATCTTGACCGTGGCGGCTGCTGAGTCGGCCATCGGCTTGGCGATTCTGGTGCAGTTGTTCCGCAACAAGTCCAGCATCAACGTGGATGAACTCAACACGCTCAAGGGCTGACATGAAGCCCCCACGTTCATCACTTTGTGTATTCACTGCCCCCCAAAGGGGCTCAGGTCTGCCTTGGGGCGGCCCTGCGGGAGACCTGACACCATGACTGCAACCCTCCACGCATCTACCTTGCTGGCCGTTCCGCTGGCGCCACTGGTTGGCTCCACCTTGGCGGGTCTGTTTGGCACCCGTTTCGGTGGCAACTGGATCGGTCGCCGCGTCACACACACCTTGACCATTCTTGGCGTGTTCATCGCCTTTGTGTTGTCTGCCATGACGCTCCAGAGCGTGGCCCTCGATGGCGCCCGCTTCAACGAGACCCTCTACACCTGGATGGTGGTGGGTGGTTTGAAAATGGAAGTGGGTTTCTTGGTCGACGGCTTGACCGCCATGATGATGTGCGTGGTCACCTTCGTCTCCTTGATGGTTCACCTCTACACCATTGGCTATATGGAAGAAGACGAGGGCTACAACCGCTTCTTCTCGTACATCTCGCTGTTCACTTTCTCCATGTTGATGCTGGTCATGAGCAACAACATGCTGCAACTGTTCTTTGGCTGGGAAGCCGTGGGCTTGGTGTCGTATCTGTTGATCGGTTTTTGGTTCAACAAACCCACTGCGATCTTTGCCAACATGAAAGCCTTCTTGGTCAACCGCGTGGGTGACTTTGGTTTCATCTTGGGCATTGGCTTGATCGTGGCCTATGCCGGCACCTTGAACTACACCGAGGCCTTTGCCAAAGCGGCCGAGTTGGGCACCATCACCTTCCCCGGCACCGACTGGATGCTGGTGACCGTGATCTGCATCTGCCTGTTCATTGGCGCCATGGGCAAGTCAGCCCAATTTCCGCTGCATGTGTGGTTGCCCGACTCGATGGAAGGCCCCACGCCCATTTCTGCTTTGATCCACGCCGCCACCATGGTGACTGCGGGCATCTTCATGGTCACCCGCATGTCGCCTTTGTTTGAGCTGTCCGACACCGCGCTCAACTTCATCTTGGTGATCGGTGCCATCACGGCCTTGTTCATGGGCTTTTTAGGCCTGATTCAAAACGACATCAAGCGCGTGGTGGCTTACTCCACCTTGTCGCAGTTGGGCTACATGACGGTGGCCTTGGGCGCGTCGGCCTATTCGGTGGCGGTATTCCACCTGATGACGCATGCTTTTTTCAAGGCACTGCTGTTCTTGGGCGCGGGCTCGGTCATCATGGGCATGCACCACAACCAGGACATCCGC
>CANCUP010000141.1 GCA_947381325.1 Comamonadaceae bacterium
CGCTGACCTGTGTGGTGCGCGGTTGTGGCTTGGCCCTGGAGCGCATGGAGCGTTTGGGCTCGATCTTCACCAGCGAATAAGCCGATGGTCGGCGCCTCAGACTGAGTTCGGCAAGCCATGCCACTTGGTACGCTGGACCGATCGCCACCGGCCTTTTTCAAACAAGGCCCGTCGGCCATCTCCAAACTCTTGTTCTTCAGCGCCTTGTCGGTGCTGTTGATGGTGGCCGATGTTCGCTTTGGCGTGACCCAGCCGATTCGCGCTGTGCTCTCTGTGGGCTTGTATCCGGTGCAATGGTTGGCTTTGCGCCCGCAAATGTTGGTCGAGTTCGGCAACGAGTACATGCAAGCGCGCGACGTGGCACAAGCGGCCGAATGGCAGGCGCGTCAGCAATTGCTGGTGCAAGCGCAGCGCTCTGGCAAGGTGGAGCAGCTGGCATTGGAGAACCATCAACTGCGTGAATTGCTGGGCCTGCGTGAGCGTCTAGAAACCACGGGCGTGACCGCCGAGGTGTTGTACGACGCCGCAGACCCTTACACCCGTAAATTGATCATCGACAAAGGCCTCACGTACGGCATCAAACCGAGCTCTCCCGTGATGGATGAGCGCGGCATCTTGGGCCAGGTCACCCGCGTGCTGCCCTTGGTGAGCGAGGTGACCTTGGTGACCGACCGTGAACACTCGATCCCTGTGCTCAACACCCGCACCGGTGCGCGTGGCGTGGCTTTTGGGGAGGCCGGGGGCGCGCCATTGCTGGAACTGCGGTTCATGGCCACCAACGCTGACATCGAAGTGGGCGACATGTTGTCGACCAGCGGTGTGGATGGCGTGTACCCCTCGGGCATTCCGGTGGCCAAGGTGACCAAGGTCGAGCGGCGCGCAGAAACAGTCTTTGCCCGCATCTTGTGCGAGCCGGTGGGGGGGGTGCAGGGCGCACGGCATGTGATGGTGCTCGATCCGCTGACCGACAAATTGCCGCCGCGCCCGCCTGCGGACAAGCCGCAGCCTTATGTGCAACCCAAAGGAGGCCGCCGATGATCATGCCCCGCGGCCAGCAACTGCTGTTGCCAGCCAAGCCTTGGTTCATCGCCTTGTCGTTGTTGGTGGCCTTGCTCATCAACATGGTTGTCAACATGAGCTTGGTGGGCAATGCCGCATGGGTGCCTGATTTCTTGGCCTTGGTGATGGTGTTTTGGTGCATCCACCAACCCCGCATCGTGGGCATTGGCATGGCGTTTTTTTTAGGCGTCGTCAGCGATGTGCACCAATCGGCTTTGCTGGGCCAGCATGCCTTGACCTACACAGGCCTGGGATTTTTGGCCGTCATGGTGCACCGACGCTTGTTGTGGTTTTCTGTGCCTTCACAAGCCATGCAGGTGTTGCCCTTGTTTTTGGCCGCCCATTGCTTGGCTTTGACGGTGCGCTCACTCTCGGGTGCTGTGTTTCCGGGTTGGGAGTTGTTGTTGGCGCCGATCGCTGAGGCCTTGCTGTGGCCCTTGGTGAGCGTGATGTTGCTGGCGCCTCAGCGGCGCGCCCCTGACCCAGACGAAACCCGGCCGTTATGAGCGTCATCCGCAACATCGAAGGCGACCTGCGCCGCTTCAGGGCGCGCATGGTGGTGGTGACGGCAGCCATCTTGCTGGCTTTCTTGGTCTTGGTCTTGCGCTTGTTCTACTTGCAAGTCATTCGCTACGACGACTTGAACGAGCAAGCCGAAAACAACCGCACGGCCATCGTGCCGATCGTGCCCAACCGCGGCGTGATCATGGACCGCAATGGCGTGGTCTTGGCCACCAACTATTCCGCCTACACACTAGAGATCACGCCTTCCAAGGTGGTGGTTCCCTTGGATGAATTGATCGAGCAATTGGCCGGTGTGATCGACATCCAAAGCCGCGACAAGCGCCGCTTTAAAAAGCAAATGGACGAATCCAAGAGCTTTGAATCGGTGCCCATTCGCAACCGCCTGACCGACGAGGAGGTGGCTCGCTTTGCCGCGCAACGCTACCGCTTTCCGGGCGTCGAGATCAAGGCGCGTTTGTTTCGCAACTACCCCTACAACGAGCTGGCCAGCCATGTGATTGGCTACATCGGGCGCATCAACCAAGCCGAAAAAGCCAAGATCGAAGAGTCGGAAGACTCGGGCAATTACCGTGGCACCGACTACATCGGCAAACTGGGTGTCGAGCAAAGCTACGAAGCCCAATTGCACGGCACCACTGGCGTGCAAGAGATGGAGACCTCGGCCGGTGGGCGCGCAGTGCGTCGTCTCAACAGCAGCCAAGCCATACCTGGCAACAGCGTGGTGTTGTCCATCGACATCAAGCTGCAAAAGCTGGTCGAAGACCTCTACGGCAAACGGCGTGGCGCCTTGGTGGCGCTCGACCCTAAGACCGGCGAGATCTTGGCGTTTGTCAGCAAGCCCACCTTCGACCCCAACTTGTTTGTCGACGGTATTGATTTTGAAAATTGGCAAGCCCTCAACGAGTCACCTGACAAGCCCTTGCTCAACCGAGCCTTGCGTGGCACCTATCCACCCGGCTCGACCTACAAACCCTTCATGGCGCTGGCCGCTTTGCAAACCGGCAAACGGTCAGAGAAAGCGCTGATTGCTGATCCTGGCTTCTTCATGTTCGGCAACCACCGTTTCCGGGACGACAAAGAGGGCGGACATGGCATGGTGGACATGTACAAGTCCATCGTCGAGTCGTGCGACACCTACTACTACACCTTGGCGCGCGACATGGGCGTTGACCTCATGTATGAACAAATGAAGCCCTTGGGCTTTGGGCAAATCACGGGCATCGACATCTTGGGTGAGTCGCGCGGCGTGCTGCCTTCGACCGAGTGGAAGCGCACCACCTACAAAAAGCCAGAACAGCAACGCTGGTACTCGGGCGAGACGATTTCGCTGGGCATTGGTCAGGGGTACAACAACTTCACCATGCTGCAAATTGCGCACGCCATGGGGACCTTGGCCAACAATGGCTTGAAGATGAAGCCGCACTTGGTGCGGGAGGTGGTCGATGTGGAGACCAAGGTGGCCACCTTGGTGGCCAAAGAACCCATCGGCCAGTTGCCTTTGACACCGGAAAACCTGGAGGTCATCCGCCACGCCATGGTGGGGGTGAACTTAGAGGGCACCTCGGCCAGCAGCTTTGTGGGCGCGCCCTACACCAGTGGTGGCAAGACTGGAACCGCGCAGGTCTACACCGTCAAGCAAAACGAAAAATACAACGCCGCCAACATCGACGAGCGCATGCGTGACCATGCCTTGTTCATTGCGTTCGCGCCCGCCGAAGACCCCAAGGTGGCCTTGGCCATGGTGGTGGAAAACGCGGGCTTTGGGGCGCAAAATGCAGCGCCCATTGCGCGGCGGGTGTTTGATTTTGTGATCATGGGGCAATACCCCGCTCAAGAAGACATCGACGCAGTGCAAAAAGGCCAAGCCACCCGACCGATTGGCAAACCCAGGCCGGTGGCCAGTGTGACTTGGCCACCCAAGCCGCCCGAGGTGCCAGAGGCCAGCCCACCAGACAAAGTCGCGTCAGAGGCCAAGCCCAAAGCATCAGCGCCTGTCGCAGCGCGCTGAGACTGGGTGCGGCGGAGCGAAAGCCTCAACCCCAACCCGCACGTCAACGCCAAAACGCGTCGTAGCTGGTTTTGCAAATCAGCGCGCTCACCACCACCAAGAACACCCCGCGCACAAAACCAGCCCCATGCTGCAGTGCCATCCGAGTGCCCAGCAAGCTGCCGGCCACATTGGCCATGGCCAAAGGCAGGGCCAAGTGCCACCACACATGCCCCGTCCACGTGAACAGGACCAAGGCTGCGGCGTTGCTGGAGAGGTTGAGCAACTTGGCGGCCACAGAAGCGTTCAAAAAGTCGTAGCCCAACCAACGCACCAGCAAGAAAACAAAAAAACTGCCCGTTCCTGGCCCAAAAAAACCATCGTAAAAACCCACCGTCACGCCGACGATGGCCGTTGCTCCCAGCTCGGCGCGCCCATCAAAGCGGGGTTGGTGGTGGCGCCCCATGTCTTTGCGCGCCAGCGTGTAGAGCAGCACCGCGAACAACACCGCAGGCAAGAGGCGACGCAAAAAGTCAGGTGACACCCGCGTCACCAGCCAAGCCCCTGCAAAAGACCCGGCCATGGCCAGCACAGCGGCAGGTAAGAGCACGCGCCAGCGCAGGGGCACGCGCTGGCTGTATTGCCAAGCGGCAAAGCTGGTGCCCCAGACCGAAGCGCTTTTGTTGGTGCCCAGCAGGGCCGCAGGGGGGGCTGACGGGTACACGGCGAACAGAGCGGGCAGCAAAATCAATCCGCCACCGCCGACGATCGAATCCACAAAACCAGCCAGCGCAGAGGCGAAGGTGGCGATCAAAAGTTCCATGCAGGGATTGTGGTCTGAGATCGACCGCTGATTCAGGCCTACAAAGCAAAAGGCACCGGGATCAACCGGTGCCTTTTCCATCAACGCCCTGTGCGCAGGGCTGTTTGTTTGTCTCCTCGGACCCTCTGCCAACCGCCTAGGGGCGGTCACGAGTGATGAGAATGTACGGTCTCGGTGGCGACCCCATCCTCGGGAGTTTCCCTTGCGGGCTTACCCGGTGCGCGTCAACCCTGAGCGGCGTCATGGGCCAGCCACTGGGCGGCTTTTTCGGCCAGCATCAAGGTGGGGCTGTTGGTGTTGCCGCTGGTGATGGTGGGCATCACGCTGGCATCGACCACACGCAAGCCGCGCACCACGCCGCCTCGCCCATCGCGCACCCGCAGCTCGGTGTCGACCACGGCGAGTGGGTCATCCAAGCGGCCCATGCGGGCCGTGCCCACGGGGTGAAAGATGGTGGTGGCAATGTCGCCTGCCAAGCGGGCCAGCTCGTCGTCGGTTTGGTATTGCACGCCCGGCTTCCACTCGACGGGTTGGTACTTGGCAAGCGCGGGTTGGGCGGCAATGCGCCGTGTCACACGCAGCGAGTCGGCCGCCACTTGCCGGTCTTCGGCGGTGCTGAGGTAGTTGGGCGCAATCTGCGGCGCCTCGGCAAAGTGCGGGCTGCGGATGTGCACCGTGCCACGGCTGGTGGGGTTGAGGTTGCACACGCTGGCGGTGAAGGCGGGAAAGCTGTGCAGGGGTTCGCCGAACGCATCCAGGCTCAGGGGTTGCACGTGGTATTCGATGTTGGGGTAGGTCTGGCTCGGGTTGCTGCGGGTGAAGGCGCCCAGTTGCGACGGCGCCATGCTCATGGGGCCACTTTGTTGGAACAGGTATTCCAGCCCAATCTTGGCCTTGCCCCACCAGCTGTGCGCCATGGTGTTGAGGGTGGTCACGCCTTGCACCTTGAAGACCGAGCGAATTTGCAAATGGTCTTGCAAGTTGGCGCCCACGCCCGGCAAGTCGATCACCGGCTCAATGCCGTGCTGCTTGAGCAAGTCTGCGGGGCCCAGGCCCGAAAGCTGCAAAATTTGTGGTGTGCCGATGCTGCCCGCGCTCAACACCACGGACTCTTGGGCTGTGACGCTGACATGGCCTTGGCCCGTCCAGACCTCCACGCCCGTGCAGTGCGCTTGTCCGTTGGCATCGGTGGTCATGAGCAACTTGCTGACTTGGGCCGAGGTCCAGAGTTCAAAGTTGGGCCGGGCGTAGCAGGTGGGGCGTAAAAACGCCTTGGGCGTGTTCCAGCGCCAGCCCCGCTTTTGGTTGACCTCGAAATAGCCCACGCCCTCGTTGTCACCCCGGTTGAAGTCGTCGGTGGCAGGAATGCCGGCTTGCACGGCGGCTTGGGCAAAGGCGTCGAGCACCTCCCAGCGCAAGCGCTGGCGCTCCACCCGCCACTCGCCGCCTGCGATGTGGTGGCGCAGGGTCTCGCCGTACACCGTGCGGTCGTTGAGCAGCATCTCGCTGCGAGTCCCTTTGGCGCCATGCAGCGCATCGGCACCGCCATGGTGGTCTTCGTGCAGCTTGAAATACGGCAAGCAGTTGTCCCAGCGCCAACGCGCGTCGCCCGTGAGGTCGGCCCAGTGGTTGTAGTCACGCGCTTGGCCACGCATGTAAATCATGCCGTTGATGCTCGAGCAACCGCCCAGCACCTTGCCGCGCGGGTAGCGCAAGCTGCGGCCATTCAGACCAGCCTCAGCCGCGGTGTTGTAGAGCCAGTCGGTGCGCGGGTTGCCAATGCAGTAGAGGTAACCCACCGGAATGTGCACCCAGTGGTAATCGTCACGGCGACCCGCCTCGATCAACAACACCCGTTTGCTGGCGTTGGCGCTCAGGCGGTTGGCCAGCAGACAGCCAGCCGTGCCAGCGCCCACGATGATGTAGTCAAACTGGGTGTCGCTCATCACTTAGACGTTGGCATGGCGAACTCCGCGCCTTTGCCAATGCTGTCGGGCCAGCGCTGCATGACGCTTTTTTGCTTGGTATAGAAGCGCACACCTTCTTCACCGTAGGCGTGCATGTCGCCAAACAAACTCTTCTTCCAGCCGCCAAACCCATGCCACGCCATCGGCACGGGAATCGGCACGTTGATGCCCACCATGCCGACTTGGATGCGACGCGCAAACTCGCGTGCGACGCCGCCGTCTCTGGTGAAGCAACTCACGCCGTTGCCAAATTCGTGGGCGTTGATCAGCGCCACGGCTTGGGCAAAGTCGGCCACGCGCACGCAGCTCAAGACGGGGCCAAAAATTTCTTCTTTGTAGATGCGCATCTCTGGCGTGACGTGGTCAAACAAGGTGCCACCCATCCAGAACCCGTTGTCGCAGCCCTCGCCGGCTTGTTTGCCGTCAAACACACGGCCATCGACCAACAGTTGGGCGCCTTCTTTGGCGCCTTGTTCGATGTAACCGGTGATGCGTTTGTGGGCCATATCGGTCACGATCGGGCCCATTTCGGCGGCCAGGTTGGTGCCGTTGAGCACTTTCAAGGTTTTTGTGCGTTCAATCAGCTTGGGCATGATGCGCTCGCCCACATCGCCCACCAACACGGCCACGCTGATGGCCATGCAGCGCTCGCCCGCAGAGCCATAGGCCGCACCAATCAG
>CANCUP010000142.1 GCA_947381325.1 Comamonadaceae bacterium
CGGCCAACGCGACGCTTGGCGTGCTTGGCGCCATCGGCGTGTTTGATGTTATTGAGTTCCATCTTCAACCTTTACAGCACTTTGACCAGGTAGCTGATCTTGTTGATCATGCCGCGCACGGCAGGCGTGTCTTGCAACTCACTCACAGAGTTGAGCTTGCGCAGACCCAAGCCACGGACAGTGGCGCGGTGCGATTCTTTGGTGCCAATCGGGCTACGAACCAGTTGGACTTTGACAGTTTGTGTATTGCTCATCGAATGCTCCGAGATCAAGCGAAGATGTCTTCGATATTTTTGCCGCGCTTGGCAGCCACTTCCGAAGGCGTGGTGCAATTCTTCAAAGCGTCCAACGTGGCACGAACCATGTTGTAGGGATTTGACGTGCCGTGGCTTTTGGCCACGATGTCAGTGATGCCCATCACTTCGAAGACAGCGCGCATGGGACCGCCTGCAATGATGCCGGTACCCTTGGGGGCCGGGATCATCATGACGTTGGCGGCGCCGTGGCTGCCATGCACCTTGTGGTGGATGGTGCCGTTTTTCAAAGACACTTTGATCATGTTGCGGCGGGCTTCTTCCATCGCTTTTTGCACGGCAGCAGGCACTTCTTTTGACTTGCCCTTGCCCATGCCGACGCGACCGTCATCGTCACCCACGACCGTGAGTGCGGCGAAACCGAGAATACGACCGCCCTTGACGACCTTGGTGACGCGGTTGACCGCGATCATCTTCTCTTTCAGACCGTCTTCAGGACCGTCAGTCTTGGTATTTGCCTGTAATTTAGCCATTTGTAATATCCAATTCGATTAGAACTGCAAGCCAGCTTCACGCGCGGCGTCAGCCAGTGCTTTGACACGACCGTGGTAGGCGAAGCCGGCGCGATCAAACGCCACCTTTTCAACGCCAACTGCTTTTGCTTTTTCAGCAATGCGCTTGCCAATGACTTGTGCTGCATTGACGTTGCCGCCCTTGCCAGTTGCGCCAAGCTCTTTGCGCACGTCGGCCTCGGCCGTGGACGCAGCTGCCAGCACTTTGGTGCCGCAGCCAGAGATCACGCTGGCGTAAATGTGCAAATTGGTACGGCTCACGGTCAGACGCGCAACACCTTGGTTGGCGATGCGGATACGGGTCTGACGGGACCGACGGAGTCGCTGCTCTTTTTTGGTCAACATGGTGCAGCTCCTTATTTCTTCTTGGTCTCTTTGATCGTGATCTTCTCATCCGAATAACGGATGCCCTTGCCCTTGTAGGGCTCTGGGGGACGAATGGCACGAATCTCAGCAGCCACTTGGCCCACGCGTTGACGGTCAGCACCTTTGATGATGATTTCCGTTGGCGCAGGCGTTTCGACTTTGATGCCCTCAGGCATGTCTTTGTTCACGGGGTGAGAAAAACCCACCGCGAGGTTGAGCTTTGAGCCTTGTGCCTGGGCCTTGTAGCCCACGCCGACCAAAGTCAACTTCTTCTCGAAGCCCTTGGACACACCCACCACCATGTTGTTGACCAACTGGCGCAAGGTGCCACTCATGGCATTGGCTTCACGTGACTCATCTGCTGGGGTGAAAGTCACTTGACCAGCATTGTTGACAACCTTCACCAATGCGTGCGAAGCCACCGACAGCGTGCCGCCGGTACCTTTGACATTGATGCTGGCACTGTTGATTGACACGTCCACACCTTGGGGGACGGTCACAGGCATTTTTCCAACTCGGGACATTTCAGTCTTTCCTTATGCCGGCGGTTAAGCGACGTAGCACAACACTTCGCCACCGACACCGGTAGCGCGTGCTTTGCGATCTGTCATCACGCCCTTGGGGGTCGTCACGATGGCCACACCCATGCCATTCATGACTTGGGGGATGGCGCCGCAGCCTTTGTACACACGCAGGCCAGGACGGCTCACGCGCTCGATACGCTCAATCACTGGACGACCTGCGTAGTACTTGAGAGCGATCTCAAGCTCGGTCTTGCCAGCGTCTTTTTTGATTTGAAAACCATCGATGTAGCCTTCGTCCTTCAACACTTGCGCGATGGCAATCTTCACCTTGGAAGAAGGCACCAACACGGTGGGCTTGGCCACCATTTGCGCATTGCGAATTCGGGTCAGCAAATCGGCGATTGGGTCACTCATGCTCATTGAATATCTCCTGCCCGATTACCAGCTGGCCTTGGTGATGCCGGGAATGTTGCCTTGGAAGGCAAGTTCACGGATCTTGGCGCGGCCGAGGCCAAATTGGCGGAATGTGCCGCGGGGACGACCGGTGATTTCGCAACGGTTGCGTTGACGCGTAGGGTTCGCGTTACGGGGAAGCTTTTGCAAACCCAAGCGGGCAGCTGCACGCTCTTCGTCACTGCGCTTGAAATCATTGGCGATTGCCTTCAGTTCCGCATGCTTGGCTGCGTACTTAGCCACCAATCTGTCTCGCTTGAGCTCTCGCTCGATCAAAGCTACTTTAGCCACGTGCCACCTCAGTTCTTGAACGGGAAACGAAAGCCAGCGAGAAGTGCTTTGCACTCATCGTCGGTCTTGGCCGTCGTGGTGATGCTGATATTGAGGCCGCGCAGTGCGTCGACTTTGTCGTACTCAATCTCAGGGAAAATGATCTGCTCTTTCACGCCGATGTTGTAGTTGCCGCGGCCGTCGAAAGCACGACCGGAGATACCACGGAAGTCACGCACTCGCGGCAGGGCGATGGTCACGAAACGATCCAGGAATTCGTACATCTGCACACCGCGCAGAGTCACCATGCAACCAATCGGCTGCTGTTCGCGGATTTTGAAACCG
The DNA here is from genome assembly GCA_947381325.1 of Comamonadaceae bacterium. Lineage (GTDB taxonomy): Bacteria > Pseudomonadota > Gammaproteobacteria > Burkholderiales > Burkholderiaceae_C > Limnohabitans. The sequence goes on from CANCUP010000142.1 coordinate 2,785, forward strand.
GCGATCGCCTTCTTGGCCTTGGTGACCACAGGCTTTTGGCCCGCAATCTTGCTCAGATCGCTGACAGCGTTGTCCATCACTTTTTTGTCAGCCACCGCTTCGCTCACACCCATGTTCAAGGTGATCTTGGTCAAACGGGGGACTTCCATGGGGGACTTGTAGCCAAACTTGGCCGTCAACTCGGGAACCACTTTTTCGCGATAGTGTTGTTGCAGTCGTGCCATCGTTATGCCACCTTGATTTCTTCGCCACTGGACTTGAAGACGCGCACTTTGCTGCCGTCAGCCAGGGTCTTGATGCCCACGCGATCAGCCTTGCCAGTTGCCGCGTTGTAAATAGCCACATTGGACTGGTGAATGGGCATTGCTTTTTCAACGATGCCGCCTTGGGTACCAGCCATGGGATTGGGCTTGGTGTGCTTCTTCACCAAGTTGATGCCGTCCACCATCAGGTGAGCGTCGTCTTTGCGCAGCGACACAACGCCACGCTTGCCTTTGTCACGCCCAGTGAGGACGATGACTTGGTCGCCTTTGCGAATCTTGTTCATGGTCTGGCCTTACAGAACTTCAGGAGCCAAGGACACGATCTTCATGAACTTCTCAGTGCGCAACTCGCGCGTCACTGGGCCGAAGATGCGGGTGCCGATAGGCTCCAACTTGGCATTGAGCAACACAGCCGCGTTGCCATCGAATTTAACCAGCGAGCCATCGCCACGGCGAATGCCCTTGGCAGTGCGAACGACCACAGCGCTATAAACCTCGCCTTTTTTGACGCGGCCACGCGGAGCGGCTTCTTTGATGCTCACCTTGATGATGTCGCCAACACTTGCGTAGCGACGCTTAGAGCCGCCAAGCACCTTGATGCACAAAACGGATTTCGCACCGGTGTTGTCGGCTACATCTAACCGAGATTCAGTTTGGATCATTTCAATATTCCCAACTTGCACCAAAACTTCTTGCAGCGAGGCTGCGCAAAGCGTTGATCAGTCTTGGGCCCGTCATCCACGCTGCAAACCACTCGCAGCGCTTCAACTTGGGGCAGATAAACCCCGCTTTTTCAGCGGAGCCGCAAATTATGCCACAGTTTCTAGGCGCTTTGCAACTTTATTTTCTGACGGCCAACTGGCGCGACAATGCCTCCCCATGTCGACAACCCAACACCCCACCCGGGCCATCGCTTTCGTAGGCGGCGGCAACATGGCCAGCGCCATCATTGGCGGACTGATCCAGCAAGGCACCCCCGCTCAACAGATTTTGGTGCTCGAGCCCTTCGATGTCGCACGCCGAGAACTTGAGGCCAAATTTGGCGTTCGCACGCTGGCCAACGCCTCAGAGGCGCTGCAAGAGGCCGGCTTGGTGGTTTGGGCCATCAAGCCGCAGGTATTCAAAGAAGCCGCGCACGCCACCGCTATTTTTTGCCAGCAAGCCCTGCATTTGAGTGTGGCTGCTGGGATTCGCAGCGACAGCATCGCCAGTTGGTTGGGCACGCAGCGTGTGGTGCGCGCCATGCCCAATACTCCCGCCTTGGTGGGCCTGGGTCAAACCGGCTTGTTTGCCCGCCCCAGCGTGAGTGCTGCCGACCAAGCGTGGATTGAGCAAGTGGTGGCCACCACAGGCCAATACCTGTGGGTCCAAGAAGAGTCGTTGCTTGACGCTGTGACCGCCATCTCGGGGTCAGGTCCGGCCTATGTGTTCTTTTTCATTGAAGCCATGGTCGAAGCCGGCGTCAAGATGGGCCTGAGCCAAGTCCAAGCGCACCAACTCGCTGTGGGCACGTTTGTTGGCGCATCTGAACTTGCCCGCAGCGCCAACGAATCCCCCGCTGTCTTGCGCGAGCGTGTGACCTCCAAAGGCGGCACCACGCATGCTGCCATCACAGCCATGCAAGAAGCCAAGCTGGCAACGCTGTTCCAAGCCGCCCTTGAGGCTGCACGCGCGCGCGCACAAGCATTGGGCGACGCTTTCGGCCACTGAGCCCGCATGACTTGGTGAGACAATTGCAGCGTCAAGCTTTCTTAATATTTCTCATGAACAAACTACTGATCTCTTTGCTGTCTGCAGCCACCATGATACTGTGCGTGGGTGTGTCAGCCCAAACCACAACGCCTGTCACACCCCCTGTCGCACCGGCTGTGCAAGCTGCACCAGCTGTTGCACCCGCAGACTCCGCTGCAGCGCCCACCAAAGCCGAGAAAAAGGCGAAGAAAAAGAAGCACAAAAAGAAGGCCAAGAAGCACAAAGCCAAGTAATTGGCGCGTGACACAAATCAAAAGAGCTTGGCATGCCAAGCTCTTTTTGATGGTGCAGGCATCAACGCAAGGTATAGCCCGCAGCGACGCCCACAAAGACGGTCGCTCCTAGCCAGTGGTTGACTCGGAAAGCCAGAAAGCAGCCTTCACGCGTGCGGTCTTTGATGAGTCGGTAATGCCAAACCGCTTGGGCCGCCGCCAAGGCCAGTGCAGCATGCCATGGCCAGCCCAAATTCTGATCTCGCAGCAACCACGCCCAAGCCAACAGGTGCACGGCGTAAAACGACATGACGGCCACCACATCCCAGCGCCCCAGGGTGATGGCTGACGTCTTCATGCCGATGTGCAGATCGTCATCGCGATCGACCATCGCGTACTCAGTGTCGTAGGCCAAGACCCAGCACAAATTAGCACCCAACATGGCCCACGCCAGACTGGGCACACTGGCCCAAAGTGCTGACAGGGTCACGCTTTGCCAGGTAAGGTCAGGGCCGTGCAGCACGGCAAACGCCATCGGTATGCCAAAACTGAAGGCCACGCCCAACACCGCTTGCGGCATCGAGACGTGGCGTTTGGCATAAGGGTAGATCAAGGTCACGGCCAGAGCCACGAAAGACCAGCCCACAGCCGCCACGCGGGTGGTCAGCACCAATCCAAATGCGAGCAGCGCCAGCACGGCGCCCACACCCAAGGCCTCGCGCGCCGACACCGCACCACGCGTCACCGGACGACTGGCCGTGCGCTTGACATGGCGGTCAAACTCACGGTCCGCCACATCGTTGATGCAGCAACCTGCACTGCGCATCAAGATCGTGCCCAGCACGAACACCCCCAACAAATGCCAACCAGGCCAGCCATCGGCGGCCACCCACAGTGCCGCCAGCGATGGCCACAACAACAGCAACCAACCGGCCGGCCGATTCCAGCGAATCAAATCCAAATACAGGGCCAAGCGCTCACGCATGCAGGCGCTCTCTTCAAGACAAGCGCTTCACGCCGGGCAACTCGCAGGCATAAATGGCATTGCGCAAGGCCGCGATGGCTTCATAGCGCGTGAAGCTGCGACGCCACGCCAACACCACCCGGCGAACAGGCGGCTCTCCCCCTTCGGCATCGGCAATAGGCACGTAGCGCACATAGGTCTCTTCGCTTTTTTTGCGCTTGGCTTGGGTGTCTAGCGCTTCTTTGGGCACGCTCAAACGCGGCACCAACGTCACCCCCATGCCTGCGGCCACCATGTGTTTGATGGTTTCCAAAGACGAGCCTTCAAAACTCTTGCGGATGCCCTCGGTGCTGCTGGAGAAGCGCGCAAACTCAGGGCACACCTCCAACACGTGGTCTCTGAAGCAGTGGCCATTGCCCAACAACAGCATGGTCTCGCTCTTGAGTTGTTCGGCACTCACGCGCTTGAGGCTGGCAAAGGGGTGGTTGCTCGGGACCGCGGCCATGAAAGGCTCGTCGTACAAGGCCGCGGTCGCCAAACCCGTGTCCGGAAATGGCTCGGCCATGATGGCGCAATCGATCTCACCCGTGCGCAACATCTCCAACAACTTGACGGTGAAGTTCTCTTGCAGCATCAAGGGCATTTGCGGTGTCTTGGCAATGGCCTGCCGCACCAAGCTTGGCAACAAGTAAGGCCCAATGGTGTAAATCACCCCCAACTTCAAAGGCCCGCCCAATGGGTCTTTGCCGCGCTTGGCAATTTCTTTGATGTTGGCCGCCTGCTCCAACACGCTTTGCGCTTGGCGCACGATCTCCTCACCCAAGGGGGTGACCGTCACCTCGTTGGCGCTGCGCTCGAACAACTTCACATCCAACTCTTCTTCGAGTTTTTTGATGGCCACCGACAACGTCGGCTGCGACACAAAACACGCGTCTGCCGCACGGCCAAAGTGCTTTTCACGCGCCACGGCCACGATGTATTTGAGTTCGGTCAGGGTCATGGGTTCACGCTTTCAAGAAATCTGATTTTCCACCCAACCAGCGCGCCACATG
>CANCUP010000143.1 GCA_947381325.1 Comamonadaceae bacterium
CGCCAATGGGTGGTGGCCGGTGGCGAAACCTCGGGCGCTTGCGTGCAAGCCCTGGGCATCACGCAACTGCAAATCGGCCCGCAAATCGACCCGGGTGTGCCGTGGTGCCACGCCCACACCTCAGCCGGGCCGGTGCACCTCACGCTCAAGTCGGGCAACTTTGGCAGCGAAGACTTCTTCACCAAAGCCTTGACGCAACTCCAGCACTGACCTCCGAACGGAACAACCCTTGCCATCTGGACCACCATGACCGAAACCCAAGCCCGCGAAGAGATCTGCCGCATCGGCCACAGCCTGTTTGCGCGTGGCTATGTGCATGCCACGGCGGGCAACATCAGCGTGCGCTTGGACGACGGTTTTTTGATCACCCCCACCGACGCCTGCTTGGGCTTTCTCGACCCGGCACGCTTGGCCAAGCTCGATGCGCAAGGCCAGCAGCTCAGCGGCGACAAGGCCAGCAAAACCATCGCCCTGCACACCCGCATCTATGCCGCCGCGCGTGCGTTTGACGCCCACACCGCCTGCGTCATCCACTCCCACAGCACCCACTGTGTGGCGCTGACCTTGCGCGCGAACGATCAGACCCAGCCGCAAAGCACCTTCGCCGCTCCGCAAGAGTTGCTGCCTGCCCTCACGCCCTATTTTGTGATGAAGGTGGGCCACGTGCCCGTGATCGACTACCACCGCCCTGGCGACGCGCAAGCCGCCGAGGCCGTGGCGCGCACCATCACCCGCTACGGCGAACAAGGCACACCCATTCGCGCCGTCATGCTGGCGCGCCTAGGGCCCAACGTGTGGCACGACACGCCCGCTGCAGCCATGGCCACGCTCGAAGAACTCGAAGAGACCGCCCGCCTGGCCTGCTTGGCCCCCTCCGACACGCGCGCACTCAGCGCCAGCCAGATTCATGAGCTGCGCCAGACCTTTGGTGCGCGTTGGTGAACAAGCACACCCAGCGCCACCGCATGGACGACCAACACCTGCCTCACTCACGCACGCCCCCCAACACAAGCCATCGTCACTTGACATGGCAACCGCACCCGCATTTGGACAGCCTTCCACCGTCAACCGCACACAGACCATGCCTCAATTCGCCGCCAACCTCACCATGATGTACACCGAGTTGCCGTTTCTCGACCGCTTTGAAGCAGCAGCGCAAGACGGCTTCAAAGCGGTTGAATATTTGTTCCCTTATGCGTTTGAAGCCAGCGAGTTGTCGGCTCGCTTGCAAGCCCACGGCTTGCAACAGGTGCTTTTCAATGCGCCACCGGGCGGCACCGACGCCACCAGCATCGACGCGGCGTGGGCGGCCAACACCCGTGGCATCGCCAGCATCCCTGGGCGCGAGTCCGAGTTTCAAGCCGGCGTGCAGTTGGCCCTGCGCTATGCCGAGGTGCTGCATTGCCCACGCATCCACCTGATGGCCGGCCTGCTGGGTGAGGGCCAAAGCCGCACCAGCAACTTGCCCACCTACGTCAACAACCTGCGCTGGGCTGCGGCTGAGGCGGCCAAAGCGGGCTTGGATGTGCTGATCGAGCCCATCAACACGCGCGACATTCCGGGTTTCTTTTTGAACCGCCAAGACCACGCGCACGAAATCATCCAGACCGTGGGTGCCGCCAACCTCAAGGTGCAGATGGATCTGTACCACTGCCAAATCGTCGAAGGCGATGTGGCCATGAAGATTCGGCAATACCTGCCCACGGGCCGCGTGGGCCACTTTCAAATTGCCGGCGTGCCCGAGCGCCATGAGCCCAACATCGGCGAAATGAATTACCCCTATCTGTTTGATGTGATCGACGAAGTCTCGCAAGCCTGTGGCTGGCAAGGCTGGATCGGCTGCGAATACCGCCCGCGCTTGGGTGGCCAAGCCGGTGGCACCTCCGCCGGTCTGGACTGGCTTCGCACACGCCACTAACAGCGTGCGGCTAGCCCATCGCACACACACACTTTCGCCGAGTACACACTCAACCCCCGCTTCGCCTTTCACAGCCAGCCTTCTCATTGCCCGCACCATGTCGCAACACTTCATCCACAACCAATGGGTCGCAAGCGCCTCGGGCGAATCAATCCCCGTGATCGATCCGTCCACGGGAGACACCTTTGCCACCATCGCGCGCGGAAGCGCACACGACATCGACCAAGCCGTAGCTGCCGCACGACACGCTTACCAAGGCGCTTGGGGCGCCTTCACCGCCGCAGAGCGTGGCCGTGTGTTGATGAAGCTCGCCTACACCTTGCAAGACCATGCCGAAGAACTGGCCCAGCTCGAATCGCGGGACTGCGGCAAACCGCTCAAGCAAGCACGCGCCGATGCGGCAGCCATCGTGCGTTACTTCGAGTTCTATGCCGGGGCCGCTGACAAGCTGCTGGGTCACACCATTCCCTACCAAAACGGCTACACCGTGTTGACTTTGCGCGAGCCGCATGGCGTGACGGGCCACATCGTGCCGTGGAACTATCCGCTGCAAATTTTTGGCCGCAGCGTGGGCGGCGCGCTGGCTGCAGGCAACGCCTGCGTGGTCAAACCCGCTGAAGACGCGTGTCTGTCGTTGTTGCGTGTGGCCGAACTGGCCGCCGAGGTGGGCCTGCCGCCCGGCGCACTCAACATCGTCACCGGCTACGGCCATGAAGCGGGCGATGTGCTGGTCAAGCACCCAGGCATCGACCACATCTCGTTCACTGGCTCGCCCACCATCGGTCAGCTGGTGGTGCGCAACGCCAGCGCGAACTACACACCCGTCACCTTGGAACTCGGCGGCAAGTCGCCGCAGATTGTGTTTGCCGATGCCGACTTCGACGCCATGGTGCCGGTGGTGGTCAACGCCATCGTGCAAAACGCCGGGCAAACCTGTTCGGCCGGCAGCCGCTTGTTGGTGCAACGCTCGGCCTACGAAGAGGTGCTGGGCCGTTTGAGCCAAGCCTTTGGCCAACTGCGCTGCGGCCCAGCCCAAATGGACCTCGATTGCGGCCCGCTGATTCGCCACAGCCAACTCGAACGCGTGCAACACTTTTTGCAGCAAGTGCAGCAAGACGGCTTGCCCATCGCAGGCCAAGGCCAAGTGGTGCCGCAAGCGCCAACCGGCGGTTTTTACCAAGCGCCCACGCTGGTGCGTGATGTGCCGGTGCAGCACCGCTTGGCGCAAGAAGAAGTGTTCGGCCCGGTGTTGGCCGCCTTGCCCTTTGACGACGAGGCCGATGCGGTGCGCATCGCCAACGCCACCGACTACGGCCTGGTCGCCAGCATTTGGACCCGCGATGGTGCGCGCCAAATGCGGCTGGCACGTCAGGTGCGCTCAGGCCAAGTGTTCATCAACAACTATGGCGCGGGTGGCGGCATTGAGCTGCCGTTTGGCGGCGTCAAAGCGAGTGGCTGGGGCCGTGAAAAAGGCTTTGAAGCCTTGTACGGCTTCACGGTGCTCAAGACCATTTCGATTCAGCACGGCTGAGTTGGCCTGCCGTCGGTTTCAACCGACACAGCCCAACTACTGGTGCAACAAGCGCGTGACTTCCAGCGCTGCCGCTTGGAGCCACGGCAGCACAGTGGCGATGCGCCGCGCATCCATGCGCGCTTGCGTGGCCGCCACGGTGATGGCGGCAATGGGGGTGTTGGATCGGTCAAAGATGGGCAAGCCAATGGCCCTCACCCCAGGCACCGCGTGGTTGCCGGTGGAGGCATAGCCCACGCGCTTGGCCACAGCACACAGGTCTTTCAATTTGTCTGCATCTAAGTTGCCGTACGCGGCCAAGCGTGGCTCGACCGCTGCAATGACTGAGGCGCGGTCTGCCTCTGACAAAGCCACCAACAGCGCCAAACCGCCGGCACTCACACCCAAGGGCTGGCGGCTGCCAATCGGCACGGAGGGGGTTTGTATGGGGTAACTGCCTTGGATGCGGGCGATGCACACCGCATCCAAGCCACTGCGTAAAAACAAAAACGAGGTGTCACCGGTTTGCTCTGCCAACGCAGCGCACACCGGTTGGCACATGTCTTTGAGGTTGAACTGGTGGGTGGCGGAAATGCCAAGCTCAAACAACTGCGGGCCCAGGCTGTAGCGACGCGAGCCCGACTGTTGCACCAGCATGCCTTCTTGCACCAAGGCTTTGAGCAAGCGATGGGCGGTGGGGCGCTCCAGACCCATTTGCAGCGCCAAATCCACCAACCTGATGCCGTGCGGCGCTTGGGCAGCCACCAAACGCAGGGCGCGAAACGCCCGGCTGATGGTTTGTGTTCCGGCGACTTCTGGCGGTTCAGAAGAAATAAGCAGCCCCAAGTGTTGATGTGGGCGCAAAGGATATCAGTCGAGCACCACACCGGCGAGTTGCACCGCCTTGGCCATTTTCTCGGCTTCCACTTTCATGAGCGCTGCAAACTCTGCCGGCGTGCTGTGCAAGTCCTCAGCCCCCGCGTTGGCCAGTGTCAACTTCATCTCAGGGCTGGCCAGGGCTTTTTTCACCTCCGCCCCTAAGCGTTCCACGATCGCCGGTGGCAGGCCCTTGGGGCCCATCAAGCCGCTGTAGAGCAACACCTCTAAGGGCACACCCGACTCTCTGAGCGTGGGCACATCCGGTGCAGCACTCACACGCTTGCCCGAGGTCACAGCCAGGCCATAAATTTTTCCAGCCTTGCTTTGGCTCACCGCAGGCGGCATGGTGGAGAAGGTGTACATCACCTCACCGGCCATGATGGCTTGCGTCGCAGGCGCACTGCCCTTGTAGGGGGCATGCAAGGCCTTGGTGTCGGTGAGCTGCTTGAACGACTCGCCCACCAAATGCGTGATGGCGCCGTTGCCCGACGAGGCATACACCACTTGTTCTGGCTTGGCCTTGGCCAGCGTGACCAAGCTCTTCACATCTTTGGCGCCAGAGGACAGGCTAGAGACCAGCATCAAGGGCGTGGAAGCCACCAAACTGACCATGGTGAAGTCGTTCCATGAATCGTATTTGAGCTTTTTGTAGGTGGCCGCACTGATGGCGTGCGTGGTCATGTCTTGAAAATACAAGGTGTAGCCATCAGGCGCGGCATTGGCCACCAACGCTGAAGCGATGGTGGTACCTGCCCCCGCCTTGTTCTCGACGATCACGCTTTGCCCCATTTGCGCGGTCAGGCGAGCGGCCAGTGCGCGAGACAACACATCTGAAATTCCCCCGGGCGTGAATCCCACAATCAGGGTGATGGGCTTGCTGGGATAGCCAGCAGGTTGCGCCACAGCCGATGTGACAAAGCAAGTGGCGCACAAGGCGGCCATCCAGGCAAAGAGGTAAGCAGGCTTCTTCATGCGTGTGTCCTTTGGGGTTTGAGCAAACATAGGCGGGGTGAGATGGCTTCTTTTTCTGACGCTGCAGGCGCTTGAATGGAAACCCAAAATTCATACTATGCGGCGCCAAGTTTGCGTGTCAACACGATTTTCAAGTATTCCACTATATGGACTACCCATCCAAATGGGCCATGCACCTTGAAGGATCAAACTCTCATTACAAGGCCTCATAACAGTGCAAACTGAAATACCAAAACGAAAAATGCACCACCATGAGTTCCAATAGTTGGACTAATTGACGCTTTCGTTGACAGCATTTTCAGCCTGCAGGTAGGATGAATTTCAAATGTTCCGATGAAAGACACGACCATGCCACGCCCCCTTTTGCCCCGCCACAACCGCTACGACTATGTGCCCTTGAATGAGCGCAAAGATTACGACTGGCCAGGTGGCGCCAGATTGGCTTTTGTGATCACCACCAACATCGAGTGCTTTGCATTTGGGGCCGGCAACGGGCACGACCCCGCCAAAGCCGGCGAACCTCAGACCCACCGCAATTACTCATGGCGCGACTACGGCAACCGCATTGGCATCTGGCGCTTTTTTGAACTGTTTGATGAGTTGCGCATTCCCGCAGGTCACAACGTGAACAGTTTGTTGTACGACTACGCACCGCAAATCATGGACGAGATTCGCCGGCGCGGCGATGAGATCGTGGGTCATGGCCGCACCAATGCCGAGAACCACCGCGGCATGTGGGAGGCCGACGAGGAACGCATCATCCAAGAGGTGATTGACAAGTTTGTCGCCCACGAAGGCAAGGCTCCCACAGGCTGGATGGGCTCAGGCGCCTACGAAACAGGCCACACACCCGACCTGTTGAAAGAGGCCGGGTTCAAGTACCTGATGGATTGGCCCATGGACGACCAACCGATTTGGATGCGCACGCGCAGCGGCCCGATTCTGTCGGTGCCCTACCCGGTCGAGCTCAACGACTCACAAATCATCACCCACCGCCGCCAAGACTCGAACGACTTCTGCGACATGATCGTCAACCAGTTTGACGAAATGATCGATCAATGTGCGCGTCATCCCTTGGTGATGAACGTGTCGATCCATCCCAACATCTTCGGCCAACCGTTTCGTTTGCGCCAACTGCGCCAAGCGCTCAAGCACTGCGTGCAAAGCGCACACCAAGACAAGGTGTGGCTGGCACGCCCCGGCGAAATTGCCGACTACTGCTACAGCTTGCCACCTGGCGTGATTCCTGGCGGTTAAGACGCAGCCTGCACGGACCAACAGACCTTTCACACACCCTATTGCCGCCCACCCCGGCCACCCCTCACAACTTCTGGAGCCCCTATGAGCAACCCCATTGGCCACAGCGTGCGCGCACGCGCCCCCTACCAATCCATCGTCAACCGCCCGCCCCTCAAACTGCCAGGCAATGCGCGCGTGGTGTTGTGGAACATCGTCAACGTCGAGGTGTGGGAGCCCACGGGCGCCATGCCACGCGCGGTGTTGCCGCCTCCCATGGGCAACCCCATGCTGCCCGATGTGCCCAACTGGTCGTGGCACGAATACGGCATGCGCGTGGGCTTTTGGCGCTTG
>CANCUP010000144.1 GCA_947381325.1 Comamonadaceae bacterium
TGTGAGGAGAAAAAACTCTCGCTCGAAGCCGTGTTGAGCTTAGACAAACCCACGATTTTGCGCACCGAGCAGGGCTTTGCAGCGGCCATTTTGCCGCGCAACGAAGAGCACCCGATGCTGATGTTTGCGCCCGACCAAAACGAGCGCCCGTTTGAGTTGACGCCGCGCATGCTGGCCTCGCTCTACACCGGCAGCTTGGTGGTGTTGGAAGCGCCCATGAAGTTGAGTGAGGGCGACGCCAAAACCCACCCAGGCCGATACGGCCATTGGTTTTTTGGGCCTTTGTTTGCCGCCAAGCACATTTATTTGCAGGTGGCCTTGGCCGCTTTGCTGACCAATGTGTTTGCCTTGGCCACCTCGGGTTTTTCGATGATCGTGTACGACCGGGTCATGCCCAACGGCGCGATGGAGACCTTGGTGGCGCTGCTGATTGGCGTGTTCATCATCTTCATCAGCGACTTTGTGATTCGCAGCTTGCGCGCCTACTTCTTGGACGTGGCCGGCGCACAGGCCGACATGGTGATTGCCGACACCTTGTTTGAGCAGGTGATCGACATGGAGTTGCGCTCACGCAAGGGGCCGATTGGCTCGATTGCCAACTCCTTGCGCGAGTTTGAAACTCTGCGCGAGTTCATGACCTCGGCCACGCTGACCACCTTGATCGACATTCCGTTTGCGGTGTTGTTCTTGTTTGTGATTTGGAGCATTGGCGGCCCCTTGGTGATCGTGCCCTTGATGGCGATCCCGCTGGTGGTGGGCACCAGCTTGCTGATTCAGCCACGCATGAAGCAGCTCACCCAGACCAGCTACGAAGACGGGCAAACCAAACACTCGGTGGCGATTGAAACCTTGCAGGGCATTGAGACGATCAAAGCGATTGGCGCGGGCTCGATCATGCGCCGCCGTTGGCAAGATGTGATCGCGCACCAGTCGGCGATTGGCCTCAAGACCCGCATGTTGGCGCAGTTCGCCGGCAATATGTCGAACTTCTCCAACCAACTGGTGTGGGTGGGCACGGTGACGATGGGCGTGTACCTGACGCAAAACGGCATGATTGGCTCGGGCGCCATCGTGGCGTGTTCGATGTTGTCGGGCCGCTCGATCGCACCCTTGGCGCAGCTCTCACAATTGCTGACACGCATCAACCAGTCGATCGCCAGCTACAAATCGCTCTCGGCGCTGATGCAGCAGCCCCGCGACCACAAGCCCAACTCGGCCTACATGAGCCGCGACAACTGGCAGGGCTCGATCGAGTTCCGCAACGTGAGCTTCAACTACCCCGAGCAAACCGAACACGGCTTGCAAAACATTTCTTTCAAGATCGAGGCCGGCGCACGCGTGGCCTTGGTGGGCAAGGTGGGCTCTGGCAAGTCGACCCTGGCCAAGTTGATGTTGGGCTTGTACCAACCCGATGAGGGCTCGATCCTGATCGATGGGGTGGACATTCGCCAAATGGATTTGGCCGACTTGCGCCGCAATGTGGGCACGGTGATGCAAGACGTGTGGTTGCTCACTGGCACAGTGAAACAAAACATCGCCATTGGCGGCGTCAACCCCAGCGACCAAGACATTTTGGAAGCAGCCCAATTGGCGGGCGTGCACGACTTCATTTCGGTCCATCCCCAAGGTTATGGTTTGCGTTTGAAAGAGCGCGGCGAAGGTTTGTCGGGCGGGCAAAAGCAGGCCATCACGATTGCCCGTGCCCTGGTGAGCAAACCGCCGATTGTGTTGATGGATGAGCCCACCAGCGCGATGGACTTGCCGGGCGAAAAAGCCCTGATCGAGCGCCTCAAAGCCCAGTTGATCAACCAAACCATTGTGGTGATCACCCACCGTGCCTCGATCATTGAGCTGATTGATCATGTGCTGGTGCTCGACCAAGGTCGTTTGGTGGCGCAGGGACCGAAGTCTGACTTTTTAAAGAGCAAACAGACACAGGCGCCGCAAGCGGGCTCGTTGTCAGAGTCCTTGGCCGGCGGTGCCGATGCGCCCAATCCAGACAATTTTGGTTATAGGGCGACGGCTTGATGTTTTCTGCTGTGAAGTTTTTCAAACGCATGTTGGGTTTGTCGCAGCGCGACACCACCAGCGCAGACACCCCGGGCATCACCCATGCCCGCTTGGGGCAGCCGCACAAGGCTTCATTTGTCTTGATCAACGCCATTTTGATTCTGGTGGTGGTGGTCTTGGTGTGGGCCGGCCTGTCGTCGGTGGATGAGGTGACGCACTCCGAGGGCCGTGTGATTCCGTCGGCCAAGATGCAGGTGCTGCAAAACCAAGAGGGCGGCATTGTTCAAAAAATCAATGTCAAGCAGGGCGACTTGGTGCAACCGGGCCAGGTGCTGGTCAATTTGTCGCCCACCCAGTTTGGCGCTGACTTTGAGAGCAAGAAGCAGCAGGTGCTGTCCTTGATGGCCAAAGAGGCACGTTTGCAGGCTGAGGTGGAAGGCAAAGAGTTGGTCTTCACGCCCGACTTTGCCGACATGGCCAAAGACTACGTGGCGATTGAGCGCGCCGAGTTTTACAACCGCAAGATGCGCTTGCGCGCCGACACCACGGTGATCGAGAACCAACTCAAGAATGCCTTGTCGGAACTTGAGATCATCAAACGCTTGGTCGAACGAGGTCTAGAACCCCAGCTTGAGCGCATTCGCACCGAAGCGCGGGTGGACGAAGCGCGGGGCAAGTTGGAGTCGCTCAAACGCCAAGCCAAAACCGAGGCGTCGGCCGAGTTGGCCAAGACCGCGCTGGAGTTGTATCCATTGCGCAAGGCCTTGCCTGCGCTGGCCGACCGGGTCGAGCGCACCTATGTGCGCGCGCCCATGAAAGGCGTGGTCAACCGGGTGTTGGTGACCACACTGGGCGGCGTGATCAAGCCGGGCGAGCCCGTGCTGGAGCTGGTGCCGTCTGACGATGTGCTGGTGGTGGAGGCGCAGGTGCGGCCGCAAGACATTGGTTTTGTGAAGATCGGTCAAAGCGCCAATGTGAAGATTTCAGCCTACGACTATTCGATCTTTGGTTCCATGTCTGGCCAGGTCACGCAAATTTCAGCCGACGCCGTGTCGCGTGAAGAGCGCGGACAAACGGTGTACTACTACATTGCACGCATAGAGACGCAAACCTCGGTGATGAATTCGCTGGGCAAAAAGCTGCCGATCATTCCGGGCATGCAGGCCCAGGTCGACATCATCACGGGCAACAAGACCGTGCTCAATTACTTGCTCAAGCCCATTGTTGGCATGAAAGAGAATGCGTTCCGCGAGCGTTGAACGCGCGGGTCTTGGCTTGCTGCTGGTGTGTCTCATGGGGATGCCCGCTTGGGCCGCCGATGTGGTGGGCATGAGCTTTACCAAGCTCGAGCGCTGCACAGACACCGCACCCAGCGGCACGGAGGGCCCGGCCTGTTGGCGTGCGCCCGCAGAGTTGGGCAGTGGTGACTTGATCTTGGCGCAAGGCCAGATCGAGCGACAAAGCTCAGACCTGTTGGCCCAATTTGTGGGCGAGTTGCCGCGCGGCACCACGGTGGTGTTTCAAAGTTTGGGCGGCGACTTGATGGGCGGCTTGCGCTTGGGGCAGTTCATCCGCGCGCGGGGTTTTCACACCTATTTGCCGGCCAAGTTGGACGGCCTGGAAGCGGTGTTGAAAGAGCCCAAGTGGCAGGGCAAGTGTTTCTCTTCGTGTGCTTACAGCTTTTTGGGCGGCGTGGAGCGCAAGGTGCAAACAGGCGGCCAATACGGGGTGCACCAGTTTCGAGGTCAAGACAACGGACTGGACCCGGTACAAACCCAAAAAATATCAGCGGTTTTGGGCAAGTACATGGACGCCATGGGGGTGAATCGCTTATTGCTCGACCAAGCCCTCATGACCGACCCCGGCAAAGTGATGGTGGTGCCCGAGCACCTGCGGCAAGCCTGGAAGGTCGACACCACCAGCGAGACTGTGGTGGCTTTTTTGCCGCGTTGGCGGCTGGAGGCTTCGGTCGGAGGTCAGCGGCTGGCCTTTGCGTCTCGCAGACAGGCGGGCAGCAGCGCGATTGTGACCTTGGCTTTTGCGTCGCTGGGTGGACAGATGAAGGCGCTGTTGATCGTCAAGCCTGATGCGCGGCAAGAAGGGTCTGGCACGTGGCTGGATTTTTTCCGTCAGCGCACCGAGTTGCAGCTGAGCTTAGAGGGACGGTCCTTCACGCTGCAACCCAGCAGCGACTGGGCCCGTGCCGGCAAAGTCAACACACCGGGTACCCAGCAAATTTGGTTCAACGCACCCGATGAGCTGATGCGAGAGCTCGGCACCGCCAAGCAGTTTGTGCTGCGTCCGCAGTGGCCGCAACTGCCACAAGGTTTGGACCCTCAAACCTTGTTTGGAACCGAGGGTTTACGCGATGCACTGTTGGCTTTGTGAGTCATCCATGGGTGCAGCGGGGCGCCGCGAAAGCTACTGCAAGGTTTGCCAGTCTGATGCGGGTAAAAAGCACCATCGGCCCATCTTGAGGCCTGTCTCACATGCTGTTGGTTTGCCATGAATGCCACTGAAATTTCCGAAGTGTTCAACGAGTCGTTTCCAGACATTGGGTTTTATCAAAAAGACCTGAGGCCTGTGTTGAGTGTGCTGGCTGCGGGGCTTGAGCGACTGCCCCTGACCCTGTTGTGCGAGGTCTTGCAACTTGAGCGCGCTGCGCTGGAGCGGCTGTTGCATGAGCTAGACCCTCTCTTGGTGGAAGACGCTGGGCAAGTGGCGTGGCGCAGCTCAGACATTCAAGCTTGGTTGTTGGCCCACAACGGGGACTATGCCTTGGACGCGACTGGGCCCAGGCTGTTGGCGGATTTTTTGTGGGCGGAGTACGGTCGTTTCCCGGACTCTGCCTACCCATTGGAGGTGCTCGACAACTTGGCGCCGCTCATGCCCATGACAGCCCACTGGCAAGTGAGTCAAGAGCACTGCGCCGCCCTGAACAACTTGGGGCTGTTTTTGCGCCACGCTGGCCGCTGGCAACACTGCGTGGGCATTTACCAGCGCGTGATCGAGATGGTGCAGGCGCTGTGGGGTTCGGGCCATGCGGAGCAGGTGGTGGCGCAGAACAACTTGGCCAATGTGCGCAAGCACCTGGGGCAGTTTGAAGAGGCGCTGGCTTTGCTGCACAACAGCTTGGCGGTGTGCGAGTTGCCGCGCCATGCACAAGACACAGCGCTGACAGCGCAAACGCTCTCGAGCTTGGCGCACCTGTTGCGCGAGCAAGGACAGTACGCGCAGTGCAAACCCTATTTCGAGCGGTCTTTAGAGATTTACCAACAGTCACTGGGGCCGGCGCATGCGCAAACGGCTAATGCGATCAACGATTTGGCGTATTTGCTCAAAGACATGGGGGAGTACGACGCGTCTGAGAAGCTCTACCGCCAAGCGCTTGAAATTCGCGAACAGACCCTGGGCGCAGACCACACCGACACGGCGGTGACGCTCAACAACTTGGCGATTTTGTTGGAGTTGCGTGGCAACTACGACGAGCCCGAAGTGTTGCAGCGACGCGCCTTGGCCATTTTTGAAAAACAACGTGGTGCGGACCACGCCGACACGGCGGCGGCTTTGTGCAACTTGGCCAATTTGCTGCGCTTCAAAGGGCAATATGCCGAAGCCGAGCAAATGTGCCGACGTTCGCTGGGCATTTACGAAGACAAGCTCAAATGGGACAACCATTTGCACACGGCGCATGCTTTGCAAGGCTTGGCGCATTTGCTCAATGACTTGTGCCGCTTTGAAGAGGCGGAGTTGTATTTCAAAAAATCTCTGCGCATTCGCGAGTCGATTTTGGGGCATGACCACCCGCACATTGCGCAAAACCTCAATGGTTTGTCGGTGTTGTTGTGTGACCAAGGCAAGTTCGAAGAAGCCAAAGTCATGCTGGAACAAGCCTTGGACATTCGCGAACGCACCTTGGGTCCCGGGCATCCTTTGACCGCGCATGCGGTGTACGCCTTGGCCAACTTGACCAGCGATTTGGGGCAGTACGAAGCCGCCCGCGTGTTGCACGAACGCGCGCTGGAAATTCGTTCGATCTCTTTGGGGCTGGACCATGCCCACACCGCGCAGTCTTTGCAAGGCCTGGCCAATGTGTTGACCGACACCGGGGAGTGGGACTTGGCGGCCAAGCTCTACCTGATGGCGTTGGAAGTGCAAGAAGAGGTGGTGGGTTTTGACCACCCAGACACCGCGGCGACCTTGAACAACTTTGCCAATTTGCTCAGCGCACAGGGCGAGTTCGACAAGGCCATGGAGCTCTACAAGCAATCGCTGGAGATCAAGAGCCGGGTGTTTGGAGCCGATCACCGCAGCACCGCAGCCACTTTGAGCAACTTCGCCAATTTGCTCAGACACCAGGGCGACTTTGACGAAGCCAACAAGCATTACCAAGAGTCCTTGTTGATCTTTGAGTCGGTCTTGGGCTCAGGGCATTTGCACACGGCCAACACCATGCACGGTTTGGCAGGCTTGATGCACGACCAAGGTGAGCATGACGACGCCACGCACATGCACCAGCGCTCTCTGGCGATTCGCGAGAGCACGCTGGGTGCGGACCATCCGCAGACAGCGCACTCCTTGCACAGTTTGGCGGCGCTCTTGCACGAGAAGGGGCATTACGACGATGCGCACGATTTGCACCACAGAGCGCTGCGCATTCGCCAAAACGCACTGGGGGATGAACACCCGCACACAGCCCATTCTTTGCACGGCTTGGCCACTGTGTTGCATGACTTGGGCGACCACGACCAGTCGCACGAACTGCATGAAAAAGCCTTGAACATTCGCAAGAAAGTGTTTGGCGACGACCACATCCACACCGCGCACTCGATGGA
>CANCUP010000145.1 GCA_947381325.1 Comamonadaceae bacterium
GGCTTTCAAAGTGGCGAACAGGAGAGCTTATGAACGCGTTCTATTTTGCCTAGGCCTGCAAGACGGTTGAACCACGATCGCATGAGGGGCCAGCGTTTACGATGGCGCCCATGCAACTGCAAGATATTTTGTATTCCCAAGGCTTTGGCACCCGCCGCATTTGTGCGGGTTTGATTCAACAAGGCTATGTGCAAGTCGATTTGGGCAACGGCCTGGTGGACTGTGATGACCCCCTGCAAGAGGTGGACGTGCTTGAAGGCCTGGCGTATTCGGTGCAAGGCGTGCTGTGGCCTTACCACGCCAAAGCCTATGTGCTGCTGCACAAGCCAGCGGGCTATGAGTGCTCGCACAAGCCCTCGGCCTGGCCGAGCCTGTACACCCTGTTGCCACCGGCGCTGCGGCAGAGGCCGCAAAAAAGTGCGGTGCAAGGCGTGCAAGCCGTAGGACGGCTCGACCAAGACACCACCGGCATGCTGGTGTTGACAGACGATGGCCCCTTGATTCACCGCATGAGTTCACCGCGTCACCACGTGCCCAAGGTGTACGAGGTGACCACCGACGTCCCGATCGATGCCAAACAGGTCCAACGGCTGCTGGACGGCGTGGTGCTGGACGATTCCCCCAAGCCAGTGCGGGCCGCCGCTTGCGAAGCGGTGGCCGAGCACCACCTGCGCTTGACCCTGACCGAGGGCAAATACCACCAGGTCAAACGCATGCTGGCGGCTGTGGGCAACAAGGTGGTGGGCTTGCACCGATCGCAGATCGGTGCCATGGCGTTGCCCGAAGAGTTGCAACCCGGCCAGTGGCGTTGGATCACAGACGACGAGATGAAGCTGTTGACGGACAAGTGACCCGCTGTGCACGCGCCACGTGCGAGTCGCTGGTTCAAGGCTTGTCGGCCAAGAAATCTGCCACCAAGGCCATAGACAGTTGGGCTTGGTCTTTGTGCGGCGAGTGCCCGCACTGGGCCAGCGCATGGCGTGTGATTTGCCCGTGGGTGGGTGCAATGTCCTCGATTTGACGCAAGCTGCCGTAGGCGTCATCCACCCCTTGCAGCGCCAACACCGGGCAGCGGATGTCATGGCACAAAGTGCGGATGTCAAAGTTGCGAAAGCCTTGCGACAGCCACACGTCGTTCCATTGCCAAAACGCGGTGTCGACATCGCGGTGAAACTTGGACAAGCGTTCCCGCAAAGCGCCTTTTTCATAGGCGTCGCGTGCGGCTTCGATGGCACGTAAAGAGACCTCTTCCACCATCACATGGGGCGCCATCACCACACAGGCACTCAGGGGATGGCGTGCGGCATGCAGCAGGGCAATCGTGCCGCCGTCGGAATGCCCCAACAACACAGGCCGTTCAATGTGGAGGGCCGCCAGCAGCTCAGGCAACACCTGCCAAGCCTCAGCGTGCATGTAGTCGGCTGGTAGGCGGTTGAGTCCTCGCACATCGGTCATGCCATCCGATTGCCCATAACCACGGCGCGAGTACACCACCCCGGCGCGCCCGGTGGCTTGGCACACCTGTTCGGGCCAAAAGCCCTCACGGCCACGCCACATGGCGACCGAGCCCAAACCTTCGTGTAAGAACACGATGGGCGCTTTGACGGGGCCATTGGCCGTCGGGGCAGGCCCGATCAGTTCAACTTCAAGGCAGGTTTGTTTGAGCTGGATCATGGTCATGCGCGCATATTAAAGCCCGACGCCACGCTGGGCGCAGAGCCGCTCGTTACACTGTGGACTGATTTTTTGAAGGTGCATTCACCGTGTTCTTGTTTCAACGATTGACGCTGGCATTCGCTGCCGTGTTGCTGTCTTGCGGCGCAGCTGTGCAAGCTGCCAACCCCATTTTTGTGCTCAATTCATTAGACGCCAGTGTCAGCGTGATTGACCCGGTGACCTGGAAAGAAACCCGTCGCATTGCGACCGGCAAAGAGCCGCACCACCTGTACCTCACCCCTGACGAAAAGTCGGTCATCGTGGCCAATGCGGGCGGCGATTCATTGACGTTCTTAGACCCCCGCACGGCGGAGGTGCAGCGCGTGGTGCGTGGCACGCTCGACCCTTACCAGCTGCGCTTCTCCCCCGACATGAAATGGTTTGTGACGGTGGCCAACCGCCTCAACCACATCGACATTTACCGTTGGGATGGCAAAGACCTCAGCTTGGCCAAGCGCATACCGTCGGGCAAAACACCCAGCCACATTTGGATCGACAGCAAAAGCACCACCGCTTTTGCCTCAATGCAAGACAGCGATGAGTTGGTGGCGGTCGACCTAGCCACACAAACTTTGAAATGGCGCGTCAAAACCGGCTCGCTGCCAGCCGATGTGTTTGGCACACCCGATGACAAATATTTGTTGGTTGGCTTGACGGGCGGCGACCGGGTCGAGGTGTACGACGTCACCGGCCCACAAGCCAAGTTGTTCAAAACCATTCCCACGGGAGAGGGTGCGCACGCATTCCGCGCCTTGGGCGATGGTCGCCATGTGTTGGTCGGCAACCGAGTGGCCAACACCGTCAACAAGATCGACTACACCACCCTGGAGTCGGTGGCGCAGTTCAAAGCGCCCGGCGGCCCCGATTGCATGGAGGTGTCCGCTGACGGCAAGTTGCTGCTGGTGTCGTCGCGCTGGATCAAAAAGATGAGTGTGATTGACCTCAGCACAGGCCAGTTGGTGCGCCAGGTCAAGGTGGGCAAGTCCCCCCACGGTATTTGGACACTGGACCACGCCAAGCGGTTTTGAACATGCGTTTTTCGGTGCTCCTGGCCGGGTGCTTGGCCGCGATCAGTTGGGTGGCACAAGCGGCGGTTCCCTGCAACAAGCCGTTGTATCTGACCTTTGACACCGGCCACATGGGCGTGGCACCTTTGATGGCGGAGGTGCTCAACCGCCAGCAGGTCAAGGTCACATTTTTTGCGGCCCATGAGCCCACACAAGAGGGCGACGGCACCTTGGGTGAGCACTGGGCGGCTTGGTGGCGAGCCCGTGGGGCTGAAGGCCATGCCTTTGCGTCACACACCTATGACCATGTGTACTGGCGTGCCGACCAACCGCAAGGGCGCTGGCTGATGCGTGCCAGCGCAGGTCCCAAGAAAGGTTTGGTTGAAACTTGGGACGCGGCCCAGTACTGCCAAGAACTGCAACGCGCCAACACCCGTTTGCAGCAACTCACCGGGCAAAAGCCTTTGCCCTTGTTTCGTGCGCCCGGTGGCAAGACCTCGCCCTCGTTGCTGGCAGCGGCCAAGCGTTGTGGTTTTGCCCATGTCGGGTGGGCTGACGCGGGCTTTTTGGGCGACGAATTACCCAGCGACAAATACCCCAACGCTGTGTTGCTCAAGCGGGCCTTGAACAACATCCGCTCGGGCGACATCTTGATGGCGCATTTGGGCATCTGGTCGCGCCAAGACCCCTGGGCCCCCGCCGTGCTGGAGCCTTTGATTGAAGGCCTCAAGGCCAAAGGGTTTTGCTTTGCCACGCTGCAAGACCACCCACAATACAGCGCATGGACACATTGATTGACGCGTTTGCCAACGTGCAAGCCGCTTTGTATGAAAACTGGTTGCAGCCACTGGCATTTGCCTTGGGGCTGGGCAGTCGGCTGGAAGATGTCTTCAATGGCACCGGATGGTTGTTGGTGGGCTTGATACAGCTGCTGGTCATGCTGCTGGTGATTGAACCCTTGCAGCGCTGGCGTCCGGTCGAATCTGTGACCAACTCCGCCGCTGTGCGTACCGATGTGATGTATACCCTGATTCACCGTTTGGGTTTGTTTCGGATTGCACTGTTTTTCACCATCGACCCGGTGATGGACGACCTGTTGGGACATCTGCGCACCGCAGGCATGGGCACATTTCACCTCGAGGATTTGTGGCCCGGTGTGACCGACGGGGCATGGGCCAGCTTCTTGATGCACTTGGTCGTTTTTGACTTCTTGGGTTACTGGTTGCATCGCGCGCAACACCAATGGCACTGGTGGTGGGCCCTGCACGCGGTGCACCATTCGCAGCGCCAGATGACGCAATGGACCGACAACCGCAACCACCTGTTGGACGATCTGATCGGTGCTGTCGTTTGGGTGCTGGTGGCCCAGTTGATTGGCATTGCGCCCAGCCAATTTGTGGCCGTGGTGGCCATCACCCAGTTGAGCGAGAACTTTCAGCATGCCAATTTGGCGATCAGTTTTGGGCGTTGGGGCGAGTGGCTGTGGGTCAGCCCACGCTTTCATCGCTTGCACCACGGGGTGGGCATTGGGCACGAGCGCGGGCGGCCTGCGCAGCAGTCAGTGCCAGCAAGCGCCTCATCCGCAGAGGCGTCGACGTCTTACGAATTGGGGGGGCACAACTTTGGCGTGCTCTTGCCTTGGTGGGACGTGCTCTTTGGCACGGCAGACTTTTCGCCGCGTTTCGAGCCGACGGGCATCCGAGACCAAGTGGCGCTCGGGCGTGATTACGGCGAAGGTTTTTGGGCACAGCAAAAACTGGGGCTTCAACGCCTGATCAGCGCATTGCGCTCTGCGCCGTAAGCATTTCCCAAGCCTGTTTGGCTGGGGTATGCTTTTGGGATGCGTTTGTTGTTCGATTCTTTTTGGCGTGCTGCGGCTTATTGCCTGATGCCGCGCGTGATGCTCTTGTCATTGTTGCCCTTGCTCATGCTGCTGGTGGTGGCTTTGAGCTGGGGCTATTTCTACTGGCAAGCGACGCAAGACTGGGTCCGCGACATGTTGTCGAGCTGGCAGGTGCTGCAAAGCATGATGGACTGGATGCAAGCGCACGGTGCCGGTGATTTGCAAAGCGTCTTGGTGCCCCTGGTGGTGATCTTTGCGGTCACGCCCATGCTGGTGGTGATGACATTGCTGGCGGTTTCTCTGATGATGGGGCCGGCTTTGGTGGACTTGGTGGTGCAGCGTCGGTTTCCTCATTTGGCGCTCAAGCACGGGGGCTCAGCGCTGAGCAGCTTGGCTTGGACTTTGGGGTCTACCTTGGCCGCTTTGCTGGCCATGGTGATCACCTTGCCCCTGTGGGTGGTACCGCCGCTGATGTTCGTGGTTCCGCCTTTGATTTGGGGGTGGCTGAGTTACCGCGTCATGGTGTTTGATGCCTTGG
Source organism: Comamonadaceae bacterium (assembly GCA_947381325.1). Taxonomy (GTDB): domain Bacteria; phylum Pseudomonadota; class Gammaproteobacteria; order Burkholderiales; family Burkholderiaceae_C; genus Limnohabitans. Next base: position 5,105 of record CANCUP010000145.1, read on the forward strand.
CGGTGCATGCCAGCCGTGAGGAGCGGATTGCGATTGGCCGCAAGCACCGTGGCTGGTTGCTGTTGATTGGTGTGCTGACCGGCTATCTGGGCGCCTTGCCCAGTTTGGTCTGGGCTTCCGGGGCTTTGTTTGCGGCTGCCTTTGTGGTCTTGATCCCGATGGCCATCTGGATTTATGCCGGGGTGTTCGCCTTCACTGCCTTGTGGTTTACCCATTACAGCTTGGGTGCCTTGGAAAGTCTGCGTGCCGAGTCGGATTCTGTGGTGGTCGGCGCCTCCGTCCCGCTTCCCGCGCTAGCATCTGAAGATGAGCAACACATCCCCCCTCCTGCGCCCTGAGTTTGGGCTGATCATCGTCGGCGACGAAATCATGTCTGGCAAGCGTGCTGACAAGCACATGCCCAAAACCATCGAACTGCTTGGCGAACGTGGCCTGTCCTTGGATTGGGCCGACTATGTGGGCGATTCGCCCAAGCGCATCACCAACACCTTGAAACGTGCCTTTGACAGCCACAGCATTGTGTTTTCCTTTGGCGGCATAGGGGCCACGCCAGACGACCACACCCGGCAATGCGCAGCGCGCGCGCTGGGGGAAGAGTTGGCATTGCATCCCGAGGCTGAAGTCTTGATTCGTGCGCGCATGCAAGATGTGGCCAAAGAGCAGGGCGTTCCTTACGAGCCTGATCGTGATGACAACAAGCACCGGCTGAACATGGGTGTGTTTCCAAAAAGTGCAAAGATCATTCCCAACCCCTACAACAAGATTCCAGGCTTCAGCTGCTTTGGCGCGCAAGGCGGTGCGGTGCACTTTGTGCCTGGTTTTCCCGTCATGGCTTGGCCGATGATGGCTTGGGTGCTCGACACCTACTACGCCCACTTGTTCCAGACCAATGCTTGGATTGAAAAGTCGGTTGTGGTGTTTGGTGCCATGGAGGCATCGCTCACACCTTTGATGGAAACTCTTGAGCACGACCATCCCGGGGTCAAAGTGTTCAGCTTGCCCAGTGTGGACCACCCCGAATACGGTCGGCACATCGAACTGGGTGTCAAAGGTGATCCCGCCAAAGTGGCGCTGGCCTATCCGCAAATGCTGGAAGGCTTGAAAGCCTTCAGTCCGAAACTAGGCCCCGAATTGGTGCGAGGTTAGGGGTGCTTCATATTGGTGCATTGTGCATAATTGCACCAAAATAAAGTTTTTCTCCTGAAGCCTTTTTGGTGTTCAAACAACCCGTCTCGCCAAATCGCCCCCCAAGTCAGGGCAAAATACGAGGCTAGACGTTAATTGAGGTGCGGGATTTGTCGTCATACCCCTGGCACAGAACCTGCATCCTTAAACCTCGAAACTTTTCTAAACCAACCTACCCTTGCAGGAGAACCTGATGGCCAAGACCGTCGCAGACGTGATGAAGATGGTGAAAGACAACGAAGTGAAGTTCGTTGACTTCCGTTTCACCGATACCCGTGGCAAAGAACAGCACGTGAGCGTGCCAATTTCAGCTTTCAACGAAGACAAATTTACCGAAGGCCACGCATTTGACGGCTCTTCCATTGCAGGTTGGAAAGGCATTGAAGCCTCGGACATGTTGCTCATGCCCGATGCCATGTCGGCTTTCATCGATCCTTTCTTTCAAGAGTCCACCTTGGTGCTGTCTTGTGACGTGTTGGAGCCAGGTGACGGCAAGTCGTATGACCGTGACCCGCGTTCCATCGCCAAGCGCGCTGAAGCCTATTTGAAGGCCTCG
>CANCUP010000146.1 GCA_947381325.1 Comamonadaceae bacterium
CGCCGGTGCTGTTTGTTCATGCGGTCGACGACGAAACCGTGCATGTGCGCAATGCCGAGTGGGCCTACCGCCGTGTCTCGTCGAGTCAAAAAGATTTCATCTACCTGGGCGACAGCTACCACATGATCACTGTGGACAACGAGCGTGAAACGGTCAGCTTAGAAACCGCACGGTTTTTGAAACAGTCCATCAACAACGCCTTGGAAACACCTGCCTTTGAAGTGCCCAGCGTGTTGTCGCCTGAGCTGCGACGGGCGCTGCGAAAACGTGTCTGATTGCGCCAGGTTGTGTGCGCCCTATTGGAAGGCCCGCGTCAGTGCCATGAACCCACTGTCTTGCACATGGGTCGACACCAGAGGACTGCGTGTGATCGCCGAGTCCAACCAACGGCGCCGCAGTTGCAGATTGATATGCCACGTCTCGGTGACCGGCAATTCAAACGCCATCGCCAGCACCGGTGTGGTTGAACTGCCAGCGCTGTAGGCCCCAAACACGCTGGCCTGCGACTCCGCCGCAGAGACACCATAGAGATGCTGCACATAGTTGCGACTGCGGTGCTCTGCGCCGATTTGGGGGTAGACCGTCACAGCCCCGAGCTTGAATTCAGCCGCATAAGTCAGCTCGTGAAGCATGCCGCCCGAGGTCGCGTCGTAAAAGCTGTAGGCAAACACGGCACCCCAGGGCGTCTCTTGGTAGGTGCCCAGGCCCACCGGCAAGGGATTGGCGCGCGGCGTGATCCCTTGCAGGCCAGGCGCATCGGTCTTGAAGCCTTCAAAACTGATGCGGCCCGCCACTTCCACATGGCCGCTGCCTAAGCGCGCGGTTTTGAAGCCAAAGGTATCGACACGGCTGTAAAAACGCCCAAGGTCAAAGTAGGCATAAGGCAGCGTGACGCTTGGCGCAGCCTGCGTGCGAACAATTTTTTGGGTGTTGTACACAGCCACACCCAGATCGCCCGTCAAGCGATCGTCCAGGGGCGCTTGTGCCGCCGCAGTCAGCACCACACCCATCAGCACCAGCACAGACAACCGGTGTTTCACCAAGCGCCTGATTTTCACGGCGCCACCGAAGCACCGTCCACGCGATGCCGCAGCAAAGCCTGCGCCACAAAGCCGCTGGTTTTCATCTCTTGCACAAACTGGGTCAACACATCGGTGGCAGCTTGCCCGCGCGCTTTGGGCAAGCCCATGGCTTGGTCGATCACCATGAAGCGCCCAGGCAACAAACGCACACCCGTTACGCGCAGGGCGTCGGCTTGCAGTTGCTGCTTGACCCCTGCCGCCACCTCCATGTGTTGCGCCAAAAAGAAATCCACCACTTGCGGTGATGTGGGCGCACGCACAATCTGGGCGTGCTGCAAGTGGCGACTCAAAAACAAGTCGTAGGCGCTGCCCTGCCCCACCACCACCCGGTGCGCGGCCGCATCGACCTCCTCGTTGCGCTGCAGGGGCGAGTCTTGTCTGACCAAGTAACTGCCTTCAATTTGCACATAAGCACCACTGAAGCTCACGCCTTGCGCGCGTTGCGGATCGAGTGCAAAAAAACCGATGTCGGCTTGGTCTTGGGTGACGGCTTGCACCGCTTTGCCTGCGGCGTCTAGCACCACCAGCTGCAAGGGCACACCCAAGCGTTGGGCCAGTTGCTGCGCCAGATCCACGGACACACCCATCGGCAAGCCACTGGCGGGGTCGCGTCGGGCCAAAATTGGATTGCCCAAATTGATGGCGGCGCGCAAGGTGCCTCCAGGTGCCAACAAAGCGCTGGCTGCAGGCGAGGTCTGCGCCATCGCCATGCCCATGGCCATGGGCCACAGGCTCAGCACGACGAGCCGTCGCAGCAGACCGCACCACCCTGCAACAAAAGGGACGCGTGTCATGGCGCAAAGTTGATCTTGGTGGCCAAGCGTTTGTTGGCATCGATCTCGTCGGCAATCACCTTGGCAAACTCAGCGGGCGTGGAGCCCACCGTCACATAGCCCTGCTCGGCAAACGAGCGCTTGACCTCGGGGTCTTCCAAGGCCTTGACCACTTCTTGGCGCATGCGCGTCACGTACTCGGTCGGCGTGCCCGCTGGGTACCACAGACCGTACCAAGGCGTGTAGACAAAGCCCTTGACGCCCGCATCGTCGACGGTGGGCACATCGGGCATCATGGCCCAGCGCGTTTTGCCGGTGATGGCCAAGGCCCGCAGCTTGCCCGACTTGACCAAGGGCAACAGCGCCGTGGCCGAGCCAATGCACACATCGATGCGCCCGGCCATCAAATCGGTGATCGCCTCACCCACGCCTTTGTAGGGCACATGGTTGATCTTGGTGCCCGCACTGGTGTTGAAAAACTCGGCGGCAAACTGCATCACATTGCCCACGCCACCCGATCCGTAGTTGAGCTTCTCGGGCCGCGCCTTGGCATCGGCAATGAACTCTTGCAAGGTGTTGGCCTTCACGCTGGGGCCCACCGCCACCACAAAGCCCACGCTGTTGGCCACCAGCGTGATCGGTGTGAAGTCTTTGACAGGGTCATAGCTCAGGCTGGGTGACACCACCGGCAAACTGGCGTGGCTCGAGGAGGTGTTGAGCACGGTGTAGCCATCGGGCGCCGACTTCGCCACAACGCCCGTGCCAATGGCACCCCCGGCGCCGGCACGGTTGTCGATCACAAAGTTCTGTCCCAAGGATGGCGCCATTTTTTGGTTCAAGGTGCGGCCAATGAAATCCATCGGTCCCCCTGCCACATAAGGCACGACCATGCGAATCGGGTGATTCGGATAATCTTTGTGTGCCGTTTGGGCTTGTGCCAGGCCGCTGCACAGCAGCATGCCCACCATCCAACGTCGTGCCAGCTTGTGTGTCATGGCTTACCTTTGAAAAATTAAAAACGAATTCACGTCATGCGATCACGCTGCGCCAATTGAGGAAACAAGCGCAACCACAGCACCGCCACCACCACGGTGCCCACGCCGCCAAACACCACCGAACCCACCGGGCCCATCCAGGCGGCTGTGGCGCCGGACTCGAACTCGCCGAGCTGGTTCGAGGCGCCAATGAAAATGCCGTTGACTGCGGCCACACGCCCGCGCATGTCGTCTGGGGTTTCCATTTGCATCAAGGTCAAGCGGGTGACAACGCTGATGTTGTCAGCTGCGCCCGTGACTGCCAAAGCCGCCAACGACAACCAGAAACTTTCCGACACCCCAAACACCACAGTGGCCAAGCCATACACGCCCACCGCCATCAACAAACGATGCCCCACGCGACGCTGCATGGGCCAGCGCGCCAAGACCAGCGACATCAACAAAGCGCCAACCGCAGGCGCCGCCCGCAGCAAGCCCAAGCCTTGAGGCCCGACATGCAAAATGTCGCGGGCATAAATGGGCAACAAGGCAGTGGCACCGCCCAGCAGCACTGCAAACAAGTCCAAGGCCATGGCCCCCAGCAACACGGGTCGCTCACACACAAACCCCACACCTGCCAACACCGTGCGCCAGGTGGCTGCGGTGTGGGTGGGTCGGTGCGGCAACACCACCCACCAGGTCAACACAAACGCGGTGATCAGCAACACCGCGCAGGTGGTGTAGACCGTGTTTGCGCCAGCCACATACAACAGCCCGCCCAAGGCCGGCCCCCCAATGACGGCCGCTTGCACCCCGCTTGAACTCAAGGCCACGGCAGGCTGCAACAAATGGCTGGGCACCAACATCGGCGTGATGGCTTGCTGTGCGGGCATTTGAAATGCACGTGCCACACCCAGCACCACCGACAAGGCAAAAATCAACTCGCGGCTGGCAAAGTCGCCTTGCGTGGCCAGCACCAACAACACCGCCACAGCGGCTTGGGCCAACATACACACCGCAAAAATACGTCCCCGGTGCAGGCGATCTGCGGTGTGTCCGGCAGGCAGGGTCATCAGCAGGGCCGGGATGAATTGAAACAAGCCCACCAAGCCTAGGTCCCAGGCACTCGAGGTCATCTCATACACATGCCAGGCCACCGCCAACATCAGCATTTGGTTGGCCGTGATCCCCACCAAACGGGCAAACCAAAAGCGCAGAAACTGGCGCTGTTTCAACAGAGCAGAAAAGGAATTGGTACTCATACAGGGGTCAAAGTTCAGGCCAACCAACCGTAGCCCATGATCAACAAAGTGCCGGTCAACAAAGCGGGCACCAAACGGCGTTGCGGGTGCGAGACCATCACCGCCACACTCATGGCGCACACGCCCAAGCGCACCAGCATCGGCACTTGGGCGAGCACACCAATCGGCATCAAAACCATGCGCACCGTCAAAGCCGCCACCATGGCGTAGGTCACGGCAGACAACCAGCGAAAGATTTCGCTGTCTTGGTTGATTTGGTCTGACAGCAGCACGCCAATGGCGCGGCAGAAATAGGTGCCCACGCTGGCGCCCACCAAGGCCAACCAGGGGGTCCACCCTTGCAGCTCGGCACTCATGCGCGAACCTCTTGCTTGGCGGGGCGCAACCATCGGCGATCGATCCAGTAGGCCATGGAACCGCCCACCACACCCGTGGTCAACAAGCTGGTGTCGCTGTCCCACAAGAAAAACAAGGGACCGAGCACACAACCCAAGGCAATGGCCAAGCGGTTGCCCCAAGGCTTGACCTCGGTGAAAGTGAGCAAGAAAAACAAGGGGTTCAAAAACACCAACGCCAAGGTGACCGGCGGTGACACCCAGCCTGCCACTTGGTAGCCCAAATAGGTGCCGGGCACCGACACCAACCAACACGGTACGGCCAAGCCTAAAAAATAAGCCAAACGGTGTTTCGCGGGCATGCTCTGAAACTCGCGCATCGACACCGCCCAAGCGGTCATGGCCAGCACATGTACCGCGGCATACAAACGGTTGTTGCGGTCACGCCGATGGAACTGTGGAAACAAGGTCACTGTCATGGTGATGAAGCGCGTCGACGACAAGGTCACAGCCAGCACCATGGCAAACAAGGACGAGCCGGTCACGAGCATTTCAAACAAGACCACCTGCCCGGGCAAGGCAAACATCAGCAAGCTGCTGCCCAGCATCAGCGACACGTCAAAGCCGTTACTTCGGCCCATGGCACCAAAACCCACCATGCCCGCAAACAGCACGGCCATGGGCGCTCCCAGTGCGGCTTGAATGCCGGCCACAAAGGCGGCACGGCGGTTGGCAAACCGAGTCTCTGTCATGCTGGGCTCCCGCGTCAATCGGGCTGAACGCCAGCTTTGATCAGCAAGGGGTTGAGCGTGTCAATTTCGTGTTTCAAATGCGCACGCAAAAAGTCAGGCCGCGCCTTGTCGGCCGTCACCGGCAAAGCCCCCAGTGAACCCAGGCGCGATTTCACATCCGGGTCTTTGATGGCCGTTTGCAGCGCCACAGTGAGCTTGTCAATCACTGCCTTCGGTGTGCCCTTGGGCGCATACAAACCAAACATGATGCTGATGTCAAAGCCGGAAATGCCCAACTCGGGCAACGCAGGCAAGTCAGGCAGCGACGCCAAACGGGTTTTGCCTGCCACCACATAGGCCTTGACGCGACCACTGGCTTGCGCCGGTGTGGTGCTGGTGGTTTGGTCACACATCACGTCGAGTTGGCCACCCATCACATCGTTCAAAGCCGGGGCTGCGCCTTTGTAGGGCACCGAGGTCAGCTGTACATTGAGGGCGTTCATGAACATCAGGCTGCACAAATGCGAAGCCGATCCCACGCCCGCATGGCCCATGCTCAACCTGGACGCGTTGTCGCGCACATAGGCCACGAACTCTTTGGCATCTTTGGCTGGAAAGTCGCGCCGCGCCACCACCACCATCGGACCTTCCGTGGCCAAGCCAATCGGTTCAAAGTCGTCGACCGGGCTGTAGGAGAGGTTTTTGAACATGGCCAAATTGGTGGCATGGCTCACATGGATCATCAACAACGTGTAGCCATCGGGCTTGCTGCGCGCGACTTTGGCGGTGCCTATCGTGCCGGAAGCACCCGCGGTGTTGTCCACCACGATGGTCTGATTCAGTGCCTTTTGCATGGCGGCTGCATAAATGCGTGTGATCACATCGCCGGGACCGCCCGGTGCATACGGCATCACCAGCGTGATGGGGCGGGCGGGGTAATCTTGGGCCCACAACAGGGTGCTCACCACCAACCCCAGCGAGAGCAGGCATGCCTGCTTGAAAATGCGCAATCGTGTCATGTGGTGCAGCGTATCACGCCCCCCGTCAACCCGCCCGGAGGGTCCTGAGTCCCCGAGTCGTCTGAGCGACCGGCTCAAGTTCGCCGCCACCGTGTCGATGCATGAATCAGAGACAGACGAAACGTAGAAAGGACATGGTCATGGGCTTGAATGTCAGCAGCATCAACAGCAACCGCCCCTCGGCCAAGGTGTATCCACCGATTTCCAAAGTCCCTCGTGTGACCAAGGGCGCCACACCGATTCAAGAGGCTGAGGGGCCTTTTCCTTCAACTGGCTTGGATGACGCAGCCTTGAGCGGCGCCAACGCAGCCTTGGGTGACACCGCTGCGTCGGTTTTGTATGAAGGCAAAGGCAGCGAAGTCGACGTGTACGTCTGAGGCGTGCTCACGCTTGGGATCAAGCGTTTTGCACGGTCAGCACTTGGCGCAACTGCCCCATTTGCCCCGCATCGTCGATCCAGCGCAGCCACAACTCGCCCGAACGCGTGGCACGCAAATAAAACTCAAACAAGGGGTTGGCCGAAATGCCCGATGAGGGCTCGACCCGAAACACCTCTTGCGGTGGTATGCCTTCGCCCACCCAGTGGCAGGTCAAGGTTTGGATCACATTGCGCGGCACGGTGCGCC
>CANCUP010000147.1 GCA_947381325.1 Comamonadaceae bacterium
GGACTTTTGGTGGGCCACTTCACCGACACCCGTCGGCCCACAGGTTGCACCGTGGTGTTGGCGCCGCATGGTGTGGTGGCGGGCGTCGACGTCAGAGGCGCTGCACCCGGCACCCGTGAAACCGATCTGCTCGCGCCCGGCAACGCCGTGCAGCAGGTCCATGCCCTTGTGCTCAGCGGGGGCAGCGCCTATGGCCTCGACGCGGCCTCGGGTGTGATGCGTTGGCTGGAAGAGCATGGCCATGGCTTGTCTGTTGGCCCGGTGCGCGTGCCCATCGTGCCCGCTGCCGTGGTGTTTGATTTGCTGGTGGATGACTTGTCGCAAACCGGCCCTCGCGTGCGACCCGACGCCCAAGCGGGCTACCTGGCCTGCGTCAACGCAAGCGCAGACCCCGTCTTGCAAGGCAATGTGGGCGCAGGCGCGGGCGCGACCGTGGGCAAGATGAATGGGCCCGACTGCGCCATGAAAGGCGGTGTGGGCAGCGCCGCGCTCACGGTCAACGGTGTGACGGTGGCCGCCCTGGTGGTCTGCAATGCGCTGGGTGATGTGGTGGACCCGTTGACGGGCCAACTGCTGGCAGGCGCGCGCTGTGCGCCTGATCGCTTGGAACTGCTCGACATTCGCCAAGCCCAACTCTCGGGCCATGTGACGCCCCAGGTGCCGTTGGGCAGCAACACCACGGTTGGCGTGGTGGCCACCGATGCGGTGTTGACCAAGACCCAAGCACAGCGTTTGGCCCAGGTGGCCCACGATGGCTTGGCACGCAGCATTCGCCCTGTCCACACACCGCTGGACGGCGACACCTTGTTCGCCTTGGGCACCGGCACCAGCGGCCAAGCCGCCGACATGATGCTGCTGAGCACCCTGGCCGCAGAGGTCACCGCCATGGCGGTGGTGCAGGCGGTGACATCCGCCACCGAATTGCGGCTCGGCCAGCACTGGTGGCCGGCCTTGTCGCAACGGCCCCACCCGCACGTCGCCCAAGCCAAAGCGCCATGAAAAAAGGCCCAGTTCACATGAACTGAGCCTTGGGGACACATCAAGAAAACTTACTTCAAAGCCTTGAAGCGCACGCGCTTGGGCTTGGCACCTTCTTCGCCCAAACGCTTCTTCTTGTCGGCCTCGTACTCTTGGTAGTTGCCGTCAAAGAACACCCACTGGCTGTCGCCTTCAGCCGCCAAAATGTGGGTGGCAATGCGGTCGAGGAACCAGCGGTCGTGGCTGATCACCATCACAGAGCCAGCAAACTCCAGCAGCGCATCTTCCAGCGCACGCAAGGTCTCGACGTCCAAGTCGTTCGAGGGTTCGTCCAGCAGCAGCACGTTGCCGCCTTCGATCAAGGTCTTGGCCAAGTGCAAACGACCACGCTCGCCCCCTGACAACATGCCGACCTTCTTTTGCTGGTCGCCGCCGTTGAAGTTGAAACGCCCGCAGTAAGCACGGCTGGGCATTTGGAACTTACCCACGGTCAGGATGTCCAAGCCACCCGAGATGTCTTCCCACACGGTTTTGTCGTCGTTCAAGTCATCGCGCGTCTGGTCCACAAAGGCCATCTTCACGGTTTGACCCACCTTCACCTCGCCACTGTCGGGCTTTTCTTTGCCGGCAATCAGCTTGAACAAGGTCGACTTACCGGCGCCGTTGGGGCCGATGATGCCCACGATGGCGCCCGCTGGCACCTGAAAGCTCAGGTTGTCGATCAACACCCGGTCGCCAAAGGACTTGCTGACGTTTTTGAACTCGAACACCTCGTTGCCCAAACGCTCGGCCACAGGAATGAAAATTTCTTGGGTCTCGTTGCGTTTTTGGTATTCGTAATCCGAGAGCTCTTCAAAGCGCGCCAAACGCGCCTTGCTCTTGGCTTGACGACCCTTGGGGTTTTGGCGCGACCACTCCAGCTCTTTCTTCATGGCCTTGGTGCGGGCATCTTCGGTGCGTTGTTCTTGCTCCAAACGGGCTTCTTTTTGCTCCAGCCAAGTGGAGTAGTTGCCTTTGTAGGGAATGCCGTGGCCGCGGTCGAGTTCCAAAATCCACTCGGCCGCGTTGTCCAAGAAGTAGCGGTCGTGGGTGATGGCCACCACGGTGCCCGAGAAGCGGGCCAAGAACTGCTCCAACCAGTCCACCGATTCGGCGTCCAAGTGGTTGGTGGGCTCGTCCAGCAGCAGCATGTCGGGCTTGGACAATAACAAGCGGCACAAAGCCACACGACGCTTTTCACCGCCCGAGAGTTTGCCCACGATGGCTTCCCAGGGCGGCAAGCGCAGCGCGTCGGCCGCGATGTCGAGCAAGTGGTCGGAGCCGTCGCCCGCCCCCGAGGCCGCGATGATGGCCTCGAGCTTGGCTTGTTCAGCGGCCAAAGCGTCAAAGTCGGCGTCTTCTTCGGCATAGGCGGCATAGACCTCTTCCAGGCGCGCCTGGGCTTCTTTGACCTCACCCATGCCGCTCTCCACCGACTGGCGCACGGTGTGCTCGGGGTCGAGCTGCGGTTCTTGCGGCAGATAACCGATCTTCAAGCCGGCCATGGGAATGGCTTCGCCTTCGATCTCCTTGTCAATGCCCGCCATGATCTTGAGCAAGGTGGATTTGCCTGAACCGTTCAAGCCCAACACGCCAATCTTGGCGCCTGGGAAGAAGCTGAGGGAGATGTCTTTCAAAATCTGACGCTTGGGCGGCACGATTTTGCCGACACGGTTCATGGTGAAAACGTACTGGGCCATGGTTGTTCTTTCGGGGTCGCGATTGCAATAAAGCAGGGATTATCCCTGCTGCGCCGATCCGTGCCACAATACACACCGTTGTCGCCGCCAGTTGCCACAACATCAGCACTTCTGCTGGAGCCTGTTCCAAACACCTCTGTTTGTGATCTCTACCGCTCACCTTGTAAATATTGCCGACCTTTGACTGGGTGGCCTTCGGGCCAAGCGGGTTGGTGTCATGCGCTGACTCAGGCGCTCCATCATGAACTTTGAAGAATTGAATTTGGCTCCGGCCATCTTAAAAGCCGTACTCGAACAGGGCTACGAAACCCCCACCCCCATCCAAGCTCAGGCCATACCTGCTGTGCTCGAAGGTCACGACCTGCTGGCAGGCGCCCAAACCGGCACCGGCAAAACCGCCGCCTTCACCTTGCCCATGCTGCACAAGCTCACCATGAGCCGCAGCACCGAAAACAAATTCGGCGTCTACGGCGTGCGCGCCCTGGTGCTCACTCCCACGCGAGAGCTGGCAGCGCAGGTGGAAGAATCCATCCGCACCTACGGCAAATACTTGCAGCTCACCTCCACCGTCATCTTTGGCGGCGTGGGCATGAACCCACAAGTCGCCCGCATCAAAAAAGGCGTAGACATCCTGGTGGCCACGCCCGGTCGTTTGCTCGACTTGCAACAGCAAGGCTTGTTGGACTTGTCCACCGTGCAAATGCTGGTGCTCGATGAGGCCGACCGCATGCTCGACATGGGTTTCATCCATGACGTTAAAAAAATCTTGGCTCTGGTGCCCAAAGACAAACAAAGCCTGTTGTTCTCAGCCACCTTCAGCGACGAGATTCGTGAACTCGCCAATGCTTTGCTGAAGAACCCGCAAAGCATTCAGGTCACGCCCAGCAACACCACGGTGCAACGCATCACCCAAGTGGTCCACCCGGTGGGTCGTGGCAAGAAAAAAGCCCTGCTCGCACACATCATCAACGAGCACAACTGGAGCCAGGTGTTGGTGTTCACCCGCACCAAATTTGGCGCCAACAACGTGGCCGAGTTCTTGACCAAGAACGGCATCAATGCCATGGCCCTGCACGGCAACAAAAGCCAGACCGCCCGCACCCAGGCGCTGGCAGGCTTCAAGAGCGGCGACATCCGCGCCTTGGTGGCCACCGACATTGCCGCACGCGGCATCGACATCGACGAGTTGCCACACGTGGTGAACTACGAAATCCCCAACATCAGCGAAGACTATGTGCACCGCATTGGCCGAACCGGCCGTGCCGGCTCGATCGGCGAAGCCGTGAGCTTGGTGTCACTGGACGAAGAAGGCTTCATGAAAGACATTGAGCACTTCACCAAGCAGCAAGTCCCCGTCGTCGTCGTGGAAGGATTTGGCCCTGAGCCCGACGAAAAAGCCGAGCCCATCGCCATGGGCCGTCAAACCCTGTGGGGTGGCTTGGGCAAGCCCCCAGGCCGCGACGTGATGGCTGCTGCCGCCAAAGCAGCACGCAGCGAAATGATGCAGCGCATCCGCGACACCAAAGGCGCCTCAGGCGGCGGTGGACGAGGCGGCCGTGGCCCAGCACCCCGCGGCGAAGGCGTTGACAGCGAGGGCCGCGCACCCCGTCCCAACGGCCATGTGAGCCGTGACCGCAACGGCGAGCGCCCGCCCCGTGACGGCAACCGGCCCCAAGGCCAAGGCCCTCGTCCTGCACGCCAATTTGACAACCGCGGCCCACGCCCGGACGCTCCGCGTGCACCCCGTGACTTCGAACCACGCATGCCACGCGACAACGAGTCGCGCCCCCCGCGCGGTGACGAAGACGACTTCCAGCCCCGCGCCAATGCGCATTTGGGCACCCAAAGCGGCGTCAATGCCTTTGGCCACAAAACCCAAGGCGGCGGTCAGCGCCAGCCTGACCCCACACGCACCAGCGTCGACCTCATGACCGAGCGCAAACGCGGTGGCGGTGGCGGTTATGGCGGCGGTGGCGGTGGCCGACGCAATGGTGGCGGCGGAGGCGGCGGTCGCTCTGGCGGTGGTGGGGGTCGCTCTGGCGGCGGTTATGGCGGCGGTGGCGGTGGCTACGGCCGCTGAAGCCTCAACGCTTGCCCTCGACGAAGCCCGATGATTTGACGATCAGCGGGCTTTTTTGATGCGCGACTTGCTGGCCTTGTCGTCAAGTGGAGGGCTTGCACTCTGGCACCGGTGTGGGCAAAGGGCCCCGGGCATAAAACGCACGCAAATTGGCCATCGTCAAGTCGGCCATGGCACGGCGCGTTTCTTCGGTGTGGCTGCCAATGTGCGGCGTCAGCACCACGTTGGACAAACTGCGCCACTCAGGCGACACACGGGGCTCATCCCAAAACACATCCAGACCTGCGCCCGCAATCGCCTTGGTTTTCAAGGCCTGCAGCAAGGCCTCTGGGTCCACCACGGAACCACGGGCAATGTTGATCAGATAGCCCTTGGGGCCTAAGTTGTCCAGCACCGTGGCATTGACCAAATTCAAAGTGGCGGCCCCGCCCGGCGCGGCCACCACCAAATAGTCGACCTCTGAGGCCATGGTCTCCAGCGAAGCATGAAAGGCATAGGGCAAGTTGGGTTTGGCAGACCGGCTGCAATAGCTGATTTGCATGTCAAACGCTGCAGCACGCTGGGCAATGGCCTGTCCGATGCGCCCCATGCCCAAGATGCCAACGCGCGCACCCGACATACGGCGGGTCATGCCGAACGACTCCATCACCCAATCGCCGTTGCGCACAAAGCGATCGGCCTGCGGGATGCGCCGTCCCACCGCCAGCATCAGCCCAAGCGCCAAATCGGCGACATCCGCCGTCATGGTGCCGGGGGTATGGGTCACCACAATGCCGCGCTCTTTGACCGCCTCCAGGTCAATGCCGTCGTAACCCACGCCACACAGGGCCACCAACTTGACTTGGGGCAACATGGCCAACAAATTTCGATCCACCTTGGACTCGCTGCCCGTGCCCACCAACGCGGTGACTTTGCTCAGCGCCATGGGGTCCACAATGTGCGCGTGGTCATGCACGATGTAGTCCTCTTGCTGCATGGCATGCATCAAAAACGCGGGCACGTTGGAGACTTTCATGAGGTGCTGTGTCATCTTCTTACTCCTGCCATTTGTATGCGCCAACTCTAACGCTTCAGGCAGGCTACGTCATTGGCTAACATGCTCGCACCCCGCAAGGCTTGCCCCCACTTTTCGATGGCCACTGAAAGAGCGCCCATGACAACGCCCACCGACACTTTGCACCATTGGTTAGACCAAGAAGCACAGGTTCGCCGCACCCTCCTGCCCCACGGGGTCACGCCCATGCACGATGTGTTGCCGCGCACCGGCTTGGAACTGATCCAAGGCATGCTGCTTGGCGACACCCATCCAGCGCCGTTTTCCAAGCTGTTGGATTTCGTCTTGGTCGAGGCCAGCGAAGGCCATGTGGCCTTTCAAGGCGCGCCAAGCGCAGAGTTCCTCAACCCCATGGGGACGGTGCATGGCGGCTGGTTTGCCACCTTGCTCGACTCGGCCATGGGTTGCGCTGTTCACACGCTTTTACCCGCGGGTCGCGGCTACACCACCTCGGGCCTGACGGTCAACTTGGTCAAAGCCCTCACCCCCAAGGTCCAGCGGGTGCGTGCCGTGGGCCAGGTGCTGCACAGCGGGCGCCAACTGGCCACGGCCGAGGCGCGGTTGATGGGTCCGGACGGCACCCTCTACGCCCATGCCACCTGCACCTGTTTGGTTTTTGACATTCCAGGACAATCCAAGCCATGAGACTTCTACACACCATGCTGCGCGTGGGCAATATGCAACGCGCCATCGACTTCTACACCCAGGCCATGGGCATGCAACTGCTGCGCACCACCCAACGCCCCGACCAACACTACGACCTCGCCTTTGTGGGCTACGGTGGCAACCCCGACCAAGCGGAGATCGAGTTGACCTACAACTACGGCGTCTCGTCTTATGACTTAGGCACGGCCTACGGCCACATCGCCATTGGCGTGGCAGACATC
>CANCUP010000148.1 GCA_947381325.1 Comamonadaceae bacterium
AGCGTGAGGTGCACCGGCCCGGCTGAGGTGTGGGCGTGGCACCACGGCACACCCGGGTCGATTTGCGGGCCGATTTGCAGTTGCGTGATGCCCAGGGCTTGCACGCAAGCGCCCGAGGTTTCGCCACCGGCCACCACCCATTGGCGAACACCCAGAGCGAGCAGGCCACGTGTGATGTCAGCCAAGGTGTGTTCCACCAGGGCGCCCGCCGCGTCCACACCCAGTTGGGCTTGCACGGCTTTGACGGCCTCGGGCTCTGCCGTGGCGTACACCAGCACCGGGCCAGAGGGTAAGTGAGGGGCCGCCCAAGCGCAGACTTGTGCCACCACCTCGGCTGCGGCCTCGGGGCTGCGTGCCAACACCAAGGGGTCGAGGGCAAACGCGGGACGACCCGTGGCAATGAAGTGCGCCACTTGGCCACGCGTGGCGGTGGAGCAGCTGCCCGAGACGATGGCCTGCGCTCCGCTGGCAGGTGGCAACTGGCTGGCGCTGGGGTTGGCGCTCAAGCCAAAGTTGGCGGGCAGGCCAATGGCCACCCCTGAACCGGCGGTGACCAAGGGCAGGTGTTTCAGGGCAGGGCCTAAGCGCAGCAAGTCGTCGTTGCTGACAGCGTCTACCACTGCCAGGCGCACGCCTTGGGCTTGGAGCTCGGCCATGCGTGCAAGCACCGCCTGCGCGCTTTGGGCCACGCAACGGTGGTCGATCAACCCCACCTTGCTTGTTGACTGTGCTTGCAGCACGCGCACCAGGTTGGCGTCGTGCATGGGGGTGAGCGGGTGGTGTTGCATGCCCGACTCGTTGAGCAGCACATCGCCCACAAACAAATAGCCTTTGAACACGGTGCGCCCGTTGTCGGGGAAAGCCGGTGTGGCAACGGTGAAGTTGGTGCCGAGTGCGGCCATCAAGGCTTCGGTCACTGGGCCAATGTTGCCCGCAGCGGTGCTGTCGAAGGTGGAGCAGTATTTGAAATAAATCTGCTCGGCCCCCTGGGCTTTCAGCCAGCGCAAGGCGTCGAGCGATTGCGCGATGGCTTGGGCCGCTGGGATGGTGCGTGATTTGAGCGCTACCACCACCGCGTCCACTTCGGCGCCTAACTCGGCGTTCAATGGCTCGGTGGGCACACCGATGGTTTGCACCACGCGCATGCCGGCGCGCACCAGGTTGTTGGCCAGGTCGGTGGCACCGGTGAAGTCGTCGGCAATGCAGCCCAAGCGGATGGGGTGGGTCATAGGGCCTCGCGCTTTACTTGAAGCCCATCACGTGGGGCAGCCAGTTGCTGAGCGCAGGCACAAAAGTCAGCACCACCAGCACAGCGCCGTGGGCCCACAAGAAGGGGGTGAGTTCACGCGTCAAGTCTGACAAAGGCACGCGTGACACGTTGGAGGTGACAAACAGCAAACCGCCCACGGGTGGGGTGATCATGCCCAGGGTCAAGTTGTAGATCACCACCATGGCAAAGTGGATCGGGTCGATGCCCACTTTGGCCGCCACAGGCGCCAAGATGGGCACCAGCACCATCACGCCCGGCAGCGGCTCGATGAAGATGCCAAACAGCAGCAAGAACACGTTGATGACGATCAGGAACGTCCAGGGCGACAACTGCATGTCGGCAATCCAGGTGGCCACGATTTGTGGCACGCCTTCGATGGTGAGCACCCAGGCAAACGAGGCCGACATGCCAATGATGAGCAGCACCGAGGCCGTCAACAGGGCAGAGCGCGACAAGATGTCGGGCACAGCTTTCCACTCCAAGGTGCGGTAGACGTATTTGCCGCACAAGAGCGCGTAAAACACGGCCACCACCGAGGCCTCGGTGGGGGTGAACCAACCGGCGCGCATGCCACCCAAAATGATGACGGGCAACAAGATGGCGGGCATGGCCTTCCAGGTGGTTTGCCACATGTCGCTTCGGGTGGGAAATTCGTCGTCGCCTTTGTAGTTGCGTTGTTTCGAGACATACCAGTTCACCGCGCACATGGCCACGGCGATCAACACGCCCGGAATCAAACCCGCCACAAACAGCGCGCCCACCGACACGTTGTCGTCGGCCAAGGCGTAGATGATCATGATGATCGAGGGCGGAATGATGGGCCCCACAATGGCGGTGGAGGCGGTGAGCGCGGCCGCGTAGGCGCGGCCATAACCGGCTTTGTCCATCATGCGAATCAGCATCGAGCCGGGGCCTGCGGCGTCGGCCAGGGCCGAGCCGGAAATGCCCGAGAAGAAGGTGAGCGACACCACGTTGGTGTAACCCAAGCCGCCGCGTTTGTGGCCGACAAACTGGCCGGCAAACTTGAGCAGCACCTCGGTCAGCGAGCCGCCACTCATGAGTTCGGCCGCCAAGATGAAGAACGGCACCGCCATGAGCGGGAAGCTGTCGATGCCGGTGAAGGTTTCTTTCAGCAACACGATGAGCGGGAAGTTGCCCGACACCAGCAGGGCGGTGACGGTGGACAGGCCCAGCGCAAAGGCCACGGGCACGCCGATGGCCAAGTAAATACAAGCCGAGATGAGGAGGATGACACTGGCGTTCATAGGGAGGCACTCGCGGTGGCGTCAAAGTGGGCGTCTGAGGCGAACTGGCGGTCCATGACGTAGTCACGCACGATCAACAGCCAATGGATCAAGGTCATGGCCATGCCAATGGGCAAGGCCGCATAAATGTAGGCAAACGAAATTTGCGTGGCCGGGGTTTGTTGGTATTGGGTGCGGTCCATGTATTCAAGCCCGAACCAAATGAAGAACACAAACAAGCCCGTCAGCAGCAGTGCAATCACCGCACGCATGGCGATGGCCACGGGGCGGGGCAGGCTGTCTTGCAGGTTTTCAACGGCAATGTGACCGCCGTAACGCAACACGGGGCCGCAGCCGATGAAGGTGAGCCAAATCATCATGTGGCGCGCGACTTCTTCGGCCCACTCGATGGACTGGCTGGTGGTGTAGCGCAACACCACGTTGGCAAAGATGATGACCGACATCACCGCCAGCATCACGATGAGCACCCATCGGTTGGTGGCTAAAAAGTAGCGTTCAAAAGTTTTCATGTGAGATGTCGTGGTGTGTGCGAGTGAAAGGGCCATCAAAAAAGCGGGAGGTGAAGTGCCAGGCACTTCGCGCCCCCGCCTTGCGCCTCAGGCCTCGTGCGAGGCCGGGCGTTTATTTGACGTCTTGGATTTTGCGGATGTTGTCGGCGCCAAACTCTTTCGAGTATTCGGCGTACACATTGCGCAGCGAGTTGCGGAATGCGGGGCCGTCGACTTTGCGCACGACAGTCATGCCTTCTTTTTCGAGTTGGGCAATGCCGCTGGCTTCGTCGTCGTTGACCTTTTTACGCTGTGCCACGGTGGCGCTCTTGGCCGCTGCGTAGAACACTTTTTTGTCGGCATCGCTGAGTTTGTTCATCACGCGGGGCGAGGTGATCAACAAGGCGGGCGAGTAGACGTGGCCGGTGAGCGACAAATGCTTTTGCACCTGCGAGAACTTGGAGGCCAAGATCACAGGGATGGGGTTTTCTTGACCGTCCACAGTGCCTTGCTGCAGGGCGCCAAACACTTCTGGGAAGGCCATGGGCGTGGGCTGAATGCCAAAGGCACGGTAGCCGTCCATGTGGACCTTGTTTTCCATGGTGCGCATCTTCAGGCCGGCAGCGTCTTCAGGCTTGACGATGGCGCGCTTGTTGTTGGTCATGTGACGGAAACCGTTCTCGGTCCACGACAAAGCCACCAAGCCTTTGGAGGGGAACTTGGTCAAGATGTCTTGGCCGATGGGGCCGTCCAAGGTGTGGCGGGCGTGGTCGTAGTCGCGAAACAGGAAGGGAATGTCGACGATCTTGACTTCAGGCACAAAGTTGCCCACAGGGCCGGTGGATGTGTTGACAAAGTCGAGCGTGCCCAGTTGCACGGCTTCGATCATTTCGCGCTCGCCGCCCAAGGCGCTGCTGGGGAACTGCTGGCACTTGTAACGGCCTTGCGTGCCTTTTTCGATTTCGTCGCAAAAGGCGGTGCTGCCCACGCCATAGTGCGAGGCTTGGGTGGTGGGGTATCCAATTTTCAGCACGGTTTGGGCTTGGGCACCCACAGCGGTGAGCAAGCCCACCAGCAAGGTGCTCAGGGCGGTGGTTTTGAATCGGGTGTTCATACAAAGGTCTCCTTTAGAAATGGGATGAATTATCGCCAGCGCCAGATCAAGGCTGGCTAGTGGTTTTCGCGTGCGCATGCAAGAAGGCGAGCATGGCGCTGGCCACGGCCTGCGGGGCTTCGCGTTGCGGAAAGTGCCCCGCGCCTTCGATCACCTGGCGTTGGTAGGGACCGCTGAAAAAATGTTCTTTGCCTTCAGACCCGGCAGGGATGTTGCAGCTGTCCGCACCCCCGTGCAGCACCAAGGTGGGAACCGACAAGATTGGCGCAGGGTTGAGTGCGGCATCGTCCCCCGCGTAGGTCGGGTCGCCCGGGGCATGGCCCCAGCGGTGGCGGTAGGAGTGCAGCACGATCTCGGGCCAGTCGGCGTTGTCAAACGCATCGGCGGTGGCTTCGAATTCGGCTGTGCTGTACCAACCCTCGGGGGCCCAGGTGTCCCACATCATTTGGGTGAAGCGGCGCCGGTCATGGTGCACGCTGTCGGCGCCACGCGGGGTCGCCATGTACCAGTGGTACCAGTAGTTGCGGGCTTGCTCCAAGCTGAGCGCTTGGTCTGGGCTGTTGGTGCCGTAACCGACCGACATCATCACCAAGTGGCTGGCGATGCCCGGAGCCAGACCACAGGCGTTGGCCGCAGCGCGAGCCCCCCAGTCGTGGCCGGCCAGCACCGGCTGTTCCAATTTCAAAGCGTGAACGAACTCCACCAAGTCACGGCCCAAGGCCGCCAGTTGGCCAGTGCGCGGTGTGTCGGGTTTTAAAAATGTGGTGGGCGAAAAACCCCGCAGCGCTGGCACGATGACGCGGTAACCTGCGTCTGCCAGTGCAGGCGCCACGTCAGCCCAGCAGCGGGTGCTGTCGGGCCAGCCGTGCAGCAACACGATGGCGTGTTCGGCTTGCGGGTTCCACTCGTCGTAGGCGACGCGCAAGACAGAGGTGTCGACGGTTTTCATGACTTGGCGGGCAGTTCAATCCCAGGGAAGATTTTGATCACGGCGCTGTCGTCTTCGCGCGCAAAGCCTGCGGTGGAGGCCTGCATGAACATTTGGTGTGCCGTGCTCGAGAGCGGCAGCGGGAATTTGCTGGCGCGCGCCATGTCGAGCACCAGGCCTAGGTCTTTGACGAAGATGTCCACCGCCGACAAAGGCGTGTAGTCGCCCGCCAGCACGTGGGCCATGCGGTTTTCAAACATCCAGCTGTTGCCGGCGCTGTGGGTGATCACCTCGTACAAGGCGTCAGGCGCCACGCCTTCGCGCAAGCCCAGTGCCATGGCTTCGGCAGCGGCGGCAATGTGCACGCCGGCCAACAACTGGTTGATGATTTTGACTTTGCTGCCCGCGCCCGCGCTGTCGCCGAGTTTGTAGACCTTGGCGGCCATGGCATGCAGCAAGGCCTCGCATTTGGCATAGGCCTCGGGTTTGGCGGCAGTCATCATGGTCATTTCGCCGCTGGCGGCTTTGGCCGCACCGCCGGAGATGGGCGCGTCGACATACAGCAGGCCGAGTTGTTCCAAGCGCGCTTCCAGGGCCACCGACCAGTTGGGGTCGACGGTGGAGCACATCACAAACACGCTGCCGTGCTTCATGGCAGCGGCGCAGCCCGAGCCATCGGCATCTTTGCCAAACAGCACCTCTTCGGTTTGTGCCGCGTTGACCACCACCGAGACCACCACATCGCAAGCGGCACCCAGTTCAGCCAGAGAAGAACAGGCCACGCCGCCGTCGCGCACAAAGGCTTGGGCCACGTCGTGGCGCACGTCCAACACATGCACGGCATGACCGGCACGGCGCAGTGAAGCGGCCATGCCGCTGCCCATGGCGCCGAGGCCAATCAAACCGACGTTCAAGGCGGGGGAAGTGCTCATGGTGTGCTCTTTGCGTGAACGATCAGGGGTGCGTCAAAGCCGCCAAACCCCGCAGGTCAGAGGCTTGGCCCAGGTTCCAGCACGCTTGGATCAGGGCGTTGGTTTTCTCGGTGCCAATGACGGCGTCGCTCATGCCATGGAATTTGGCTTCCAGCGCTTGGTCGGTCATGGGGCGTTGCACCGAGCCGATGGCGTGTTCGACAAACACATGAACTTTGCGGCCGTCTTTGAGGAAGGCGGTGACGTCGGCGCTTTCTTCGCGGATGCTGTTGTCCACGGTGGCTTGCACTTTGTTGCGCAAGGCCACCACGTCGGCGCGCGTGACGATGTGGTCGTCAAACTCTTCCTCGGCTGCACGGCCAAAAATCAAACCGGCGGCACAGCCGTGGTAGACGCTGAACTTGCCTTGCAGGCCGTCTTTGGGCTCTTTCTTGCCCGTGAGTTCGAGCACCAGCGAGTGCACGCGCAGCTCGATGCGTTCCACGTCGTCGGCTGTGACGCCTTGGTCGCGCAGTTGCACGCAGGCGTCGATGCTGGGGTGAATCACGATGCCGCAGGCAAAGGGCTTGTAGGTGTTGAAGCTGATTTCAAAGCGCTCGCCGAGTTCGTGGGTGACTTCGTTCCAGTCGTATTTGGTGGACACCAC
>CANCUP010000149.1 GCA_947381325.1 Comamonadaceae bacterium
TTGGGGATGTTGTAGGGGTGATCGTTGAAACTCGCCACCGCTTGGCCGTCAATGCCGTTGGGCAAAGGCAGCTTGAGCAAGGTCGCCAAGATGGACGGCGCGCTGACGCGAATGTGCAGGGCTTGCACCTTGCCAGCGTCGTCCATCGAAGCCTTCATGCGCACCAAGCTGGCAGGGCGGTACAGGTCGTGCTGGGTGTCTTCTTCGCGCGTCCACACCATCTTGACGGGCTTGCCCGCCATGGCCTTGGCAATCAACACGCCTTGGCGTGTGAAGTCTTGCGCGCCCTTGCGGCCCAAACCACCACCGAGTTGCATGGGGTGCACCAACACTTGGTCTTGGGGCACACCCGCAGCCGCCGCCGCCGTGGCCAACACGCCTTCTGGGTTTTGGGTAGAGGTCCACACTTCGACCTTGCCGTCGTGCACCCAGGCGGTACACACCAAGGGCTCCATGGTGGCGTGGGCCAGGTAAGGCGTGAAGTACTCAGCCTCGTGCACCTTGCTGGCCTTGGCCAACACTTCGGGCGCGTTACCGTCGTTGCGGGCCACCGCCAGTTGGGGTTGGTCCAAACCTTCCTTGAAGCTGGCCATGATGGAAGCGCTGGAGAGCTTGGCGTTGTCGCCCGTGTCCCACTCAATGGCCACATCTTTCAAGGCCTCTTTGGCGCGCCACCAGTTGTCACCCACCACCGCCACAAACGTGCCTTGGTTGAGCACCTTCACAATGCCGCGACGGTTGTCCACCTTGGACGAATCCATCGACTTGACCGTGCCATTGAACACCGGGCAGGCCGCGACAGCGGCGTACAACATGCCAGGCAGTTGCGCGTCGATGCCGTAGCGCACGCGGCCGGTCACGATGTCGGGAATGTCCACCCGCTTGATCGGCTTGCCAATGATCTTCCAGTCTTTGGGGTCTTTGAGCTTGACCTCTTTCGGTGGCTCCAGCTTGGCGGCCTCAGCGGCCAACTTGCCGTAGCTGAGCTTGCGTTTGCTCGGGGTGTGGGTCACCACGCCCAAAGCGGCCATGCATTCGCTGGCGGGCACGCCCCACTGCTGGGCCGCGGCAGCAATCAGCATTTCACGCGCAGTGGCACCGGCTTTACGCAAATACTCTTGCGAATTGCGGATGGTGCGGCTGCCCACGGCGGCCATGTCGCCATAGACACGCTTTTGGCGCAGGTTCTCGTGCGCGGTGGCGTATTCCACGCGCACGCGCTTCCAATCGGCTTCCAGCTCGTCGGCCACCAACATGGGGGCTGAGGTGCGGCTGCCCTGGCCCATTTCGGTTCGGGCATAGCGAATGATGATGGTCTCGTCGGCTTGAATTTCAATCCAGGCATTGACGCGTTCTGCCGTGGCAGCCAGGCCTTTTTCTGGCAAGAAAAAACCCAGCGACAAAGCCGCAGCGGCGGTGCTAGAAACTTTCAAAAAGCCCCGGCGGTCCACGCCAGCGGTGAGGTGTGAAGTACTCATGCGCGTGCTCCTTTGTTGGCCACCGCGTGGATGGCTTGGCGCATGCGCGCATAGGTGCCACAGCGGCAGATGTTGCTCATGGCGGCATCGATGTCTTCGTCGGTGGGCTTGGGCTTTTTCTTGAGCAAAGCCACAGCGGTCAAGATTTGGCCGCCTTGGCAATAGCCGCACTGCGGCACTTCGTGGTCAATCCAAGCCTGTTGCACGGCATGCAAGGTGCCATTCTTGTTGGCCAGGCCTTCGATGGTGACCACTTTTTGAGACGCCGCAGCAGACACGGGGTAAGAGCACGAACGCACGGGCTCGCCGTTCAAGAGCACGGTGCATGCGCCGCACTGGGCCACGCCACAACCGAATTTGGGACCTTTGATGTCGAGTTCATCACGCAGGGCCCACAAAAGGGGCATGTCGGGCTCGACGTCGGCCTCGTGCACACGTCCGTTGATATTGAGTTTCATGATGTCTGCCACCTAGATTGAAAGAAGCGCGTAGGGTAGCCAAGTCACCTCTTCTTGACCAGCGTGAAAACCCTCCAAATGGCCTAGAACTGACGCCTGCGCGTCAGCCTGCAGCAGGCATCGGGCAGATCCCGGTATCATGAAAAACTCCAACGAAAAGATCAACAATCACACACGGCGCGACTGCCGCGACAGTCATCCCGTCTTGCGTGGTCTGTCCTGAAAGTCCCCCTTGAGTCTTGATGCCCATCTGGTGCGACTGCACCTGCAATCCCCTCAACCCGCTGATGTGGCCGCTTTCTACGCACACTGTTATGGCATGTCGCACCGCGTGATGACCAACACCCACCTGTGTGAGGGACCACACCGGGCGGTCCATGTCTCAGCCGGGCAAGCCCACCAGCTGCACTACGCTTTGTGGGCCTGCAACACGCCAGCCGCCTGGCAGCGACTTCTCGCCAAAACTGCCCAACTGCCACGACAAGACCTGAGCGGCTTCGTGGACCTGCCAGCTGAAGCCTTGGGTCTGCGCGATCCGCAAGGCCTGTGTTTGGTGTTTGTCCCGCCGCAAACCCAAGCCGCCCCGCAAGCCCCAAGCGGCGATTTGCCTGCTGCCACCAACCAGCATTTCGCGGTGCGAACCCAACACATCGAGGCCTTGGTGACGTTCTACACCGAGCAGCTGGGCTTCATCGTGTCCGACCGGGTGCAAGACGAAAGTGGCCAGCTCAAAGCCTGTTTTTTACGCACCGAGCACTTGCACCATTGCTTGGCGCTGTTTGGTGCACCTGTGAATTGCTTTGACCACCAGTCGTTTGAAACCTCCAGTTGGAACGACCTGAAAGACTGGGCCGACCACATGGGGCGCCTGCGCACCGAGATCGTCTGGGGCGTCGGGCGCCACGGACCCGGTGACGATGTATTTTTCATGGTGCGCGACCCAGATGGCAATTTGGCAGAGATCTCGGCCGAGATCGAAGTCTGCGCCCCCGATCGTCCCATGGGCATTTGGCCGCACGAAGAGCGCACGCTCAATGTGTGGGGCAAAGCCATCATGCGCAGCTGAGGTCGTCCCCCATGACTGCCCCTTTGAATGTCGACGTGATCGTGGTGGGCACTGGGCCCACGGGCTTGGTGCTGGCGCATTTGCTCGGCAATACCGGCATCCGCACCTTGGTGATCGACAAAAACAACGGCCCCGTGGACGAAGCCCGTGCCGTCACCATCGACGACGAGAGCCTGCGCACCCTGCAAGCCACCGGCATGCTGTCCGAGGTGTTGCCGAATGTGGTGCAAGGCTATGGCGTGCATTACTACTCGTGGACGAACCAGTTGTTTGCCAAGATCGAGCCCAGCTCGCGCGAGTACGGCTTCCCCAAGCGCAACGCCTTTCGCCAGCAACTGCTGGTGCAAGCCTTGAGCGACGGCATGACGCGCCAAGCCTCGGTCAGTTTGCACTACGGCCATGAACTGGTGAGTCTCGAACAGCACGACGACCAGGTGCGCGCCACCGTCTTGCACGCGGGCCAAACACAGACCTTCACAGCGCGTTGGCTGGTGGCCTGCGACGGCGGGCGCAGCACCGTGCGCGAACTGCTGGGCATCACGCTGGAGGGCAGCACCTACAAAGAGAAATGGTTGATCGCCGATTTGATAGGCCGCGCCTCACCGTTTCGCCACACCCGCACTTATTGCGACCCACAACGTCCGGCCATTCGGCTGCCCGGCCCGCAAAGCACGGTGCGCTACGAGTTCATGCTGCACCCCGGCGAAGACCCCGAGGCCGTGCTGGAAGACACGCAGTTACGCAGCTGGATTGGCGGCCGCGATGCCCAAGATGCTGGGCTGCAGATGTTGCGCAAAGTGGTCTACACCTTCCATGCGCGTGTCGCCACCCGTTGGCGCGAAGGGCGCGTGCTGCTGGCGGGCGACGCCGCCCACCTGACCCCGCCTTTCGCAGGCCAAGGCATGAACAGCGGCGTGCGTGACGCCGCCAACCTGGCCTGGAAACTGGCGGCCAACCTGCAACACGGGGCGTCGCCGCAATTGCTAGAGAGCTACCAGCAAGAGCGCAAGCCGCATGCTTGGGCATTGATTCAAATGGCCTTGCGCATTGGCGCCTTCATGCAGCCCAAGTCGCGCCTTGGCGCGGCCATGGCGCAAACCTTGTTGAAACTGGTCTGCCTCGTGCCTGCCGCGCGCGACTACATCTTGCACCTCAAGTTCAAGCCCAAGCCCCGTTTCTTTGAGGGATTTTTTGTGCCCTGGACCATGCCCAGCGCCAAAATTCCCAGCGGCCAGCTCATGACCCAGCCTCTGATGGAGTTGCCCAACGGCCAGACCATGCTGCTGGACAATCTTTTGGGCCAGGGCTTTGCGGTGGTGCAATGGGCCGACGTGCCAGAGCTGCCCTTGCCTGCGGGCATGCAAGCTCGTGTGGTGCGCGTGATTCGCCATGCGGACGACTTCTTGCCCGCCACCACCGCCGCACACGCGCTGTGCGTGCGCGATGTGCAACACGAATTGGCCGCTGTGCTCGACAGTGCGCAGGCGCAGGCCGTGGTCTTGCGCCCCGACCGCTATGTGTTGGCCTATGTAGGACAGGACAGGCACCAAGCCTGTGGCACCATCGCGCAGTTTTTTCATTCGCTCTACCCTTCGCCAGCTTGAACTCCATGACGTTGCAAATACTCTCTCGCGCATTCGTTGGTGTCGCCTTGTTGTGCGTCCAGGCAGCAGCCACTGTGGTGATGGCGCAATCGCCCTACCCCAACCGCCCTGTCAAACTGGTGTCACCCATCCCGCCTGGTGGCGCCCCCGATTTGATTGCGCGTGCCATTGGCTACAAGTTGTCTCAGGGCTTGAACCAGTCGGTGGTGATTGAAACCAAGGTCGGCTCCAACGGCAACATCGCTGCCGAATTCGTGGCCCGTGCCCCGGCCGATGGTTACACCCTGCTGGTGGGCATGGACAGCTTGTTCGTCATCAACCCCTATCTGTACGCCAAGGGCGCGGTGGATGTGAACAAAGAACTCATCCCCATCGCCTCGCTGGGCAGCAACCAGTTTGTGCTGTCGGTCAATGCGGCCTTGCCCGTGAAAACACTGCCCGAGTTTGTGGCCTATGTGAAAAAGACCTCGCCCCCACCGGCTTATGCGTCGGGCGGCAACGGCAGCCAACACCACCTGACCATGGAGATGCTCAAAGCCCGCGCGGGCATGGACTTGCTGCACGTGCCCTACAAGGGCGGCGCACCGGCCACCACCGCCACGATTGGCGGCGAGACCATCGCCATGTTTTCGGGCACCTCCAACTCCGCCCTCGTGAAGGCGGGCAAGCTCAAAGCCATTGCTGTCAGCAGCGCGCAGCGTCTCAAAGAAATGCCCGATGTGCCCACCATCGCCGAGACCTACCCTGGCTTTGACAACAGCATCTGGATTGGTTTGTTCGCCCCGGCAGGCACCCCCGATGCGGTGGTGCAACGCTTGCGCGCCGAAGTGGCCAAGGCCTTGCAAGCGCCCGATCTGATCGAGGCCTTCAACAAGGCGGGTGGCATTGAGCCCATGGTCACCACCCCTGAAGAATTACAAGCGCAAATCAAACGCGACCAAGCCAAATACAGCAAAGTCATTCGCGATCTGGGCATCAAACCCGACTGAGCCCTCGGGCTGATCCTCACCCCACTTCTTCGACCCATTCATTTCACGGAGCCTCTCTTGCCCAACCTCAACCTCTCCATCGCCGTTGGTGACTACGACCATGTGCGCGACCTCATGTCGGGGCGCGTGCGCGCCGAAGGCATCGACGTCACCCCCATCCACGTGCCCGTGGAGGAAATGTTTTTTCGCTTCACCAAGTTCCATGAATGGGACGTGTCTGAGATGTCCTTCGCCAAAGCCATCTCGCTGGTGTCGCAAGCCGATCCTTGGCTGGTGCTGGTGCCCGTGTTTCCGTCGCGGGCCTTTCGTCACTCGTCCATCTATGTGCGCAAAGACCGCCACATCCAAAACCCGGCAGATTTGGCTGGCAAAAAAGTGGGGGTGCCGGAATGGGCCCAAACTGCAGCGATTTACTCGCGCGGCATGTTGGCCCATGAATACGGCGTGGACCTCAACAGCATCGACTGGCACCAGGCCGGTGTGAACGATGCCGGGCGCCGCGAAAAAGTGGCGCTGCAATTGCCCAAAGGTCTGCGCTACACGCCCATGCCCCACACCTCGCTGTCGGAGATGCTGCTCAACGGCACGCTCGACGCCGTGCTCAGCGCGCGCCCACCCAGCGCGTTTGTCAACCACCCCGAGTTGGTGGAACGGCTGATTCCCAATTACCGCGAAGTCGAGATGGCGTATTGGCAAAAGACGCAAATCTTTCCGATCATGCATGTCATGGCCATCCAACGCGAGGTGTATCAGAAGAACCGCTGGATCGCCACCAACTTGCTCAAAGGCTTTGAAGAAGCCAAAACCCGCAGCCTGCACCGCGCCGCCGACATCACCGCCTCGTCCTACCCCCTGCCCTGGGTGGCCGACTATGCGGCGC
>CANCUP010000150.1 GCA_947381325.1 Comamonadaceae bacterium
CGAGCGCGTGCGCGAGGAGCTGCGCAACGGCGCTGCGCCGCAGTCGGCCATTCTGGCGGGCTACGACCGCGCCTGGGCCACCATCTTGGACTCCAACGTCACCACCTTGATCGCCGGTCTGGCCTTGTTGGCCTTTGGCTCGGGTCCGGTGCGAGGTTTTGCCGTGGTGCACTGCTTGGGCATTTTGACCAGCATGTTCTCGGCGGTGTTTTTCTCGCGTGGCTTGGTCAACCTCTGGTATGGCCGCCAAAAGAAATTGCAAAGTGTGTCCATCGGCACCGTGTGGCGCGCATAAAAAGGACAGCACGTGGAATTTTTCAAGATTCGCCAAGACATCCCGTTCATGAAGAACGCCATTGCGTTCAACGCGATCTCGTTCCTCACCTTCCTGGCAGCGGTGTTCTTTTTGTTCAGCCGTGGCTTGCACCTGTCGGTCGAGTTCACCGGCGGCACGCTGATGGAGGTGAGCTACAGCCAAGCCGCAGACCTCAATGTGGTGCGCGACCAAATTGCCAAGCTCGGCTTGAACGACGTGCAAGTGCAAAACTTTGGCACCGCCCGCGATGTGATGATTCGCATGCCCGCGGTCAAGGGACAAAGCTCAGCCCAGCAAAGCGAGCTGGTGCTCACGGCTTTGAAGGCGACGGACGCCAACATTCAGTTGCGTCGCACCGAGTTTGTCGGTCCCCAAGTGGGCGACGAGTTGGCCATTGACGGCTTGAAGGCGCTGGCCTTTGTGGTGGTGGGCATCATGGTGTACTTGGCCATGCGCTTCGAGTGGAAGTTTGCGGTGGCCGCCATCGTGGCCAACTTGCACGACGTGGTCATCATCTTGGGCTTCTTCGCTTTTTTCCAGTGGGAGTTTTCTCTCCCTGTGCTGGCTGCGGTGTTGGCGGTGTTGGGCTATTCGGTCAACGAGTCGGTGGTGATTTTTGACCGCATCCGCGAGAACTTTCGCCGCTTTCGCAAGATGAACACGGTCGAGATCATCGACAACGCCATCACCTCCACCATCAGCCGCACCATCATCACCCACGGCTGTACCCAGCTGATGGTGTTGTCGATGCTGTTGTTTGGTGGCGCCACGCTGCACTACTTTGCGCTGGCGCTGACCATTGGCATTTTGTTTGGCATTTACTCGTCGGTGTTTGTGGCCGCCGCCATTGCCATGTGGCTGGGCATTCGCCGTGAAGACTTGATCAAGCCCACCGGCCCCAAAACACCGGGTGACCCGGACGACGAAAACGCGGGGGCGGTGGTTTAAACCGCTGGCGGCTTCGTTCAGTGCGCCACGCGGTCGTGGTCGTCGCACAGCTCATCGAGCACCAAGGCGTCGGGCTCTAGCCCGACGCTCCAGTAGACCATCAGCACGATGATTTTCAGGTCATCCAAAGACACCGGTTGACCGGGTACCGCCATGGCGCGGTCGAGCACGATCTCGCGCATGTGGGCCGAGAGCACACCGGCGGACTCAAGGAAGTTGACAAAGCCCAAGCACTCGGCGCCCAAGTGGTCTTGCTCGGCGACAGAGTAGATGCGCAGGCTGTGGGCAGATTCGGCATGGGCTTCGGGGGCGCTTTGGCTGATGTCGATCAGCTCGGTGCTGTGCGACGCGAGGTTCAGCCCGGCCAGCCATTGCAGGGCTTGTTGGATGTCGTCTGACTCAAACCCAACGGCGCTCAGTTTGCGGCCCAGTTGTTGCAACTCAGGACACGCATCGCCTCGCCAGTAGTTTTCATAGACGAATACGAGCACTTCAAACATGGCTTCAATATACATGGTTTTGGTGGCCTGACTTTGTCGCAAGCTGCCTGTGGGTCTTGGTGTTTTCACTGGGCTTTCAAGCGCTGAAACAAGCCACCCGGCAAGCGCGCCACTTGGCCGTTCAACTCCAAGGTCAGCAACTGCGCTTGCAGGTTGGCGGTGTCTAGGCCGCTGTGTGCCAGCAGCGCATCCAAGCTGACGGGTGCGTAACCCAGCTGCGCCAACAAGGCGCTGTCGGCGTGGTGGGTCGGCTGGGTGTTGCTGTCGGCGTCACCGAGGGCTGACGCCGACCACAGGCTTTGCTGGGGTGCCATCAGCTGCAACTCTTCAAGCACGTCCTGCGCGGTTTCAACCAACTTGGCGCCTTGGCGAATCAGGGCATGGCAGCCGTGCGATTGGGGCGAGTGGATCGAGCCCGGAATGGCCAGCACTTCGCGCCCCAGGTCGAGCGCCAAACGCGCGGTGATGAGCGAGCCCGATTGCAAGGCCGCCTCCACCACCAAGGTGCCCAAGCCCAGCGCTGCAATCAGGCGGTTGCGTTGTGGAAAGTGGGCTGCCAAGGGGGGTGTGCCCAAGGGGTACTCGCTGATCAGCAGGCCGTGTCGCGCGATCTCAGCCGCCAAGGCTTGGTGCTGGCGTGGGTAGACACGGTCAAGTCCCGTGCCCACCACCGCCACCGTGCGCCATGGCGGCGCCTGCACTGGATCAGCGTCAGACTCGGCCGCCTGCGCACCGCGCAAAGCGCCCCGATGCGCGGCGCCGTCGACACCCAAGGCCAAACCAGACACCACGCAAAGCCCCGCTGCGCTCAAGGCTTGGCCAAATTGTTCGGCGGTCTGCGCGCCTTGCGGTGTGGGGTTGCGGCTGCCCACCACCGCCACGGCATCGCCAAGCGCTGGTTGAAGCTGGCCTTGTGCGAACAACATCAGGGGTGGGTCGGCCAGTTGCAACAAGGCTTCGGGGTAGTGGCGGTCACCCAGTGCCCACACCGCATGGCCCACGTGCGCTGGGGCGTGGGACAACCAGTGTTCGGTGCGCACACATTGCACTGCCAACTCGGGTGGCGTTTGCCGCAAGGCCTGCGCTTGCTGGGCTGTGACCACCTGCAACAAGGCCGCTTCGGTCTGGGCAAAGATGGCTTGGGCGCTGCCAAAGCAGGCCAACAGCCGCCGTGCCGCGTCGTTGCCCACGCCCTCGGTCAGGCGCAAACGCAGCCAAGCGCGCAGTTCAGGTGGTTCCATGCAAGTCTCCCAAGTCAGGCCCCGCATTCTCTGGAGGGAGCCCCCGTGAGTGAGCGCTTGCGGGTAGGAATTTTCAAAACCGGGGACAATAGCGGGATGGCAAAACTCGACATCCTTCGATTCCCCGACCCCAAACTCCACACCGTGGCCAAGCCGGTGCAGGCGGTGGATGCGCGCATCCGCACCCTGATCGCCGACATGCTCGAAACCATGTACGACGCCAATGGCATTGGTCTCGCCGCCACCCAAGTGAACGTGCATGAGCGCTTGGTGGTGATGGACGTCTCGGAAGACCGCAACCAGCCCATGGTGCTCATCAACCCACGCATCACTTGGGCCAGCGACGAGCGCGTCAAAGGCGAAGAGGGCTGCTTGTCGGTGCCCGGCATTTACGACGGTGTCGAGCGATCCACCGCGGTGAAGGTGGTGGCCCAAGACGGGGAAGGCCAAGAGCGCGAGATTGCGGCTGAAGGTTTGATGGCGGTGTGCATCCAACACGAGATGGACCACCTGATGGGCAAGGTGTTTGTGGAATACCTCTCGCCCTTGAAGCGCAACCGCATCAAAACCAAGTTGCTCAAAGCGCAGCGCGACGGCGAATAAAGGCGTGTCGATGCGCGTTATTTTTGCGGGCACGCCCGAATTTGCGGCAGTGGCCTTGGCCCGCATTCATGCGGCGGGCCACACCGTGCCTTTGGTGTTGACCCAGCCCGACCGCCCGGCGGGGCGTGGCATGAAGTTGCAAGCCTCGGCGGTCAAGCAACTGGCCTTGCAGCACGGCCTGCTTGTGGCGCAGCCGCGCAGTCTGCGCCTGGATGGCAAATTCCCCGACGATGCAGCAGCGACCCAACAAGCGATTCACGACGCACACGCCGATGTGATGGTGGTGGCGGCGTATGGCTTGATCTTGCCGCAGTGGGTGTTGGATGCGCCCCGCTTGGGCTGCCTCAACATCCATGCCTCGTTGTTGCCGCGTTGGCGTGGCGCAGCGCCGATTCATCGGGCCATTGAAGCGGGCGACGCCCAGACGGGGGTGACCATCATGCAAATGGACGCGGGCCTGGACACGGGCGCGATGTTGCTCACCGACAGCTTGGCGATCGCATCGGACGACACCACCGCCAGCCTGCACGACCGCTTGGCTGAGATGGGCGGCGATTTGATGGTGCAAGCCTTGGTCAAAGCCCAAGCGGGACAGCTGCAACCCGTGGTGCAACCCGAGGCGGGCGTGACCTATGCGCACAAGATCGACAAGGCCGAAGCCGCTGTGGATTGGACCCAAGCCGCCGAGCTGATTGCCCGGCGCGTGCGTGCTTTCAACCCCTTTCCGGGCGCTACGGGCCATGTGGCGGGCGAAGCCATCAAGCTCTGGCAAGCCCAGGTGCACACACAGGCCCACAACGCCGCGCCGGGCACGGTGCTCACCGCCGATGACCAAGGCGTGTGCGTGGCGTGTGGCCAAGGTGTGTTGTGCGTGACGCAGTTGCAGCGTGCCGGGGCTAAGCGTTTGAACGCCGCTGATTTTTTACGGGGCTTTGCGCTCAAGCCCGGTCAATGTTTGGATGCGGTGGTGCACTGATGTTTTGGCGCAAACACGTGCGGGAGCACCCTGAGTTCAAGATCGGCATGGCCGACTTTGGACCGCAGGCCTTGGGCATCGTGGCCTGGGGCTTGATGATTGGCGTGGCCATGGTCAATTCCGGCATGGGCACCCTGCCTGCGGTGGTCATGGCCTTGCTGGTTTTTGCGGGCAGTTCGCAGCTGGCGGCCATCCCGCTCATCGTCGCTGGCGCGCCGGTGTGGGTGATTTTGGCCACCGCCTTTTGCGTCAACCTGCGCTTTGTGGTGTTCAGCTTGCACCTGCGCCCGTTCTTGATCCACTTGCCGCGTTGGACGCGCTTGGCGGTGGGCTATTTCATCACCGACAACGGCTATGTGCTGTTCACCAAGCGCTTTCATACCCCTGGACGCAATCCGCAAGAGCATTTGGCGCATGTGGCCTATCTGGCCGGCGCCAACTCTTTGAACTGGGCCAGTTGGATGCTTTCCAGCTTGGTGGGGATTGCCTTGGCGCACAGCATCCCACCCGCCTGGGGTCTGGGCTTTGCGGGTATTTTGTGTTTGTTGGGCGTTCAGTGTTCGTTGGCGAGTTCGCGTCTGCGCATCTTTGCCGCGGTGGTGGCGGGCATCACCGCTGTCTTGGTCTACAGCTTGCCCTTGCGGCTCAACATCGTCACCGCGATTGCCGTGGCTGTGGTGGTCTGCATGACGGCCGAGCGTTTCAAACCCTTGCCTGCACCAGGGGCTCAGCCATGAGCGCCACAGAAATTTGGACGCTGGCGGTGATCGTGGGCCTGGCTGGGGTCACCGTGGTGGCGCGCAGCTTTTTCTTCATCTCCAACACAGCCTGGCAACTGCCGCACTGGGCCCAGCGCGGTTTGCAGTACGCCCCGATCGCGGCCTTGTCGGCCGTGGTGGTGCCCGAGGTGGTGATGAGCCACGGCGCGCTGATCGCCACTTGGCAAGACGCCCGCTTGTTCGCGGCGGCGGCGGGCGTGGTGGTGTACTTTGCCAAGCGCAATGTGCTGCTCACCATCGTGCTGGGCATGGCGGTCTACCTGCCCTTGCATCTGGGTTTGGGCTGGTAAGACCCCCAAGACACAGAAGGCGACAGCGCGCGGTGCTGGGCCAGGCCACCGAGGTTCCCAAGGCACAACGTATCGCGCCGATGGGGCTCAGTGCGTTTGCAAACCTTTGAGCGCCTCTGCGGCGTTGGGGCCGGTTTGTGCATCGGCAATGTATTGCCGAATGATGTCTTCAAAGTTTTTCTCGGCCACCAGCCCCAGCGCGTTGGCGCGTTTGGCGGTGGTGGCTTTGGCCCAGCGCGAGACGATGCCAATGACCGCCTCGTCGGGCTGAAAGCGCACCCGCGCACGCACCTCGGGTCCAGCCACGGCTTCGAGGGCGTCGAGCATTTGTTGCACGCTCACATTCAAACCCGGCAGGTTCAGCGCGGTGCGTCCGCCAAAGGCCTCACGGCTGCACTCAAACACCGCGATCAAACCTTCGACCGTGGCACGGGGGGACGACACGGAATGCGTCAACGTGGGTGGCACTGGGCAGATGGCCTCGAGGCCGGCCAGTGGCTCGCGGATGATGCCGCTGAAAAACGAGGACGCTGCGCCATTGGGCTTGCCCGGGCGTGTGGTGACGGTCATCAAGCGTGCGCTGCGGCCATCGATGAAGCCTTTGCGGGTGTAGTCGGCCACCAAGTGTTCGCAGATGTGTTTGTGGATGCCATACGAGGTTTGTGGCGTGCACAAGGTGTCGTCGTGCACCACGTCGGGCAAGGGCACGGCGTCGTCCGGACCAAACACCGCGATGGAACTCGAGAACACCAGCCGCGTGGGCGCAGCCCCGGCTTGTTGCACGCGCGCGCGCAA
>CANCUP010000151.1 GCA_947381325.1 Comamonadaceae bacterium
CTCAAGCCCGATGCTTTGTTTGCCTTTGTGCCGTCCGGCGCGGGCTCTGCCTTGATGAAGCAGTTTGCCGAGCGCGGCATGGACAAAGCGGGCATCAAGATGATTGGCACCGGCGACATCACGGATGACGACATCTTGAACAGCATGGGCGATGTGGCCTTGGGCGTGGTGACCTCGCACCACTACTCTGCATCGCACAACTCGCCCTTGAACAAGAAGTTTGTGGCTGCTTTTGAGAAGGCCAACAACGGCCTGCGTCCCAACTTCATGGCGGTGGGCGGCTACGACGGCATGCGCGTGATTTACGAAGCGGCCAAAGCCACCAAGGCGGGTTCGGGCGAGGCCTTGCTCAACGCCATGAAAGGGCAAATTTTTGAGAGTCCACGCGGCCCCATGTTCATCGACGCGCAAACCCGTGACGCGGTGCACAACATCTACATCCGCAAGGTGGAGAAGGTGAACGGTCAGCTCTACAACCAAGAGTTCTCGACCCTCAAAGACGTCAAAGACCCAGGAAAAGCCAAGTGACCATTCTGTTTGACGGCATCGCCTACGGCATGCTTCTTTTTATCTTGGCGGTCGGCCTGTCGGTGACGATGGGCTTGATGAATTTCATCAACCTTGCGCACGGGGCTTTTGCGATGGCGGGCGGCTACCTCACGGTGGTGCTGATGCAGCACTACGACGTGCCGTTTTTGGTCTGCTTGCCACTGGCTTTTGTGGGCACGGCCTTGTTGGGCGCGGTGTTGGAACGCACGTTGTACCGACCCATGTACAGCAAGCCGCACTTGGACCAGGTGTTGTTCTCGATTGGCTTGGCCTTCATGGCCGTGTCCTTGGTGGACTATTTCATTGGATCGCAGCAGCAAATCATTCAACTGCCGGAATGGCTCAAAGGCCGCACCGAGCTGTGGGATGGCGCCTTGGGCATGGGGCATTACCGCCTGTTCATCATTGCGGTGTGCGCGGCGCTGACCTTGGGCTTGCAGTATGTGTTGTCGGCTACGCGTTTTGGCAGCCGCTTGCGCGCCAGCGTGGACGACGCGCGGGTGGCAGCCGGTCTGGGCATCAACGTGAATGTGGTGTTTGCAGCCACCTTTGCGGTGGGTTCGGGCCTGGCTGGCTTGGGCGGCGCACTGGGCGCTGAGGTGTTGGGTTTGGATCCCACGTTCCCGCTCAAGTTCATGGTGTATTTCTTGATTGTGGTGGCCGTGGGGGGCACCTCGTCGATCACCGGTCCCTTGCTGGCCGCGCTGCTGTTGGGCATTGCCGATGTGGCGGGTAAATATTACGTGCCCAAGTTGGGCGCCTTCATTGTGTATTCGCTGATGTTGGTGATTCTGATTTGGCGTCCCCAAGGTTTGTTTGTTCGCCAAGGAGGCAAGTGATGACGGCACGGGACTCTTTGTTGAACACAGCACGCTTCAAGGCGTGGGAGCCGCTGTTTTGGGCGCTGGCCTTTGTGGCGCCTTGGGGCTTTTCGCAGCATGCCTTGATCTTGAACGAGATTGCCATCGTGGCCTTGTTCGGTGTGTCGCTGGATTTGGTGCTGGGCTATGCCGGCATCGTGTCGCTCGGGCATGCGGCCTTTTTGGGTTTTGGTGCTTACACCGCCGCCTTGTTTGCCAAATTGGTGATGCCAGATCCTTTGCTGGGTTTGCTGGTGGGCACCTTGGCCGCAACAGGGTTGGGCGCTTTGTGCTCGATGACGATTTTGCGCGGCAGCGATTTGACGCGCTTGATGGTGACCTTGGGCATGGCCTTGATTTTGTTGGAGTTGGCCAACAAACTGGATTGGTTGACAGGTGGCGCCGATGGCTTGCAAGGCGTGGTGCTCGGCCCAGTGCTGGGTCGTTTTGAGTTCGATTTGATGGGCCAAACTGCTGCGTGGTATTCGTTGACGGTGCTGATGCTGTTGTTTGTGTTGGCGCGTCGCTTGATCCATTCACCCTGGGGTGCCACCTTGATGGCCGTGCGCGACAACCCCTTGCGTGCGATGGCGATTGGCATCCATGTGCAGGCCCGCTTGGCGGTGGTCTACACCATCGCAGCGGGCATGGCAGGTGCCGCTGGCGCCTTGATGGCGCAGACCACGGGCTTTGCGTCACTGGACATGTTCTCTTTGGAGCGCTCTGCCGATGTGATGCTGATGTTGGTGATTGGCGGCGTCGGTTGGTTGTATGGCGGTGTGATGGGGGCGGTGGTGTTCAAGCTCATGCACGACGTCATCTCCAGCATCACGCCACAGTATTGGACGTTTTGGATTGGCCTGTTTCTGGTGGTCCTGGTGTTGGTGGGGCGTGAGCGCCTGATTCGCCCGTGGACTTGGTGGTCAAAGAAAGGCGGTGCGGCATGAGTTCGCAAGAGATCGTCTTGAAGACCGAGGGTTTGGTGAAGCGTTTTGGCGGGATCACCGCCACCGACCATGTGAACCTGAATGTGACGCGAGGCGCACGCCACGCTTTGATTGGCCCTAACGGCGCGGGCAAGACCACCTTGATCAACTTGATGACCGGGGTGTTGCCCGCTACGCAAGGGCGTATCACGCTGGAAGGGCAAGACATCACCCATTTGGCACCGCACCAGCGTGTGCGTCGTGGCATGGTGCGGACGTTTCAGATCAACCAGCTCTTCAACAGCATGACGCCGCTGGAGACCTTGGCCATGGTGGTGTCGCAGCAGCGTGGTTTGGGCAACCGCTGGTGGCAAGTGTTGGGCAGCAACGAGGCGGTGGTGGCGCGCTGCGAGGAATTGCTGGCCATGTTCCGCTTGAGTGAGGTGATGAACCAACGCACCGAGCATTTGGCCTACGGCAAACGCCGTTTGTTGGAGATGGCGATTGCCTTGGCTTGTGAGCCGCGTGTGTTGTTGCTCGACGAGCCCGTGGCGGGTGTGCCCGCAGGCGAGCGCGAAGAGCTGCTGCAAACGGTGGCGGCTTTGCCCAGTGATGTGTCGGTGCTGCTGATTGAGCACGACATGGACCTGGTGTTTGGCTTTGCCAACCGCATCACGGTGTTGGTGAATGGTGCGGTGTTGACTGAGGGGACGCCGCAAGAGATTGCCAATGATCCGCAAGTCAAGGCCGTGTATTTGGGCCATGGGGAGAGCGCGCATGTCTGATTTGCTGCAAGTTCAAAATTTGAGTGCTGGCTATGGCGAAGCCGTGGTGCTGAACGATGTGAGCTTCTCCCTGGCCGAGGGTGAAACCTTGGCTTTGTTAGGACGCAACGGCACAGGCAAAACCACGCTGATGGACACCTTGGCGGGTGCTACGCGTCAGCATGGCGGGCGCATCGTGTTGGGCGGGGAAACTTTGAGTGGCCTGCCATCGCACCAACGCGCTGCAGCCGGAATTGGCTGGGTGCCCCAAGAACGGTGTATTTTCAAATCGCTCACGGTGCACGAAAACTTGACCGCCGTGGTACGTCCTGGACGCGCGGGCCACAGTGCCCAACCGTGGACACCTGATCGGGTGTATGAGATGTTTCCGCGCTTGGCCGAACGCAAGACCAATTTGGGCACGCAGTTGTCGGGCGGTGAGCAGCAGATGCTAGCGGTGGGTAGGGCCTTGGTGCTCAACCCACGCTTGCTGCTGCTGGACGAGCCGCTGGAAGGCTTGGCGCCGATCATTGTGGAAGAGTTGCTGCGTGCGATTGCTCGCATCACCCGCGACGAGGGCCTCTCGGCCATCATCGTGGAGCAGCATCCGCAGGCCATTTTGGCCATCAGCCACCGTGCGGTGGTGTTGGACCACGGCAGTGTGGTGCACAGCGGCAGCGCTGAGAGTTTGTTGAATGAACCTGCGTTGTTGGATCAACTGCTGGGGGTGGCCCGCGTGGATGCCACGCAACTTGCTTGACCACTGAAACAAGACACAAGGAGTCGCTATGTTTTTGAAAAATACTTGGTATGTGGCCTGTTCGGCCGATGAAATGACAGACAAACCACTGGGACGCAAAATTTGTGGCGAAAGCATGGTGTTCTACCGTGGCGAGGGTGGCAAAGCCGTGGCCCTGGAAGATTTTTGCCCGCACCGTGGCGCGCCTTTGTCACTCGGTTTTGTGCGTGAGGGGCAGCTGGTTTGTGGCTACCACGGTCTGGAAATGGGCTGCGATGGCAAAACCGTGGCCATGCCTGGGCAGCGCGTGCGGGGCTTTCCAGCCATCCGCAGCTTTGCGGTGGTGGAGCGTTATGGGTTCATCTGGGTGTGGCCGGGCGACGCCAAACTGGCGGATGAAAGCCAGATGCCCGTGTTCGAGTTTTTCAACAACCCTGCTTGGGCCTATGGCGGTGGGCTGTATCACATTGGGTGCGACTACCGTTTGATGATTGACAACCTGATGGACTTGACGCACGAGACGTATGTGCATGCCAACAGCATTGGGCAAAAAGAGATCGACGAAGTGCCTTGCACGACCAAGACGGACGGCGATTTGGTGGTCACCAGCCGCTTCATGGAGGGCATTTCTGCGCCCCCCTTTTGGAAGATGGCCTTGCGCGGCAACGACTTGCCCGATGACCAGCCGGTGGACCGTTGGCAGATTTGCCGCTTCACCCCTCCCAGCCACGTGATGATTGAGGTCGGGGTGGCCTTGGCAGGCAAGGGCGGCTACGACGCGCCTGATGCCTTCAAGGCCTCGAGTGTGGTGGTGGATTTCATCACGCCTGAAACCGAAACCTCGATTTGGTACCACTGGGGCATGGCACGCAAATTCAAGCCCAATGATGCAGAGTTGACCGTGGCCATTCGCGAAGGCCAAGGCAAAATTTTTGGCGAAGACTTGGAGATGTTGCAGTTGCAACAAAAAAATCTGCTGGCCTATCCGACACGTGAATTGCTCA
Organism: Comamonadaceae bacterium; assembly: GCA_947381325.1. Lineage (GTDB taxonomy): Bacteria > Pseudomonadota > Gammaproteobacteria > Burkholderiales > Burkholderiaceae_C > Limnohabitans. The sequence continues at coordinate 4,843 of CANCUP010000151.1, forward strand.
AACTCAACATTGACGCGGGCGGTGTCCAATCGCGCCGAGTGCTGGAGCGTTTGATCGCGCAAGAGCAGGGCGTGGCTGCTGAAGGTGCCGCATGACTTCTCAGACTTTGAAGGTGCGCGTGGCGCACAAGCGCGACGAAGCCGACGGTATTTGCTCTTTGGAGTTGCTGCCTGTGGAGGGGGGCGTCTTGCCGGCCTTCACGGCTGGCTCGCACATTGATGTGCACCTGAGCAATGGCTTGGTGCGTCAATATTCCTTGTGCAACCCGCCCAGTGAGACACAGCGTTATCAGATCGCTGTGTTGCGTGATCCTGCTTCACGGGGCGGGTCAGAAGCCGTCCACGCACAGGTGAAGGAAGGTCAGGTTCTGGAGATCAGTGCTCCCAAGAATCACTTTCCATTGGCGACCGATGCCAAGAAGCACCTGTTGTTGGCAGGGGGCATTGGCGTGACACCTTTGATGGCGATGGCCGAGCAGTTGTCGGTCGATGGCGCTGACTTTGCCTTGCATTACTTTGCGCGTTCGGCCACCAAGGCTGCATTTGTTGAACGCTTTGCCGCGTCAGCGTTTGCATCTCATGTGCACACCCATTGGGACGATGCCCCACAGGTTCCGCCAGTGAGCTTGGTGAGCTTGATAGGGCAGCCACAAGCCGGTCAGCACCTGTATGTGTGCGGCCCCAAGGGCTTCATGGATGCGGTGCTGGCCACAGCGCGGGCACAGTCTTGGCCCGAGAACCACTTGCATTTTGAATTCTTTGGCGGCCAGGTGTTGCACGACGCATCGGACGCCACTTTCACGGTCAAGATTGCCAGCTCTGGTCAAGAAATCCAGGTTGGAGCCGATCAAACTGTGGTCCAAGCTTTGCATAAAGCCGGACTGTATGTGCCCATTGCATGCGAACAAGGCGTCTGTGGAACTTGCCTGACGCGGGTTGTGTCGGGTGTACCCGATCACAAAGACATGTATTTGACGCCCGAAGAGCAGGCTGCCAACGACCAGTTCATGCCCTGTTGTTCACGCGCCAAGACCGCTGTGCTGGTTTTGGATTTGTGAACAAACAGCGCATATTTTTTAGGAAACGCTTTCAAAAAAGAGCCTAAGTCATTGGCTCAAATCACTTTTATTTTTTCCAATAAACAACAAAAACTGGTGTTTTTCTAGTTTTTGTTGGTTTATTGGTTAAAATCAATAGAAGGAGTTTTTATGTCCAATCAATCTGATTCGCTTGAAAGTGTTGTTATTGGTGACGGCGTGGTCGTCAAAGGTACCTTCACCGTTCCTTCCAAAGCCATCATCAACGGTGTGATTGAAGGTGATTTAACGGCAGAAGAGGTGTTGATCGGCCCAACTGGCAAGATTACCGGCCGAGTGTCTGCCAAGGTGATTGATGTTCGTGGTCAATTGCACAACACCATCATCAGTGAAAAGAGCCTGATTGTGCGCTCCACCGGCAAGATCGCTGGAAAAGTTCAGTATTCTGAAATCGAAATTGA
>CANCUP010000152.1 GCA_947381325.1 Comamonadaceae bacterium
TGCGAACACAGCGGCGGTCACCATGCTCCAAACCAATTGATTCTTCATGAAATATCTCTCGATGGGGTTTCTAAAACTTCAATGGCCAAGGCATGTAAACCTTGGTCGATGTAATCTCGTAATGCATCATACACAAGGCGATGGCGCGCCACGCGTGTCTTGCCTTGAAACACAGCACTTTCAATGCGCACCCGAAAGTGCGTGCCTTGACCGCTGTCATTGGCGCCCACGTGTCCGGCATGGGCGGCGCTTTCGTCGATCACTTCAAGAAACGCCGGCGCAAGTTGTTGCGTCAGGCTTTGTGTGAGCATCGCTGCGGTGATGGCCATCACACTTCTTCCTTGTCGTCTTGCATGAAACGGCTGAGGTAGATGCCTTGCACCAAGACAAACACCAGCATCAAGCCTAATCCGCCAAACAGCTTGAAGCTGACCCAGGTGTCGGTGTCAAAGTGGTCGGCCACCCACAGATTCAAAACACCCATGCCCGTGAAAAACACCGCCCAGCTGTGCAGCAGCACAGCCCAAGCATGCTCGGGCAAGGTGAGCTGAGCCCCCATGAGTTGGCGCAACAGATTGCGTTTGAAGACCAGGTGCCCCACCCACAAAGATCCGCCCATGAGCCAGTACAAGACGGTGGGCTTCCATTTGATGAAGGTCTCATCTTGGGTGATCAAGGTGGCACCCCCAAACACCACAATCACACCAAGGCTGACCCATTGCATGGGTTCGACAAAACCGTTTTTGCGCCACAACCAGGCAATTTGCGCCACGGTGGCTGCGATGGCCACAGCGGTGGCGGCATAGATCCCATAGGCCTTGAAAACGACAAAGAACAAAATGATGGGAAAGAAATCGAGAAAAATTTTCATGGCGTGGTGTCAGTCTTTGGCGACAAAGTCGAGCGAGGCCGAGTTCATGCAATAACGCAAGCCGGTCGGCGCTGGGCCGTCATTGAACACATGGCCCAAATGCGCGCCGCATTGCGCGCACACCGTCTCGACCCGCACCATGCCGTGGCTCATGTCGCGGTGTTCGGCAATCGCCGACTCGTCTGCTGCTTGGCTGAAGCTGGGCCAACCGCATCCTGCATCGAACTTGGTGGCTGAATCAAACAGCTTGGCATCGCAGCAAATGCAGTGGTAGCTGCCATCCGCCCAATGGCTTTCGTACTTTCCCGTGAAAGGGCGCTCGGTGGCCGCATGGCGGGTGACTTCAAACGCCACAGGTTCTGCGTGTTTGGCAGCCAGGATGTCTCGCCATTCGGCGTCAGATTTTTTCAAGGTCATGAGGAACAACTGATTTCAATGGATGACGCCCATTCTGGCGCAAGACCAGCCCACCCCTCACACGCGGGGTGTTCGTCGCAGGGGGCATGCAGCACATTCAGCAAGGCTTGCACCATGCCAAAGTCCCCGGCTTTGGCCTGTTGAATGGCCATTTCGCCCAGGTGGTTGCGCAAGATGAATTTGGGGTTGGTGCCCAACATGCGCTGGCCCACGCTGCGCCGATCGGCATTGCCGAGCCGGGCTTCGTAGTGAATACGCCATGCATCAAACACCTCACGGTGCAAGAACAAATCGCGCACAGGGTCAAACGCATGGGTCAGTTGGGCCGATTCATGCACGGCATGGCTCAGGCGTCGCCACATCACGGTGAAGTCCACGCGGTCTTGCTGCATGGCTTGCAGCAGGGTCTCCACCAAAGCGCGGTCGCCGTCGTGTGCATCCGTCAACCCGAGCTTGGCCCGCATGCGTTGGTCTAAGCTTTGTGGAAACACCGTTTTGTAGGTCTCTAGCGCGGCCAGTGCAGGCGCTTGTGCGTCGATCAGGGGCATCAGGGCCTGACCCAAACAAAACAGGTTCCAGTAAGCCACCTGAGGTTGGCGCGCGTAGGCGTAGCGGCCAGAGGTGTCGGAGTGGTTGCAGATGTGATCAGGGTTGAAGCCATCCATGAATTGGAATGGCCCATAGTCCAGCGTCAGACCCAGCACGCTCATGTTGTCGGTGTTCATCACCCCATGACAAAAGCCCACGGCCTGCCACTGCGCCATCAACTCTGCCGTGCGGCGTGTGACTTCTTGCAGCAAGCCACAGTAGCGCGCGTTGCCGTTCAAGCCTTGCAGCTTGTGGAAATGCGCATCCACCATGTGGTCGGCGAGCATCCTGAGTTCTTCGGTGTGTCCGTTGGCCGAGAAATGTTCGAAATGACCAAAGCGCACAAAACTGGGCGCCACACGGGTCACCACGGCGGCAGTTTCGCGCGCTTCTCGGTAGACCGGAGTAGGCGAGCCCGTGACGCACAAGGCGCGTGTGGTGGGGATGCCCAGACCGTGCATGGCCTCGCTGGCCAAGAACTCGCGGATGCTGGAGCGCAGCACGGCGCGACCATCGCCGCGGCGCGAATACGGCGTTGGTCCTGCCCCCTTGAGTTGAATGTCTTGCACGCCCTCAGGGGTGTGGATTTCACCCAGGCTGATGGCACGTCCGTCTCCCAGTTGACCTGCCCAAACACCGAACTGGTGACCGCTGTACACACTGGCGCTGGGTGAACTGCCTGCGAGCAAGGCATTGCCAGAGAGTGCATCAAGAACCTCTGGCGACTGCCACAGGCCCGTTGGTAAATCCAAGGCGTCCAACAAGCGTGGGTTGCATCCCACCCAATGCGATGGGGCCAGGGGCGTTGGCGGGCAGGGCGTGTGAAACGCTGACCCCAATGCCCCGAAACTCGGCTGCCAAGGCCACCGAGTTGGCGTGTCCATGGGCGCAGTGAGAGTGGGCGTGTTCATGGGGCACGATTGTCTGGGGAAATCCATAGGCCTGTTTTTCATACGTCTTCGTCAATCCCGATCCAGTTGTTGGCACAATGCTTTGAAATAAATAGCACGACCGTGCCAAAAACATACACAGGAGTTCTCCATGCTGGGCTTGATGCAAAACCAACCCTTGTTGATTTCTAACCTGATCGACTTTGCTGAACGGCATCACGGTGACGGTGAGATCGTGTCGCGCCGCGTGGAAGGGGACATCCACCGTTACAACTGGGCTGGCGTGGCCCAGCGCGCACGGCAAGTGGCCAATGCCTTGGACGCTTGGAAGCTCGGCATGAGCGAGCGCGTGGCCACCTTGGCCTGGAACGGCTACCGCCATTTGGAGCTGTACTTTGGTGTCAGCGGCAGTGGGCGTGTGTTGCACACCATCAACCCACGCTTGCATCCCGAGCAAATCGCTTGGATCGCCAACCATGCCGAAGACCAAGTGTTGTGCTTTGACATGACCTTTTTGCCGATGGTTCAAGCGGTGCATGCCAAGTGCAGCACCATCCGGCACTGGGTGGCGATGTGCGATGCGGACAAGTTGCCCGTCGACAGCGGCATCCCCAACCTGATCAGCTATGAAGCGTGGATCGGCCAACAGTCCAGCGACTACACCTGGCCCTCGATGGACGAAAACTCGGCCTCGAGCATGTGCTACACCAGCGGCACCACGGGCAACCCCAAGGCCGCCCTTTACAGCCACCGCTCAACCCTCTTGCATGCCTATGCCGCGGCTTTGCCCGATGTGATGTGCATCTCGGCACGCGACGCCATCTTGCCGGTGGTGCCCATGTTCCATGTGAACGCCTGGGGGATTCCCTACAGCGCAGCCATGACGGGCGCCAAACTGGTGTTCCCAGGATCTGGCATGGACGGTAAATCGATCTATGAGCTGATTGAAGGCGAGGGCGTCACCTACGCCGCTGGCGTGCCCACGGTTTGGCAAATGCTGCTGGGTCACATGAAACCCGCTGGATTGCGTTTCTCCACCCTCCAACGCACCGTCATTGGCGGCTCGGCCTGCCCGCCGGCCATGATCGACGCCTTCCGTGACGACTACAACGTCGAGGTGTTGCACGCCTGGGGCATGACCGAGCTCAGCCCTTTGGGCACGCTGTGCACCCTGAAGAACAAACACCTCAAGTTGCCCGCTGAGGAACAAATGAAGATTCGCCTCAAGCAAGGCCGCGCGATTTTTGGCATCGACATGAAGATCGTTGATGAGGCAGGCCAAGAGCAAGCGCACGATGGCAAAGCCTATGGCGACCTCTTGGTCAAGGGCCCCTGGGTGGTGGCCGACTACTTCAAAGGCGAGGGCGGCCCCCCCTTGGTGAAAGACGCCGATGGTGTGGGTTGGTTCCCCACCGGCGACGTGGCCACGATTGACCCGGACGGCTACATGCAAATCACCGACCGCAGCAAAGACGTCATCAAATCTGGTGGCGAATGGATCAGCTCGATCGACATCGAAAACATCGCGGTCGCCCACCCGGCGGTGGCCATGGCGGCGTGCATTGGCGTCAAGCACCCCAAGTGGGACGAACGCCCCATCGTGGCGGTGGTCAAGAAACCTGGGGCCGAGGTGAGTCGCGAAGACTTGCTCAAGTTCTACGAAGGCAAAACCGCCAAATGGCAAATTCCAGACGACGTGGTGTTTGTCGACAGCATCCCCCTCGGGGCCACTGGCAAGATGTTGAAAACCAAATTGCGTGAACAGCTCAAAGACTATGTCTTGCCGAGCGCGTGAGCGTTTGATACATCGCGGATACTTTTCTTTTCTTCATTGTTCCAACAAGGAAATCGCATGAGTGCAGACTACAAAGTTCATGGCGACGTGGCCGTGATCACGCTCAACAACCCACCGGTCAACGGTTTGGGTTTGTCCACCCGTCAAGCCATCGTGGCCGGCGTGGAGCAGGCGCAGTCAGACCCTGCGGTCAAGGCCTTGGTGGTCACTGGCCATGGCAAGGCGTTTTCTGGCGGCGCAGACATTCGGGAATTTGGCACGCCCAAGGCGATTCAAGAACCCAATTTGTTGAGCGTCATCTCGGTGCTGGAAAACTGCAGCAAGCCGGTGGTCGCCGCAGTGCACAGCGTGGCCATGGGCGGTGGCTTGGAGCTGGCCTTGGGATGCCACTACCGCATCGCGGCACCCGGCGCGAGCATCGCCTTGCCCGAGGTCAAGATTGGTTTGATTCCGGGCGCGGGTGGTACCCAACGCCTGCCCCGTGTCTTGGGCATCGAGCCCGCGTTGAACATGATCGTCAGCGGCGAAGCCATCAAGAGCGAGATGCTGGCCATGTTGCCCGGCCAAAAACTGTTCGACCAAATGGCAGCATCTGCCGAATCGCTGATGGACGAAGCCTTGACTTTGGCACGCCAAATGGCCGATGTGCGCCCCTTGCCCAAAGTGCGCGATTTGCCCTGCAAGCACCCGCAAGGCGATGCCTACTTTCAATTCGCCCGCAACATGGTCAAAGGCATGGCCAAAAACTACCCCGCACCACCCAAGTGTGTGGATGCCGTAGAAGCCGCGACCAAGAAAAAATTTGCCGAAGGCATGACCTACGAACGCGAGCTGTTCATCAACCTGATGTGGACGCCCGAATGCCGCGCCTTGCGCCACCTGTTCACCGCCCAACGCGCCGCGTCCAAAATTGCCGATGTGCCCGACACCACCCCGGTGCGCCACATCCAATCGGTGGCCATCATTGGGGCCGGCACCATGGGCGGCGGCATCGCCATGAACTTCCTCAATGCAGGCTTGCCGGTCAAGCTGCTGGAAACCCAGCAAGAGGCCCTGGACCGTGGCATTGCCACGATTCAAAAGAATTACGAAGCGCAAGTCAAAAAAGGCAAGCTCAAGGAAGACAAATACGCCCAGCGCATGGCCTTGCTCAGCAGCACGCTGAGCTACAACGATTTGAAAGATGCCGACTTGGTGATTGAAGCCGTGTTTGAAGAGATGGGCGTCAAAGAAACCGTGTTCAAACAACTCGATGCCGTGATGAAGCCCGGTGCCATTCTGGCCTCCAACACCTCGACCTTGGACGTCAACGCCATGGCCCACTTCACCCAGCGCCCCCAAGACGTGGTGGGCATGCACTTTTTCAGCCCCGCCCATGTGATGAAGTTGCTCGAAGTCGTGCGCGGAGAAAAAACCGCCCAAGACGTGCTGGCCACCGTGATGGCTGTGGCCAAGAAGATCAAAAAGACCGCCGTGGTGTCGGGCGTGTGCGACGGCTTCATTGGCAATCGCATGATTGAGCAATATGGCCGTCAAGCCGGTTTCTTGCTGGAAGAGGGCTGCACCCCACTGCAGGTGGACAAAGCGGTGGAGAAGTTTGGCTTTGCCATGGGGCCCTTCCGCATGGGCGACTTGGCAGGCAACGACATCGGCTGGGCCATCCGCAAACGCCGCTATGTGGAAAAGCCCCAAATGAAGTACAGCAAAACCGCCGACCTGTTGTGCGAGATGGGGCGCTTTGGCCAAAAAGTGGGCAAGGGCTGGTACGACTACCAAGC
>CANCUP010000153.1 GCA_947381325.1 Comamonadaceae bacterium
CCCGCATCACCTGGAACGACCCGCTGGCCCACGCCGGCGAGGTCGAGATGAAAGGGGGTCGCTTGACGGCACCCATGCCTGGCAAGGTGGTGTCCTTTGCCGTCCAGGTGGGCGACGTGGTGACGGCCGGCCAAACCCTGGCGGTGATGGAAGCCATGAAGATGGAGCACACCATTGCCGCGCCCCAAGACGGCACCGTGCAAGAGCTGCTCTATGCCGTCGGTGACCAAGTGGCCGAAGGGGCCGAATTGCTCAAACTCGACTGAACACCGCGAACACAGAAAGCCGCAGATGCACCTTCCCTCACGCGTCCACCTCATCGACGTCGGTCCCCGCGACGGCCTGCAAAACGAAAAGCAACCGGTGCCCGCTGCCGTCAAGATTGAACTGGTCCATCGTTTGCAAGCGGCGGGTTTGAAAGAGATTGAGGTCACCAGTTTTGTCTCGCCCAAATGGGTGCCGCAAATGGCCGACAACGCCGAGGTGATGGCCGGCGTCGCCCGATTGCCTGGCGTGCGCTACTCGGTGCTCACGCCCAATCTGCAAGGTTTTGCAGCGGCGCTGAACAGCCAGCCTGACGAGATCGTGGTGTTTGGCGCGGCCAGCGAGGCCTTTAGCCAAAAGAACATCAACTGTTCCATCGCCCAGAGCATTGAACGCTTTGCGCCTGTGGTGCAAGCAGCCCTCGCTGCGGGCGTGGCCGTGCGGGGGGCCATGAGCTGCACCGTGGGCTGCCCCTACGAGGGCGAGGTGGCACCTGAGCGCGTGGCCTATTTGGCCGGGCTGATGAAAGGCATTGGCGTGCAACGCGTGGACGTGGCCGACACGATTGGTGTGGGTACGCCGCGCAAGGTGCAAGCCGCGCTGGAGGCCACGCTGCAGCATTTCGCGCTGGATGAGGTGTCGGGCCATTTCCACGACACCTACGGCCAAGCCTTGGCCAACACCTTGGCGGCTTTGCAGATGGGGGTGTGGAACTTTCAGTCGTCGGTGGCGGGTTTGGGCGGCTGCCCGTACGCGAAAGGGGCCACGGGCAATGTGGCCACCGAAGACCTGGTCTACATGCTGCACGGTCTGGGCATCGAGACCGGCATTGACTTGGATTTGCTGGTGGATGCGGGGGCCTTCATCAGCCAAGCCTTGGGTCGTCCACCCAATTCACGTGTCGCCACGGCGGTTTTGAACAAACGCACCACCTGACTGCGCGCTCTCGCCGACAATGCCAACCATGTGTGGAAGCGAAGTCACCCCCAAACCCTCTGGCCTGTCAGCGTCGGCCTTGTCGCTGCTCAAGCAGGCGCAGCGCGTGGCCTTGGGTGCGCAACACGCGTTATCCAGTGATGTGGTGCCATCGCCGTGTATCTCGGTGTGCCACATGTCCGCAGACACCGGCTGGTGCGAAGGCTGCTGGCGCAGCTTGGATGAGATTGGTTCATGGGGCCAAAGTACACCAGACGCCAAGCGCTTGGTGTGGTCGCGCATTGCACAACGCATCACCGCGCAGATGCGCTGAGGACGTCTCCGATGAAAACCATCACCTGTTACCTCGACTTCATTTCGCCCTACGCCTACTTGGCCTTTGAGGCCTTGCCGCAAGCGCTGATGGGCACCAGTTACCAGGTGGTGTACCGCCCTATTTTGTTTGCCGCCTTGCTCAAGCACCACGGCCAGTTGGGCCCGGCCGAAATTGCGGGCAAGCGCGAGTGGACGTATCGGCAGGTGTTGTGGCAAGCGCGTCAACTGGGCGTGCCCTTGCAGATGCCGGCCAGCCACCCGTTCAACCCCTTGCCTTTGTTGCGCTTGGCCTTGGCGTGTGACCGCCATGGCGAGCCCAACCGCTATGTGTGTGACACGGTGTTTCGCCATGTCTGGCACAGCGATGGCGCTGCTGCCGACGATGTGGCGCGTTTGAGCGCGCTCACCGCCCAGTTGTCACCAGCCCGCGCGCCCGATGCCGCCGAGGTGAAGGACCAACTCAAGGCCCACACCGAAGCGGCCATTCGACATGGCGTGTTTGGCGTGCCGACCTTTGAGGTGGACGGCCAGCTGTTTTGGGGGCTTGATGCCTTGCCCATGCTGCGCGCTTACCTCGATGGCGATGCTTGGTTTGAGGGCCCCTGGGTCGGCGCCGCAAGCGTGGCGCAAGGCGTGAAGCGTTGAGCTCGGGGCCGATGCGGCCATAAAACGACACACCCTTTGATCTAGTGAATACCCTCGGTGCTTGCCGAGGCAAAGGGATGAAACGGCCTCTTTTACCAACAAAATTTCACAATAGAAAAAAACAAGCAAGGGTTACCACCTGGTTCTTGGTGGGTGTGTGTCCGAAGCCATGCAGTGCCCTGTGTGCTCGTCAGAATACGGTCAGTGAATGCTCAGATAGTTGCCCGGCGCAGCGCCCGAGTCAGGGGGCTGGACACACAAGTCTGAGGAGACACAACACATGGCAACACTAGACGTGAATCGTCCCATGACAGCCGAAGAGAAGAAGGTGATCTTTGCCTCTTCCTTGGGAACTGTTTTCGAGTGGTACGACTTTTATTTGTACGGTTCGTTGGCGGCCATCATCGCCAAGCAATTCTTCAGTGGTTTGGACGAAGGCTCGGCTTTCATCTTTGCGCTGTTGGCTTTTGCCGCCGGGTTCATCGTTCGTCCATTCGGTGCCATTTTCTTTGGCCGCTTGGGCGACATGATTGGCCGCAAGTACACCTTCTTGGTGACCATCCTGATCATGGGCTTGTCCACCTTCATCGTGGGCATCTTGCCAAACTACGCCAGCATTGGCGTGGCAGCGCCGGTCATCTTGATCTGTTTGCGTTTGCTGCAAGGCTTGGCCCTGGGCGGTGAGTATGGCGGCGCAGCCACGTATGTGGCCGAGCACGCACCGCACGACAAGCGCGGCGCTTACACCTCATGGATTCAAACCACCGCAACTTTGGGCTTGTTCCTGTCGCTGATGGTGATCTTGGGCACCCGCACTGTCTTGGGTGAGGCCGACTTCGCCGAGTGGGGCTGGCGCGTGCCGTTCATCGTGTCGATCGCGTTGTTGGCCGTGTCGGTCTACATCCGTTTGTCGATGAACGAATCGCCTGCGTTTGCCAAGATGAAAGCCGAAGGCAAAACCTCTAAGGCGCCTTTGTCTGAATCGTTTGGTCAGTGGAAAAACCTCAAGATCGTGATCTTGGCCTTGATCGGTTTGACCGCGGGTCAGGCCGTGGTCTGGTACTCAGGCCAGTTCTATGCCTTGTTCTTCTTGACCCAAGCGCTCAAGGTCAATGGCGCCGACGCCAACATCTTTGTCGCTGTGTCTTTGTTGATTGGCACGCCGTTCTTCATCGTCTTTGGCGCGCTGTCCGACAAGATTGGTCGCAAGCCCATCATCATGTTGGGTTGCTTGTTGGCCGTTTTGACGTACTTCCCCGTGTTTGAAGCGCTGACCAAAGCGGCCAACCCTGCTTTGTACGAAGCGCAGCAAAAGAGCCAAGTGGTGGTCACGGCTGATCCCGCTGAGTGTTCGTTCCAATTCAACCCCACAGGTACGGTGAAGTTCACCAGCTCTTGTGACATCGCCAAGCAAAAACTGGCTTCTAGCTCGGTGAGCTACTCCAATTTGGCCGCACCGGCTGGCACAAAAGCCACCATCAAAGTGGGCGAAACCGTCATCAATGTGGCCGTGACAGACGAAGAAATTGCCGCTGCCAAAGACGCCGCCGAGAAAAAAGTGGCTGACTTGAAGGCTGCAACGCCAGTGGACGAGAAAGCTGTGGCTGCCGCAGAAGCTTCTGCCAAGACTTTGTCTGATCCTAAGAAAAACAAAGATGCTGTTCTGTCTGGCAACTTGAGTGCTGCGCTCAAGGCCGCTGGCTACCCCGCCAAGGCAGATCCTGCCCGCGTGGACAGTGTCAAAGTGACGTTGATCCTGACGTACTTGGTGATTTTGGTGACCATGGTGTACGGCCCCATCGCTGCCATGTTGGTGGAGATGTTCCCCACCCGCATTCGCTACACCTCGATGTCCTTGCCCTACCACATCGGCAACGGTTGGTTCGGCGGTTTGCTGCCCACCACGGCGTTTGCCATCGTGGCGCAGACCGGCAATATGTACAACGGCTTGTGGTATCCGATCATCGTGGCCGGTATGACGTTTGTCATTGGCATGCTGTTCATCAAGGAAACCAAAGACGTGGACATTTACGAACACGATTGATTCTTGTCAGCGAACTGGGGTGACCCAGTTGCTACATTCAAGCCCTCCCCGTGGAGGGCTTTTTACTGATTTCGGAGATTGACTATGTTGAAAATTATCATTGGCTTCATCATCTTTGCGGCCCTGGCCATGTTTGTCATCATGAAAGGTGGCAGCAGCTTGGACATGGGCGGGGAAAAGCATGGGGACGAAGCCGTTCATGCCCCCGCTGAAGCCGCTTCTAGCCCCGCAGCGGCGCCCGCCTCGGAGGCTTCTGCCGCCAAGTGAGCCCGCTTGCTCAACGTGAGTGCCAACGCCGCAGTTCAATGCGGCGTTGTGCTTTGCGGGCGGCCCACAATAGCCCAACCCGGCAAGGGGTGAGGGGGCTGCCTAGAATGTCGGCCACACTTCAAAGAGCCCCGCCATGTCCTCCGGCACCATTCGCATCCGTGGCGCACGCCAGCACAACCTTAAAAATCTTGACCTCGACATCCGCACCGGCGAGTTGACGGTGGTCACCGGCCCCAGCGGCTCGGGCAAATCCAGTCTGGTGTTTGACACGCTCTATGCCGAAGGCCAGCGGCGCTATGTGGAAACTTTCAGCGCCTATGCCCGGCAGTTCTTGGACCGCATGGACCGCCCGGCGGTCGACAAAGTGGACGGTGTGCCGCCTGCGATTGCGATTGACCAAAGCAACCCGGTGCGCAGCTCGCGCTCCACCGTGGGCACCATGACCGAGCTCAACGACCACCTGAAGTTGTTCATCGCGCGTGCGGGCCAGTTGTTTGACCGCCAAACCGCGCAGCCGGTTCAGCACGACACGCCACAAACCATTCACGCCGAACTGCAGCGCCGCTGTGCGGCTTTGCCGCAAGACCCGCGCTTGATCTTGACCTTCCCGGTCGAGCTGCCGGCCAACACCACGGCCGACGAGGTGACGCAGTGGCTCAGCGCCAGTGGCTTCACCCGCGTCCATGCCGAGCGTGAGGTGGCCACACCCACCGGCCCACGCAAGCTGCTGGATGTGGTGGCCGACCGCTTCCGACTGGGCAACACCGAGCAAGCCCGGGTGGTGGAGGCGATTGAGCTGGCCATCAAACGCGGCAGTGGGCGACTCAATGTGTATTGCGAGAAATTGGGGTCAGACCCCGATTTTGCGCAGCAAAACTTGGGCTCTGACCCCAATTTCTCTGCAGAGCCGCGCTTTGATTTGTGGCGCTTCTCCACCGGCCTGCACTGCCCCGACAGCGACCTGCGCTACAGCGACCCGATTCCGTCCATGTTCTCGTTCAACTCGGCGGTCGGTGCCTGTGAAACCTGCCGTGGCTTTGGCCGTGTGATTGGGGTCGACTACGGATTGGTCATTCCCAACGACAAGCTCACCTTGCGCTCTGGCGCCATCAAAACCATTCAGACACCCGCCTGGAAAGAATGCCAGGACGACCTGATGCGCCACGCCGAAGCCGAAGGCATTCCGCGCGACACGCCATGGTCCAAGTTGAGCCAGGTGCAAAAAGATTGGGTCATCCAAGGCTCGCCGCTGTGGAAGGGCAAGTGGAACCACCAGTGGTACGGCATCAAGCGCTTCTTTGAATACCTGGAGAGCAAGTCGTACAAGATGCACATCCGTGTGCTGCTCTCCAAATACCGCAGCTACACGCCGTGTGGGGTGTGTGGCGGTGCCCGCTTGAAGACCGACAGCCTGTTGTGGCGCATTGGCAGCAAAGACAACGCCGATGCGGTGATGAAGCCAGAGAAACGCTTCATGCCCCAGGGCGTGAGCTGGACCCGCGCGCAACTCGAAGCCATGCCTGGACTGTGCTTGCACGACCTGATGCTGATGCCCATCGACAAACTGCACCAGTTCTTTCATGCCTTGCAGGTGGATGTGACCGATGTGAATGCCCAAGCCCTGCATTTGCTGGTGGAAGAAATTCGCACCCGTTTGAAATACCTCAGCGAAGTCGGCATTGGCTACCTCACCTTGGACCGGCAAAGCCGCACCTTGAGTGGCGGTGAGGTGCAGCGCATCAACCTGACCACGGCCCTGGGCACCTCGCTGGTCAACACCTTGTTTGTGCTGGATGAGCCGAGCATTGGCTTGCACCCGCGTGACAT
>CANCUP010000154.1 GCA_947381325.1 Comamonadaceae bacterium
AGTTGGACGAAGGCCAGTACGACGGCATCGTGCTGGCCGCTGCGGGCTTGAAGCGCCTGGGGCTTGAAGCCCGCATTCGCCACATCTTTGACACCGCCGAGATGCTGCCTGCCGCTGGCCAAGGCGCGCTCGGCATTGAAGTGCGCAGCGCCAGTCCCGACGTGGCCCAGGCGCTGTCCCCTCTGGCCGACACCGTCACCTGGTTGGCGGTGACGGCCGAGCGTGCGGTCAGCCGCACCATGGGTGGCAGCTGTTCCATGCCCTTGGCCGCGCACGCCATCTGGCGCGACGGCGTGTTGCATTTGCAAGCCGCTTGGGGCGACCCCACGGGTGCGCCTGTGTTGTTGCGCGCCGAGGGTGATTTGGCACTCAACCAAGCTGCCCCCAACGCGCAAGCACTGGCGCGGGCATTGGGCGAGTCGGTGGCGGCCCAACTGCAGGCCCAAGGCGCGGCTTAAGTTCTGTGGTGAGCGCGATGCGTGTCGTGGTCACCCGTCCAGCCAGCGATGCCGCGACCTGGGTGGCGGCGCTAGAGGCCGCAGGCCATTCAGCCCTGAGCCTGCCCTTGATCGACATTGCCGCGGTGCCCAACAGCGACGCCCTCGACCAGGCCTGGGCCCAATGGCCGCAGTGGCAGGCGGTGATGTTTGTCAGCGCCCAAGCGGTGCGTTTCTTTCTTGCACGTCAGCCCCCAGGCCTGCAACTCGGCATGCATCCCACGCGTTGCTGGGCCACTGGACCCGGGACCCGCAAGGCCCTGCTTCAAGCGGGTGTGCCACCCAGCCTGATCGACAGCCCGCCTGAGACGGCCGGGCAGTTTGACTCCGAAGCGCTGTGGCAGGGGGTGACCTCGTCGGTGCGGCCTGGGGTGCCGGTGCTGATCGTGCGTGGCACCGAGGCCCACAGCGCTGACCCGCAGCTTGCCGTGGATCACACCGGCGTGGGGCGTGATTGGTTGTCGCAGCAATTGCTGGCAGCCCGGGTGCCTGTGCACTATGTGGTGGTGTACCAGCGCCAAGCGCCCGCATGGACGCCCGCACAAAGCACGCAGGCAGCACGTGCCGCCAGCGATGGCAGCGTGTGGCTGCTCAGCAGCTCGCAAGCGGTGGCCCATTTGCACCACAGCTTGCCTCAGCAAGACTGGTCGCGGGCACGCTGCATTGCCACCCACGCGCGCATTGCACAGGCCGCACGCGAGGTGGGCTTTGCCGAGGTTGGCCTGTCTCGGCCTGTGTTGGCCGATGTGATGGCCTCATTAGAATCCTTGGCATGAAGCCTGAGCACGTCGAAACGCCCCTGAGCCCCGCCCCTGAACTTGCGTCCACAGGCGCCGCCCACCTGCCGTCTGTGAAACCGCTGGTTGCGGCACTCTGGTGGACGCGCGGCGTGGCACTGCTGGCGATGGTGGGCGCCATCGGCGTGGTGGCGATGTGGTTCAAGCTCTCGGGCATCCAAGAACAGTTGGCTCGGCAAAGCGCCGATACCGGCAGCCAAGCCGTGCAAGCGCGTGTGACCGCCAAACAAGCCGAAGAACTGGCCCGCGAGACCGCCGCCCGTTTGGCCGTGACCGACGCCAAACTGAGCGAGGTGTCTCTGCAGCGCAGCCAGCTCGAAGAGCTGATGCAAAGCCTGTCGCGTTCGCGCGACGAAAACTTGGTGGTCGACATCGAGTCGGCGGTGCGCTTGGCCCAACAGCAGTCGCAGCTGACCGGCAGTGTGCAGCCCTTGCTGGCTGCGCTCAAGTCGGCCGAGCAACGCTTGACCAAGGTGGCGCAGCCTCGCTTGGCGCCGGTGCTGCGGGCCATCTCGCGGGACATCGAGCGCATCCAATCCACCGCCGTGACCGACACCCCGAACCTGTTGATCAAGCTCGATGACCTGGTCAACGCGGTCGATCAATTGCCCTTGCTCAATGCGGTGGGTGTGGTCACAGCCCCCAAGCCCGCAGCTGCGCCGCCTGAGAGCAGCTGGGCGCGCGCCATCAGTGCGAGTTGGTGGGAGCAGACGCTGGCGGGCCTGTGGCGGGATATCCAAGGTTTGGTGCGCGTGAGCCGCATCGACCAACCCGAGGCCAGTTTGTTGGCGCCAGACCAAAGTTACTTTGTGCGCGAAAACCTCAAGCTGCGCATTCTCAATGCGCGCTTAGGTTTGTTGGCGCGCCATTTTGAGGTGGTGCGTTCGGATTTGAACTCGGTGATCCAAGACTTGACGCACTACTTTGACACCCAAAGCCGCCAAGGACAAAACACCTTGCTGCTGGCGCGCGAGGTGTTGGCGCAGGCCAAGCAAACCGAGTTGCCTCGGGTGGACGACACCTTGGCCGCGTTGACCACTGCGGCGGCGGGGCGCTGAGATGCGGGCCGCGCTGTGGTTGGTGGCCTTGTTTGGGGTGGCGGTCGCCTCGGCCTTGTTGGCGGGTGGCAATCAAAGCACGGTGACGGTGTTTTGGGCGCCTCACCGTGTCGATGTCTCCTTGAATTTGGCCTTGGCCGTGTTGGTGTTGGTGTTTGTCACGGTGCACCTGGCTTGGCGCGCCATGTCGGCGCTGTTGGCCCTGCCCCATCGCGCCAGGCGCTGGCGTTTGCAGCAAAAAGAACGCGCCATGCACGGCGCTTTGCTGGACGCTTTGAGTCAGTGGATGACCGGACGCTATGTACGGGCCGTCAAATCGGCCGAGCATGTGTTGAGTTTGCAAGAGCGCTTGGCGGCTGCACGCACATTGGATGACACAGCCCCGCGTCACGACCAGCAGCTGCGCGCCTTGGCGCATTTGATCGCAGGCGAGAGTGCCCAAGCCCTGCGCGACCGCGATGCCCGTGAACGTCACCTGCAAGCGGTGTTGGCGTTGGGGGAGCAAATCCCCAGCGAGTCGGTGAGCGAAGCCGTGGATGCGGCCAAATTGGGCGCTGCGCGTTGGTCCCTGCGCGACCGCGATGCCACCCAAGCCCTGCGCTGGTTGGACAGCTTGCCGCATGGCACGGCACGGCGCACGGTGAGTTTGCGCATGCGCCTCAAAGCCACGCGGATGGACCAACAGCATGGACTGGCTTTGGACACGGCCCGCTTGCTGTCCAAGCATGGTGCTTTTTCAGAGGCTGCTGCGCAAAGTTTGATCCGTGAGCTGGCGCTGGCCAGTTTGAACGAGGCGCACGACAGCGCCCAGTTGCAGCGCGCTTGGGATGCTTTGGAGCCTGCTGAGCAAGCATTGCCGGAGGTTGTGTTGCACGCGGCGCACGCGATGTTGCGCCTGAGTGGTCAAGCGCAGGCGGTGATGCCTTGGCTCACGCCTTTGTGGAACCGCATGGTGCAACAGCCCGACAGTTGCACGCCTGTGCTGCGTCAACGGGTGGTGCAACTGTTGGCGCAAGCCTTGCTCATGATGCCCGCGGACGCCGAATGGTTGGCCAGCATAGACCGCGCTCGGCAAGCTTACCCACGTTGGGTGGAGCTGCAGTACTTGACGGGCATGGTGTGCTGGCACCACACGCTGTGGGGCAAAGCCCAGCAAATGCTGGAGCTGGCTGCACCGCAACTCAGCCATGTCGAGTTGCAGCGTCAAGCGTGGCGCACCTTGGCGCTATTGGCCGAGCACAAAGAAGAAACGGCGCGTGCCCAGATGTACTGGCGACGCGCCGCTGAAGTAGCCGCCGCTTGATTCAGCGGCATCTCGCTCAGACTTCACAGGTCTTTGCGGGTCTCCACCAACACCAGAGGACCTTCATCCAACACCACGGGCGCTGGACGCTCGCGGGGGATGTGCACAGGCTTGGGTTCGGCCGCAATGGCCGCTTGAACCACAGCCACACGCTCGGCATCTGAGTTGACCCATTGCAAGCCGCTTTGCTGCGCAATCGATTCTAAGTCAGACAAGACCAGTGTGAAGGGCTGCACGCGTGGCATGCGGCTGCGCGCCGTCGCTTCGGGTGGGGCAGCGGGTGTGCTGGCTGCACGATCGTGGGTGTGCGCGGGGCGCGTGTCGTGGTCAGGTTGCGCGTCAGTGGCCGATGCAGCTTGGGGTTCTTGACCTTCTTCGCGCGGTGCACGATCGCCACGCTCGCCACCACGCTCACGGCGGTCACGGCCATAACGGTCGCGTGAGCGGCGTGGGCGTTCACCCGCGTTGTCCTCGTTGCTGGTTGCTGGCGCCAGTTGGGCGTCTTGCTCGTTGAGTGGCAGGTTGCCTTGGGCATCGACGTGCTCTTCTTGACGGGCGGGACGCTCGCCACGGCGGCCCTCACCGCGAGGGCTGCGCTCGCGGCGGCCTTCGGTGCGTGGGCTGTTTTCTGTGGGGGCGTCTTCGCCTCGCTCTTCGCGCGCCATGCGTTCGCTGCGGGCCTTGGCACGCATTTCGGCTTGCACTTCTGGGCTCGCCTCCACACCGGCTTGTGCGTCGACAGGGCGGTTGTTTTGACCCTCAGCGCTTGGGCGGTTGCCACGGTTGCGGTCTTGGCGTGGGCCACGGCCTTCGCCGCGCTCAGCACGTTCACCACCCCGATCGCCTCGGCTGTCGGTGCGTTCACCGTTGCGCTCTTGACGCTCACCGGTGCGGGCTTCACCGCGCTCGGCAGGGCGCGCTTCGCCACGGCCTTCGCCGCGCTCGGTGCGTTCACCACGGCCTTCACCGCGTTCTGCACGGTCACCGCCTCGGCCACCACGGCCACCGCGGCCGCGACCTTCGCCACGGCCCTCACCGCGACCTTCGCCGCGTGCACCACGGCCTTCACGGCGTTCGTCTTTTTTCTCGGCGGGCTTTTTCTCGGCGGGTGCAGCCACCGGGGCAGCATCACCGCCACCGAACAAGCCTTTGATCCAACCAAAGAAGCCTTTTTCCGCAGGGGGCACTGGGGCCTTGGCGGTGGGTGCAGCGGCTGCAGCCGCTGCTTTGGGGGCTGCAGGCGCTTTGGGTTCCACCACGGGTGCGGGTGCATCGGGCAAGACGCCTTTGATGACCGGGGTTTGTTTGTTGGTGGGCTCTTGTGAGCGACGGGTCACGGCGGTGGGGTCTTCCACCATTTCGACCATCTTGTAGCTCGGCTCGATCCGGTCCAAGCGCGGATCGTCGTGCTTGAGGCGTTCCAACTTGTAGTTGGGCGTTTCCAGCGACTTGTTGGGCACCAACAGCACGTTGAGGCGCTGTTGCAGTTCGATCTTGGCGATCTCGGTGCGCTTTTCGTTCAACAAGAACGAGGCCACTTCCACCGGCACTTGGGCGTACACGGCGGCGGTGTTGTCCTTCATGGACTCTTCTTGGATGATGCGCAAGATTTGCAGTGCCGAGCTTTCGGTGTCGCGCACATGGCCTGAGCCGCCGCAGCGTGGACAAGGGATAGAGGCACCTTCCGACAGCGCGGGGCGCAGGCGTTGGCGGCTCATTTCCATCAAGCCAAATTTGCTGATGGTGCCAAATTGCACGCGGGCGCGGTCTTGGCGCAGCGCATCGCGCAAGCGGTTTTCCACGTCACGGCGGTTGCGTGACTCGTCCATGTCGATGAAGTCGATCACGATCAGGCCGCCCAAGTCGCGCAAGCGCATCTGGCGGGCTACTTCGTCGGCGGCTTCAAGGTTGGTGCGGGTGGCGGTTTCTTCGATGTCGCCGCCCTTGATGGAGCGCGCCGAGTTGACGTCGACCGAGACCAAGGCTTCGGTGTGGTCAATCACAATCGCGCCGCCCGAGGGCAGGGTGACGGTGCGCGCGTAGGCGGACTCGATTTGGTGTTCGATCTGGAAGCGGCTGAACAACGGGGTGTCGTCGCTGTAGCGTTTGACGCGGGCGGCATGCTCGGGCATGACGTGTGCCATGAACTGCTGCGCTTGGTCGTAGATGTCGTCGGTGTCGATCAGGATGTCACCGATGTCGTTGTTGAAGTAATCGCGGATGGCGCGAATCACCAAGCTCGATTCCTGGTAAATCAGGAACGCACCTTTGGTTTTGCTCGCACCATCGATGGCGGTCCACAGCTTGAGCAGGTAGTTCAAGTCCCACTGCAGCTCGGGCGCGCTGCGGCCAATGCCTGCGGTGCGGGCGATGATGGACATGCCGTTGGGGTATTCCAACTGGTCCATGGCTTCTTTGAGTTCAGCCCGGTCGTCGCCCTCGATGCGACGGCTGACGCCGCCGCCGCGTGGGTTGTTGGGCATGAGCACCACATAGCGACCCGCCAGGGAGACGAAGGTGGTGAGGGCCGCGCCCTTGTTGCCACGCTCTTCTTTTTCTACCTGAACCAGCAGCTCTTGGCCTTCGCGGATCACGTCTTGGATGCGCGCTTG
>CANCUP010000155.1 GCA_947381325.1 Comamonadaceae bacterium
ACCCAAATGCGGCCTGTGTCGCGGTTGACTTCCACCTCGCAGGCCACGGCAGCATAAGAGCCATAGCCGGCGTGCAAGGCCATGCCACGACCCGTCATCACCTTGGCAGTCGACTTGCCACGGGGTTTGGCGCGGGGCGCCCAGCCCAGTTTTTCAGCGGCGGCTTTGACCACATCGGCCTCACGCGGGTCTTGCATGTGTTTCAAGCGAAAGGCCACCGGGTCCATGCCGGTGGCATGCGCCACCTCGTCCATGAAGCACTCTTGCCCGAAACGGGTTTGCATTTCTTGGGGCGCGCGCATGTGGGCGGTGCGCATGGGCGAGGCTTGTTCCAGGTAAGGAGGAATGGTTTCCCACCAATGCACATGGTTGTTGAACTTGTAGCTTTCTTCGGGCACGTTGAAGTTGTGGGCATTCCACTTTTTGTGGCCAGTTTGCATGCCCACCAAGGTGTGCTCGGGGCTCTCGGCATTGAACTTGACATCCCAGCCGTTGAAGCCCTTGGCCTTGAACAACCAGCCGGTGACGTTGTTGGCTTCGTCCAGACCCGCTTTCAGGCTGATCACCGCAGCGGGGGCTTTGGGGCCCCAAGCCATGCCATCGGCCCGCGACCACTGCATGCGCACCGGACGGCCAAACTCTTTGGACAGCAAAGCGGCTTCGTAGGGTGCCTCGTCGGCATCGCTGCGGCCATAGGAGCCTGCGCCGTGCATCCACTTGACTTGCACATTGGCTTCGGGCAGTCCCAAGAACTTGGCAATGCCTTCGCGCAAAAAGTGCGGCTTTTGCACATCGGCCCAAACTTGCACTTGGTCGCCCTTGACGTCGACCACACCACACGACGGTGCAATGCGGGCGTGCGCTTGAAAGCTGCACTCGTAATCGGCCTCGACGACACGCTTGGACGAGGCCAAGGCCGCCAGGGTCGGTTTGGCGTCGTAAGCTTTTTTGCCCCCAAAAATGGGGATGGCGTTGGACGCAGTCACAGGCGCTGAGCGGATGTGCTCAAACACCGTGCCTTCGCCGCCACCCAACGGGCCTTGTACGTCAGACCAAGTGACCTTGAGTTGGCGCGACGCGCGCACCGCATTCCACTCGGTCTCGGCCAACACGGCCACAAAGCCGCCTTTGACAAAGTGCTTGGCACCGGGGATGTCGGCAATCGACGCGCCGTCCACGGCCAGTGGCATGGCCCCTGCCACAGGTGGGCGGATGGCTCGTGCATGCAGCAAGTTCTCGGGTCGGATGTGGGCGGTGTAGTGCTCTTTGGCCCCGACTTTGTCGGCGATGTCTTTGCGCTTGATGCCTTGGCCCACGATCTTGTACTGCGACACATCTTTGGGTTTGGCCATGCCCTGGGCATTCATGCCGTTGCCGATGGCGTTGTTCCATTTCAACGAAGCCCCAAAGTCTTTGCCGCCGATCAGGTCGGCATAGCTCACGCTTTGTGCCGTATTGGCTTTGACGAACACGCGGCCGTTCTCGGTGGCCAGCTCAGTGGCGGCCACGCCCAAACGGGCCGAAGCGGCTTCGACCAGCAAACGACGGGCTTCGGCGGCGGCGTTGCGCAGCGGGTTGGAGCCCATGCGCAAACCGGTGCTGCCACTGCCGCCGCCCTGGTTGGGGGTGAGGCGGGTGTCGCCCATCACCACGGTGACCGAGTCCATGGCCACATCGAGTTCTTCGGCCACGATTTGGGCGATGGCGGTGTCGAGGCCTTGGCCGCAATCCATCTTGCCAAAGTTGGCGGTCACATGGCCATTGGTGGCAATGCGAATCCAGGTGTCGAGTGCCGTGGGTTGTGGGCCCACCACCACGGGTGCAGCGGCTTGCGCCAAGGCATCGCCCACAAACACAGAACCCGTGGCGCCCACAATCAGCGCGCCTTGGGTTTGCATGAATTCACGACGGGAAAGCTTGGGGGTGTTCATGGTGGCTCCTTCAGGCTTTGGCGTTGGGGGTCATGGTGTCGCTGGCGCGTTTGACCGCGCGCAGGATCGCAATTTGGGTGCCGCAGCGGCATTGCACATTGGCGAATGCTTGTTTGATTTGGGCCTGGGTGGGCTTGGGCGTTTTCTCCAGCAAGGCCACGCTGTTCATGATCCAGCCGTTCGAGCAGTAACCGCATTGCGCCGCTTGTTCGTGCACAAAGGCTTCTTGCACCGGGTGCAACTGGCCGTTCTTGGCCAAGCCATCCAGCGTGCGGATGGGCTTGCCCACCACCGCGCTGGTGGGGGTCACACAAGAGCGCACCGGCTTGCCATCGACCAACACGGTGCAGGTGCCACACTGCGCCAAACCACAACCAAACTTAGGCCCCTTGAGCTTGAGCTTGTCGGTCAAGGCGTACAGCAAGGGTTCATCGACCTCGGCTTGTACCGTTTGCGGGGTTCCGTCCACGTTGAGTGCGTAATTGGGCATGGCGTCTCCAAAAAAGGAAAAAGTTGCGATAAAAACTGCTGGCATGCTAGTGAATATCCCCCGGGCAGACCTCAGCGTTTTCCCTCTGAATGTTGACCTTGGCGACAGCACGCAGGGATTCAGTCACTTAAGCGTCAGGCCCCAGCGGCAGGGACCGCCATGATGCGCGGCAAAACAAGGAGACGCCCCATGCTTTGCCTGCAACCCGACTGCACCGACCTCAGCTGCCAAACCCCTTCAGAAAACGCCCAAAGTTATTTCGGGCGACGCCAGTTTTTACGTGACTTGATTGGCGGTGGCGTGGCGGTGGGCAGCCTGTCCTCCATCAGCGGCTGCGCCAGCATGCTGGCGCCCAGCCCCAGTGCGGAGACCATCGTCATCAACGGCCGCATGGCCACCCTCAACCCCAAGCAACCCACGGCCTCGGCCTTGGCGGTGGCCGACGGCAAAATTTTGGCCATCGGCACCGAAGACGAGGTGATGCGCCACAAAGGCCCCAACACCCGCGTCATCGACGCCCAACAACGCACCATCGTGCCTGGCTTGAACGATGCCCACACCCACTTCATCCGCGGTGGCTTGACCTACTCGATGGAAGTACGCTGGGACGGCTTGTCGTCACTCAGCCACGGCCTGGAGATTTTGCGCATCCAAGCGCAACGCACGCCCTCCCCGCATTGGGTGCAGGTGATTGGCGGCTGGACCTGGGCGCAGTTTGCCGAAAAGCGCTTCCCCACCCTGGAAGAAATCAATGCCGCCACCGGCGACACCCCCGCCATGATCATGCACTTGTACGACCGTGCCTGGATCAACCGCGCAGGCTTGCGCGTGCTGGGCTGGAACAAAGACACACCCAACCCCTTTGGTGGTCAGATCGAGCGCGACGGCGCGGGCAACCCCACCGGT
This sequence comes from Comamonadaceae bacterium, assembly GCA_947381325.1. Classification (GTDB taxonomy): domain Bacteria; phylum Pseudomonadota; class Gammaproteobacteria; order Burkholderiales; family Burkholderiaceae_C; genus Limnohabitans. The sequence continues at coordinate 3,328 of CANCUP010000155.1, forward strand.
TTGTTGGTGGCCACCATTGGCCTGCCTGCGCTGGTCAACACCTGGTTGAAGATTCCACGCCTGTCGCCCGAAGACCAAATTTTGTCGACCCAGCATTTCATGCGCGAGAACAACCGCCTGGGACTGACCAGCGTGATCGACGCCGGTGGTGGCGGCCAAAACTACCCCGACAACTACGCCGCCATTGCGCAGTTGGCGCGCGACAAAAAAATGACCATGCGCATTGGCTACGAGCTGTTTGCGCAAGCCGGTGGCAAGGAGATCGACAACTACCAAGCCTGGAGCAAGATGGTGCAAGTGGGCGAAGGCGACGACTACTTCCGCATGCTGGGTGCGGGCGAATACATCGTCTGGGCCGCCGGTGACGTGACCAACTTCGACAAAGCGCCGCCCACCATCCCTGCCGTGATGGAGAGCCAACTCACCGCCGTGGGCAAGTTTTTGGCGGGGCAACGCTGGCCGTTTCGCATGCACGCCAGCTTTGACGCCACGGCGCAACGCATCTTGGGCGTGCTCGAGCAAGTGCACCGCGAAGTGCCGCTCACCGGCTTGCGTTGGGGCTTGGACCACTGCGAAACACTCTCGCCGCAAACGCTGGAGCGTGTGGCGGCACTGGGCGGCAGCATCAACATCCAAAACCGCATGTCCTTGGACGGCGAAGCCTTCCTCAAGCGCTATGGCCCGCAGGTGTCAGCCAACGCCCCCCCGATCCAGCGCATTCGCGAAATGGGCATCCCACTGGCCGCAGGCACCGACGGCAACCGTGCCACCAGCTACAACCCCTGGGTCGGCGTGCACTGGCTGATCACAGGCAAAACTTTGGGAGGCGCCAAACTGCAAGGTGACCACAACCTGCTCGATCGCACCGAGGCCTTGCGCCTGTACACCACGGGCGGCGCGTGGATGTCCAACGAAGAAACCAAAAAGGGCACACTCGAAGTGGGCAAGTTCGCCGACCTGGTGTTCTTGTCGGGCGACTACTTCAACATGCCGGTCGATGAGATCAAGAACCTCGAATCGGTGCTGACCATGGTGGGTGGCAACGTGGTGTATGGCGCCGGGGCTTACGAGCGCTTGGCCCAAGCCGCGCCGCCGATTCGCCAAGACTGGCTGCCCATGAAAGACTATGGCCGCTACTACAAGCGGGCGGGCATGGACGTACCCACCCCGAATCGCAGCGCCCAAAGCGCGCACCAGCACCCCTTGATCATTGGGGATGCGGGTTCGTGGCGGATGGAATGCCCTTGCGCGTTTTGAGCGCGAGGGGTTTTACTCCAACTCAATGCGACGATCGGCCACCACTTTTTTGAGGTTGCCGATGTCGCGCTCGACGCGCTGACGAAACTCCGCCGGGCTGCTCGCGCGAGGCGTGCCGCCAAAGTCAATCAGCTTTTGGCGCACATCGTCTTGGGCCAGCACCGCACGCAGTTCTTTGTTGATGCGTTCAATGATCACCGTTGGTGTGCCCACCGGCGCAGCAATGCCCAACCACGACTCAAACACCACCTGCGGCAAGGTGTCGGCCACGGTGGGTACGCCCGGCACCGGACTGTTGCCCACGGGCGATGTGACAGCAATGGCCCGCACGCGTTGGTCTTTGAGCAGAGAGGCCGTCAGCGTCATGGTGTCGATCATCACATCCACGCGCCCGGCCAACAGCTCGGTCAAAGGCCCTGTGCCGCCTTTGAAGGGCACATGGGTGATCTGCACACCGGCTTCACTGAAAGCCCATTCGGCCACCAGATGCATGGCCGTGCCCACACCCACCGAGGAGTAGGTGTATTTGTTGGGCTCGGCCTTGGCACGTTTCACCAAATCGGCAAACGAGGCGATGGGGGAAGCTGGCGCCACGGTCAGCGCCAAGGGATAGGTGGTGATGGTGCTGACCCAGGCGAAGTCTTTCACCGGGTCAAACGGCAAACTCTTTTTCATGGCTGCCCCACTGGCGTGGCCACTGGGCAGCAAGATCAGGGTGTAACCATCGGGCGCCGAGCGCACCAGCATGTCGGAGGCGATGTTGCCCCCCGCCCCTGGCTTGTTGTCGACCACCACGTTGTGTCCCAAACGCTCGCCGAGCGGCTTGGCCACCAAGCGGGCCACGATGTCTGAGCCGCCACCGGCTGGAAAACCCAGCAGCAGGCGAATCGGCTTGGTGGGGTATGCAGGCTCAGCCGCCAACGCAGGGGCTGCGGCCATGCCTGCCAACGCAAGTGCCGACAGACCACGCACCCAAGGGCGCGTGAACACAGTGAGGTCAAACAGAGTGGCCATGGCAGAGGGTCTTGCGGTTGCTTACAAAACTTGCGTGGCTTGCTCGAAGCTCAAACGTGGGTTACGGCCGAACAACTTGCTGGTGTCCATGTAGCCCAGGTTGATCAAGTAATTGGCTTGCAAACGACCGTCGGGGAAGAACTCGGCATTGACCTTGGCCACATCAAAGCCACTCATGGCGCCGCAGTCCAGGCCCAAGGCGCGGGCCGCAATCATGAAGTACGCGCTGCCCAAGGTGCCATTGCGGGTGGCGGTGCCCGCAGCCAAACCCGCGTTGCCGGCAAACATTTCTTTGGCATCGGGTTTGTTGGGGAACACCAGGGGCATGTGCTCGAAGAACTGGGTGTCGTTGGCGACGATGACCGTCACAGGCGCTTGTTTGGTCTTGTCCACGTTGCCGGGCGACAAAGCAGGTGCCAAACGGGCCTTGGCTTCAGGCGTGGTCAAGAAAATATAGCGCGTGGGCTGGCAGTTCATCGAAGTGGGGCCCATCTTGGCGATCTCGTACACCTCTTTGAGCAGGCTCAAAGGCACGGGCTTGTCGATGAAGCCGTTGGCCGTGCGTGCGTTGGTGAACAGATGGTCGATGGCGTCTTTGGAAATGGTCATGAAAGCCTCAGAAAAAGAAAAAAGAAAAATTAAGCAGCA
>CANCUP010000156.1 GCA_947381325.1 Comamonadaceae bacterium
GCTGCGCACTTCAATGCCGAGCGCGCCTTGGCCAGCGGCAGGCAGCATCTCGGCGGTGTCAAAGATGTGGCGAATGCGGGCTTCAAGCCCCAGGCGCTTCAAGCCCGCAGCGGCCAGCACGATGCCGTCGTACTGGCCTTCGTCCAACTTGCGCAAACGTGTGTCCAAGTTGCCGCGCAGGGGTTCGATCTTCAAATCAGGACGCAAAGCGCGCAGCAACACGGTGCGACGCAGGCTAGAGGTGCCCACCACCGCACCTTGCGGCAAGTCGTTGAGGTGCGCATAGGTGGACGAGACCCAGGCATCGCGCGGGTCTTCGCGCACCATCACGCAAGCCAAGTCAAAGCCTTCGGGCAAATCCATCGGCACGTCTTTGAGCGAATGCACGGCCAAGTTGGCGCGACCTTCTTCCAACGCCACTTCGAGTTCTTTGACAAACAGGCCTTTGCCGCCAACTTTGCTCAAGGAGCGGTCCAAGATTTGGTCGCCCTGCGTGGTCATGCCCAACAGGCTGACGGGGTGGCCCATCTGCTCCAGCAAGGCTTTGACATGGTGGGCCTGCCACATGGCCAAACGGCTTTCACGGGTGGCAATGGTCAGGGGAGTTTTGGAGGTGTGTGCGCTGGACAAGGCTGTGAACTCGCTGAGATGTGGGGGTATGCAAAGGGAGAAGCTTTGGCAAATGGTAGCAGGCCCCCCAGCGCCATCCATGCCCAAGACCCTGGCACCGATAAAATCGCGCCCTATGTCTAAAAACCAACTCGATACAAAGTCCCAGGCCTGGTCGGCGCTGTTTTCTGAACCCATGAGCGAGTTGGTCAAGCGCTACACCGCCAGCGTGTTCTTTGACAAGCGCTTGTGGCAAGCCGACATCACCGCCAGCTTGGCCCACGCCGAGATGCTGGCCCACCAACAGATCATTGGCGCCCAGGACCTGGCAGACATCCAGCGCGGCATGGCCTTGATTTGGACCGAAATCGAGACCGATCAATTCGAGTGGAAGCTCGACCTCGAAGACGTGCACCTCAACATCGAAGCGCGCCTGACCCAGCTGGTGGGTGACGCCGGCAAACGCCTGCACACCGGGCGCAGCCGCAACGACCAAGTGGCCACCGACGTGCGCTTGTGGTTGCGCGGCGAAATTGACTTGATCCTCGGCCTGCTCAACGACTTGCAACAGTCGATGGTGAGCGTCGCGGAGAAAAACGTGGACGTCATCCTGCCCGGCTTCACCCACTTGCAAGTGGCCCAACCCGTGAGCTTTGCCCACCACCTGCTGGCCTATGTGGAAATGTTTGCGCGCGACGCCGAACGCTTGGTGGATGTGCGCCGCCGCACCAACCGCTTGCCTTTGGGCAGCGCGGCCTTGGCGGGCACCACCTACCCACTCGACCGTGAGCATGTGGCCAAAAGTTTGCGCATGGTCGATGACCAAGGCCACCCCCAAGTCTGCCAAAACAGCTTGGACGGCGTGAGCGACCGCGACTTCGCCATTGAATTCACCGCCGCAGCGGCCTTGTGCATGGTGCACATCAGCCGCCTGAGCGAAGAACTGATTTTGTGGATGAGCCAGAACTTTGGCTTCATCCAAATCGCCGACCGCTTCACCACCGGCAGCTCGATCATGCCGCAGAAGAAAAACCCCGACGTGCCCGAACTCGCGCGCGGCAAAACCGGGCGCGTGGTGGGCCACTTGATGGGCTTGATCACCCTGATGAAAGGCCAGCCCTTGGCCTACAACAAGGACAACCAAGAAGACAAAGAGCCCTTGTTTGACACGGTCGACACCCTCAAAGACACGCTGCGCATCTTCAGCGAGATGGTGGGCGGACAAGTCAACCCAGCCACCGGACACAAAGAGGGTGGCATCCAAGTCAAGCCCCAGGCCATGGAGGCGGCCGTCAAAAAAGGCTACGCCACCGCCACCGACTTGGCCGACTACCTGGTCAAGAAAGGTCTGCCCTTCCGTGACGCCCACGAGATCGTGGCCCATGCCGTCAAGGCCGCGACCAACCACAACTGCGACCTGTCGGAACTGCCGTTGAGCGTGCTGCAAAGCTTTCATGCCTCCATCGACAAAGACGTGTACGAGTGCCTGAGCCTGCAAGGCTCGCTCAATGCACGCAACACCTTGGGCGGCACCGCCCCTGTGCAAGTGCGGGCGCAAATTGCACGGCACCTGCAACGACTGGCTGGATGAGCCAAGCCCCACACCCAGCACGCGCCTTGCGTGCCATTGCGCTGTTTGAGGCCTTCAAAGGTGCGGTGGCCCTGGCGGCGCTGCTGGGGGTGATCGATGTGATGCACCAAGATGCCGTGGCGCTGGCCATGAGTTTGATCGGTCGCTTTGGATTGAACCCCGAGGCCCACTACCCCTCGATGTTGCTGCATTACGCCAACTTGCTGCCCCATGCCGACATGCGCTCGCTGGCGCTGCTGGCGTCTGCCTACACGGCCCTGCGCTGGGCTGAGGCACTCGGTCTTTGGCTGGGTCAAAGTTGGGGCGAGTATTTGGGCGCCTTGTCGGGCGGCATCTATGTGCCATTTGAGTTGCAGCATTTCTGGCACGCCCCTTCGCTGGCCACGGCCGTGGTGATTGCCCTCAACCTCGCCATCGTGGCTTACCTGTGCCACCACTTGTGGCAACGCCACACCACAGCCGCATGACCGACGTCCTCACCCTCACCATGAACCCGGCTTTGGATGTGCTGACCACGCACGCCTTGGTGGAAAGCGCGCACAAGATGCGCTGTGGCCCAGCGCTCAAACACCCCGGGGGTGGTGGCATCAACGTGGCGCGCGTGCTGCACCGCTTGGGCGCCTCGTGCGTGGCGGTCTATCCCGCAGGGGGCGTCACCGGGGAGCGCCATCGCCAACTCCTGCACGCGGAGAAGGTGCGCAGCCACATCGTGCCCATCGCGCAAGAAACCCGCGAAAGCTTTTCGGTGCACGAGCTCAGCAGCGGCCAAGACTTTCGCTTTGTGTTGCCTGGGCCCAGCTTGAGCGACCCAGAATGCCAAGCTTGTTTTGACTACGTGGTCGCCCATGGCCCCAAGCACCTGCTGGTCTTGAGTGGGGGCTTGGCGCCGGGCGTGCCGGACGATTGGTATGCCCGGCTGAGCCAATGGGCCAAGTCGCGCGGGCTGCGTGTGGTGATCGACACCCATGGCCCAGCACTCACCGCCGCCTTGCGTGTGGGGGTCTACGCCTTCAAACCGAGCTTGCGTGAATTGCGCGACCTCACCGGGCTGGCGCTGCCCGACACCGCCTCGCAAAAGGCGGCGGCACAAGCCCTCATCCACAGTGGGCAGGTGGAGGTGGTCGCCTTGACCTTGGGCGAAGACGGCGCCATGTGGGTCACGGCCCAACACGCGCTGATGGCAGCGAGCTTGCCCGTGAACGTGCGCACCACCATCGGTGCGGGCGACAGTTTTGTCGGTGGCTGGCTGTGGTCTTGGCTGCAAGGCCACGATGCGACCCAGCAATTTCGCACCGCCATGGCCGCCAGCGCTGCTGCCTTGCTGGGTGAAGGCACCTCGCTGTGCCAAGCCGATGATGTGCACCGCCTCATGGCCGATGTGCAGGTGCGCGAGATTTAATTTTTTTCAACCGCGCTGTCGCAAGCTTCACAAGCCTGAATCCGCCGCAGGGCTAACATCGGCCGACCCCAAGGAGACCCCCATGCCCGTGATCACCAACATCGAAGACCTGCGCGTTTTGGCCGAAAAGCGAGTCCCTCGCATGTTCTACGACTACGCCGATTCGGGCAGTTGGACTGAGAGCACCTACCGCGCCAACGAAAGCGATTTTCAAAAAATCAAGTTGCGCCAGCGCGTGGCGGTGAACATGGAAAACCGCAGCACCGCCACCGAGATGGTGGGCGTGCCCACCAAAATGCCTGTGGCCATCGCACCCGTGGGCCTGACCGGCATGCAAAGTGCCGATGGCGAAATCAAGGCCGCTCGGGCCGCCGAGAAATTTGGCATTCCCTTCATCTTGTCGACCATGAGCATTTGCTCCATCGAAGACATTGCGGCCCACACCCAAGCGCCCTTCATGTTTCAGCTCTACATGATGCGCGACCGCGAGGCCATGGCCAACATGATCGAGCGCGTGCGCCAAGCCGGTTGCAGCGCCTTGGTGCTCACCCTCGACTTGCAGGTGATTGGTCAGCGCCACAAAGACCTCAAAAACGGCCTGACTGCGCCCCCCCGCCCCACCCTGGCCAACATCTTGAACCTGATGACCAAACCGCGCTGGTGCCTCGGCATGGCGGGCACTCGGCGTCACACCTTTGGCAACCTGGTGGGCCATGTCAAAGGGGTGAGCGACATGAACTCGCTCTCGGCCTGGACCAATGAGCAGTTTGACCCCCGCTTGTCGTGGGCCGATGTGGCCTGGGTCAAACAGCAGTGGGGCGGCAAGCTGATCCTCAAAGGCATCCAAGACGTGGAAGACGCAAAGCTGGCCGTACAAAGCGGCGCCGATGCGCTGGTGGTCAGCAACCACGGGGGCCGTCAACTCGATGGTGCGCAGTCGAGCATCGAAGCGCTGCCGGCCATCGTGGCGGCGGTGGGCTCCGACATCGAGGTGTGGATGGACGGCGGCATTCGCTCAGGCCAAGACGTGCTCAAGGCCTGGGCCTTGGGCGCACGCGGCACGCTGATTGGCCGCGCCATGGCCTATGGCCTGGGCGCCATGGGCGAAGAAGGGGTGAGCAAGGCGCTGCAAATCATCCACAAAGAACTGGACGTGACCATGGCGTTTTGTGGCCACACCGACATCCACAACGTGGACCAGCGCATCTTGCTGCCCGGCACCTTTCCCACAGCCTGAACACGCCTGGGGGCCATGCGCTTGAACGCGCTTGGGCCACCCGCAGGCTTTAGAAGGTGGCCGCTCACCTCAGTGCCGTGGGCGGCGCATCAGGACTTGGTTTTCTCGCTCCACAACTCGCCACCCGTGGCCCAGTCTTGGCGCTTGATGTCGTAAAACAAAATGTCCACGCCATCGGGTTGACCGCCCAAGACCTTGCAGGTCACTTCGGTGATGGCTTTGGCGAGTTCGCGCTTTTGTTCCAAGGTGCGGCCTTCGAACAAATCAATGCGGATGGTGGGCATCTGAGACTCCTCGGGGGTTAGAAATGGCTGCGATTATGCTTGGGGGCTTGTGACCTCTCCTGCCCCCGACACGCCCCGCTTGCGCCGCATCGCCCACCTCGACATGGACGCGTTTTACGCCTCGGTCGAGTTGCTGCGCTACCCACAGCTCAAAGGCTTGCCCGTGGTCATTGGTGGCGGACGCCGCCGTGAAGACGACTTGCTCGGGCGTTTGCGCGAAGCCTACCCCGACCAGGAATGGTCCGACGACCGTTTGGCCGACATCCCCCTCGACTTCTTCCCGCGCATCGCGGGCTACACCGGGCGCGGCGTCATCACCACCGCCACCTACGCGGCCAGGCAATTTGGCGTGGGCTCGGCCATGGGGGTGATGAAGGCCGCCAAACTTTGCCCCGATGCCATCTTGTTGCCGGTGGACTTTGACCAATACCGCCACTACTCGCGCACGTTCAAAGCCCTCATCACCGACATCGCGCCCGTCATGGAAAACCGCGGGGTGGACGAGGTCTACATCGACTTCACAGAGGTGCCCGGCGGTCAGCGCGAAGGCGGCCGTGTGCTGGCGAGGCTGATTCAAAAAAGCATCTTCGATGCCACCGGTTTGACTTGTTCCGTGGGCGTGGCGCCCAACAAACTGCTGGCCAAAATGGCCAGCGAGTTCAACAAACCCAACGGCATTTCCATCGTGCACGAGGGCGACTTGGCCCACCTGATCTGGCCACTGCCCTGTCGCAAGGTCAATGGCATTGGGCCCAAGGCCGAGGCCAAACTCGCGGCCCACGGCATTCACACCATTGGCGACTTGGCGCAACGGGAACGCCATTGGCTGATGGAGCACTTTGGCAAAAGCTACGGCGCCTGGCTGCACGATGCAGCCCACGGCCAAGACAACCGCCCGGTGGAGACCGAGAGCGAGCCTGTCAGTCTCAGCCGCGAAACCACGTTTGAACATGACTTGCACGCGGTGCGCGACCGAGAGGCGCTGGGCATACACACCATCGGCCAGCTCGCCAGCGCCGAAGCCGCTGCGCTGGCACAGCACTTCGGCCCCAAAACCGGCGCCTGGCTGCACGCAGCAGCGCACGGGCGCGACCACAGCGCGGTGCACACCAGCAGCGAGCCGGTG
>CANCUP010000157.1 GCA_947381325.1 Comamonadaceae bacterium
GGTGGGCGGCTTGAACCTCAAGGTGCAAGACGCCACGGTGCAGCGTGCGCTGCTGGACATGAGCACCACCGCGCAAATCAACGACAGCTTGAAGCTGGGCGGCGAGATGCTGGGGCAAATCAAACGCGTGGGCAAACTGCACAAGCCCAGGGTCGAGCAAGCTGGCTTTGCGGTGCTCAAAGCCCCCGACATTCCAAGTGTGTTGGTGGAAACCGCTTTCATCAGCAACCCTGACGAAGAGATCCGCTTGGTGAGTGAGCGCTACCAAAACGAGCTGGCCGACGCGCTGATGCGCAGCATTGAGCGTTATTTCTCGCGCAACCCGCCGCTCGCGCGCACGCGCAACACCTGAGCGCCAACCCAGCCACACACCTGAGCCACAACTCAGTCACACCCCTCATGTCCGACACGCCATCCCACAACCCCTTGCCTGCTGCAGCCCCTGCGTCGGAGCCAGGCGCCGAACCCACAACCACAGCGGCACCCGCCTCCCAAGCCCGCAACCCGCTGCACGGCATGACGCTGGAGAAGATCCTCTTGGCCCTGGAAGCCCACTACGGCTGGGACGGATTGGGCGAGCGCATTGCCGTGCGCTGCTTCACCCACGAGCCCAGCGTGGCGTCGAGCCTGAAGTTTTTGCGCAAAACCCCGTGGGCACGCGAGAAGGTGGAGAGCCTGTATTTGTTCATGCTGCGCGATGCGCGCCGTGCGCAGCGCGAGTGACAACACGGCCTTGGCAGCGCAGCAGATGCAAGCAGGCGCTGCGGTGTGCACGGACAGACGCTGGCCTGCTCCGTGAATGATCAGGATTGCGGCGTGCGCGAGGCCCTCCAAGAGCCAAAAATGGCCAAGGCGCTGGGCACCAAGATCAAGGCCCAAATGATTTTCTCGAGGTTGCCCTTGACCCACGGGATGTTGCCAAAGAAGTAACCCGCCGAGACGATGCCGCCCACCCACAGGGCGCCGCCGCTCACGTCGTACAGCGTGAATTTGCGTCGCGTCATCTGCGCCACACCCGCCACAAAAGGCGCGAAGGTGCGCACAAACGGCATGAAGCGCGCCGCCACCAGGGTGATGCCGCCGTAGCGTTCGTAAAACGCGTGGGCTTGGTCAAAGGCGCGGCGGTTGAAAAAGCGCGAGTCTTCCCAGGCAAACACTTTGGGGCCAAAAAATCGCCCGATGGTGTAGTTGGTTTGGTTGCCGGCCACTGCGGCCACCCACAACAAAGCCACCGACAGGCCATAGTCCATCAGGCCTACCCCACACATGGCGCCCACCACAAACAGCAGCGAGTCGCCGGGCAAAAACGGCATGACCACCAAACCGGTTTCGACAAAGATGATGAGAAACAGCAAGGCATAGACCCACACACCATAGGCCTGCACAAAGCCCTCGATGTAGCGGTCGATGTGGAGGATGAAGTCGAGCATGAAGGTGAAGAAGTCCATGGCTGGGATTATCCCTGCCCCTAAAATCAAGTCGTGCACCCTGCCCTCCAACCCTCTCGCCCGATCCGCGAACTCCCCGACGAACTGATCAGCCAAATCGCTGCAGGCGAGGTGGTCGAGCGCCCTGCGTCGGTGGTGCGCGAGTTGGTCGATAACGCGCTCGACGCAGGCGCCACCCAAATCACCCTGCGCCTACTGGCCGGGGGCGTGCGCTTGATCAGTGTGGAAGACAACGGCGTGGGCATCCCTGCGGCCGAGCTGCCCATTGCCCTCAAACGCCATGCCACCAGCAAGATCGACAGCCTGCACGAGCTGGAGTCGGTGGGCACCATGGGCTTTCGCGGCGAAGCGCTGGCGGCCATTCACTCGGTGTCTGAACTCTCGCTGTTGTCGCGCACCGCACACCAAGACAATGCCATGCTGCTGGATGGGCGCAGCGGCGAGCTGCAACCGGTGGCCCGTGCCCAAGGCACCACGGTGGAGGTGAAAGAGCTGTTTTACAGCACACCGGCACGGCGCAAATTTTTAAAGACCGACAACACCGAACTCGCGCATTGCGTGGAGGCAGTGCGCCGCCATGCGCTGACGCGCCCCGAGGTGGGCTTTGCCATTTGGCACGAAGGCAAGTTGGTGGAGCAGTGGCGTGCCCAGCAAGGCGAAGGCGCGCTCGAGCGCCGCTTGGCCGATGTGTTGGGCGACGACTTTGTGCGCAACTCGGTGGCGGTGTATCACCAAAGCGGTCACATCACCGTGGTGGGACGCGCGGGCATTCCAGACGCGGCACGGGCCCGCTCAGACCACCAATACGCCTACGTCAATGGCCGCTATGTGCGCGACAAGGTGCTCAGCCACGCAGCGCGCAGCGCCTACGAAGACGTGCTGCACGGCCAGCGTCAACCGGTGTATGCGCTGTACTTAGAGATTGACCCAACCCGGGTGGACGTGAACGTGCACCCGACCAAGATTGAGGTGCGCTTTCGCGATGGCCGCGAGGTGCACCAAGCGGTGCGCCATGCGGTGGAAAACGCGCTGGCCATTCCACGCACCACCCTGCTGGGCAACCCCGATTCAGCGCCTGGGCTGACCCCCACCACGCCTGCTTGGCCCAACGCCCACTGGCAGCAAGCGGCCATGCCTTTGACGGGCAACCGCGTGAGCGACTTGGGCCAGTTGTGGCAACCCCAAGCGCGCACGCCGCTGATGGCACAAGAAGACAGGCCGCGCTTTGTCCCTGCCACAGACACAGCGGGCAAGCTGGGCCCCACACCGTCTGACAGCCCGAACCACCCGTCAGGCGCGCGCCAAGGCGCAGCACCCTTTCAAGGCAGTGGCGACAGCGCCTTGCCCGACGGCACTTGGCCGCTGGGCAAAGCCTTGGCGCAGTTGCACGGCATTTACATCTTGGCCGAGAACAGCCAAGGCTTGGTGCTGGTCGACATGCATGCGGCGCATGAGCGCATCGTGTACGAACAGCTCAAGCAACAGATGGACGTGCAAGCCATGGCCAGCCAACCGCTGTTGATTCCGGCCACCTTCCACGCCACCGCGCAAGAGGTGGCCACGGCCGAGGCCTGCGCCGAGGCACTGCTCGAACTGGGGCTGGAGGTGTCTGTGCTGTCGGCCAAAACGCTGGCGGTGCGGGCCGTGCCCAGCAGCTTGGCCCACGGCGACGCAGTGGCCTTGGCGCGCAGCGTGTTGGCCGAGTTGTCGCAACACGACGCCAGCACGGTGGTGCAACGCGCCCGCAACGAGTTGCTGGCCACCATGGCCTGTCACGGCGCGGTGCGCGCCAACCGACGCTTGACGCTCGATGAGATGAACGGCTTGCTGCGTCAGATGGAAGTGACCGAACGCTCGGACCAATGCAACCATGGACGCCCCACCTGGCGGCAGCTGAGCGTGCGTGAGCTCGATGCGCTGTTTTTGCGCGGACGCTGATGGCGGGCGCTGAGTTCCGGTTGGATGCGCTGGCCTTGGTGGGGCCGACCGCGAGTGGCAAAACCGCCGCCGCACTGGCGATTGCCCAGCGTTGGCCCGTGGAAATCATCAGCATGGACTCGGCCTTGGTGTACCGGGGCATGGACATTGGCACGGCCAAGCCCAGTGCCGACGAGCTGGCCCAGGTGCCGCACCACCTGATTGACATCCGCGACCCCACACAGGCCTACAACGCGGCCGAGTTTGCGCGTGACGCCCACGCCTTGATGGCCGAGATACGCAGCCGAGGCCGACTGCCTTTGGTGGTGGGCGGCACCCTGCTCTACCTCAAGGCCTTGCGGGACGGCTTGGACGATTTGCCCAAGGCCAACCTGAGCCTGCGCGCCGAGATCGACGCGCAAGCCGCGCGCGAGGGCTGGCCCGCGCTGCATGCCGAGCTGGCGCGGGTGGACCCCGTCACCGCGCAGCGTCTGCCACCGAACGATGCGCAGCGCATTTCACGTGCGCTGGAAGTCTGGCGCTCCAGCGGCAAGCCCTTGTCGCAATGGTTTGCCCAGGCCGATGCACAACGCGCCGCCCCAGGGCTGCTGAACATGCCGGTGCTGTCGCTGGAGCCGCGCGACCGCGCTTGGTTGCATGCACGCATTGGCCAGCGCTTTGACACCATGCTGGCGGCGGGCTTGGTGGACGAGGTGCGCGCCCTGCGCCAGCAGCCACAGCTGCATGCCGAGTTGCCCAGCATGCGCTGCGTGGGTTACCGACAAGCGTGGGAGCTGCTCGAGCGGGCCGAGCAACAAGGTGCGCCGTTTGACAGCTTGATTCCGAAGTTGCACGAACTCGGCTGTGCGGCCACGCGCCAGTTGGCCAAGCGCCAGCTGACTTGGCTGCGCGGCATGGACGATCGGGTGGTGGTGGCCTGTGACGCAGCCGATGCGCTGCCACAGACGGTGCGCCTGGCACAAGGGCTTATTGCAGGGGGCCTTTGAGGGCGTCGGGCATGGGCAGGGGCATGACCTGAATGCCCTCGTCCAACAAGGCCTCGGTTTCTTCTGGCGTGGCGTGGCCTCGGATGTTGCGATGCTCGGCTTCGCCGTAATGCATCTTGCGCGCTTCTTCTGAGAACTGGGTGCCCACGTCTTCGGTGTTGGCCACCACATGGCGCACCATCTGCATCCAAGCCGCTTGCAGTTGTGCGGGTGCCATGCTGGCCACCTCTTGCGGGCTGAGGGTGGCGGGAACAGAAGATGGTGCAGTGGGCACGCCAGCGTGTTGTTCGTGTTCGGTCGTGTCTGCGTTGGCGCTTGGGGTGCTGCGCGGTGCAGGTTCACCGCGTGCGCTGCTGAGGTTCAAACGTGGAGCGCTGAGCATTTTGGTGATGGTGGCATCACCGCAGATGGGACATGTCACCAAGCCACGCGAGAGCTGGCTTTGAAAGTCGTCTTCCGACGCAAACCAACCTTCAAAGCTGTGTTGGTGGGCGCAGTGGAGATCGAGAACTTTCATGGCGCGATTATCTCGCAGCGATCGCTCAAGGCAGGCGCTGCCAGTGCAATGGCCATGCGCCGCTGCGGTGGTTTTGCAGCCAGAGCAAGCCGGTCAAGGTTTTGGCGTCGGTGAGCTGACCATCGCGCGACCACGCCAAGAGCTCGTCGAAGCTGGCCGAGAACACGTCCAAGAATTCACCGGCATCGAGCTGTCGCTCGCCTTGGCGCAAGCCACGGGCAAACCAAATGTCGATGAACTCGGTGGAGTAGCTGATGACCGGGTGCAACACGCCCGCATGGGCCCATTCGGTGGCGCGGTAGCCGGTTTCTTCGAGCAACTCGCGCTGGGCACACACCCAGCGGTCTTCGCCCGGATCAAGCTTGCCCGCAGGAAACTCAACCATGACCTGCTGCATGGGGTAGCGGTATTGACGCTCCATCACCAAACGGCCGTCGTCTTGCATGGCGATCACCATCACGGCGCCTGGGTGAATCACATACTCGCGCACGCTCGTGTCACCGTTAGGCAACCGAACTTTGTCGCGAAAAGCATGCAGAAAACTCCCCTTGAGCACTTCGGTCTGTTCAAGGGTGTGCTCGACCAGGTGCGCGTCTTGCGGTGCGACGGGCGCCTTGTCTTGAAATGCGTGGTGCAGAAATGTCATGTGGAATGTCCCGTCCAAGAAGTCAGCCGATCGATGGCAAAAAGCCAGCGCGTAGCTGGCTTTTGCGAAGGTTCAGGCCCACAGGGCTGAAGTCAGGTGCCCAGGGTCGACACGATGGCGCGGGCGCACAGCGCCATCAAGCCACCGGGCAACAAGCCCAAGACCAGCAGCAAGCCACTGTTGATCAACAGCACCAAGCGCACATCCGCGCCCGCAGACACGGTGCTGGCGGTGATGGGCGAATCAAAGTACATGACCTTGACCACGCGCAGGTAGTAGAAAGCGGCGAGCAAGGACATCATGACCGCAAACACGGCCAGTGCAATGCCTCCGGGTTGACCCGAAGTCACCAAGGCTTGCAACACCGACAACTTGCCAGCAAAGCCCACCATAGGTGGCACACCTGCCAGCGAGAACATGCACAAGGCCATGACACCGGCGTACAAGGGGCTGCGTTGGTTCAGGCCGGCGAAATCGGCGATTTCTTCGCTCTCAAAGCCCTCACGCGCCAGCAACATGATGATGCCGAACACGGCCAAGGTGGTGAGCACATAGGTGACCACATAGAACATGGCCGAGCTGTAGGCGTTGGCCGCCGCAGCGGTGCTGCCGTTGACCACGCC
>CANCUP010000158.1 GCA_947381325.1 Comamonadaceae bacterium
TTGCCCGACATCACCGTCATCACCCCGGTGTATCTGGACGATGCGGCGCAGCCGAGTTTTTATGTGGGTTCACGGGGGCATCACGCCGACATTGGGGGCACCACGCCGGGCTCCATGCCACCGTTCTCCACCCGCATTGAAGAAGAGGGCGTGCAGCTCAACAACGTGCTCTTGGTCGAGCGCGGTGTGCTGCGCGAAGCCGAGATGCTGCGCCTGCTGCAAAGCGGCGACCACCCCAGCCGCAACCCGGCGCAAAACATGGCCGACTTGAAAGCGCAAATTGCCGCCAACGAAAAAGGCGTGCAAGAGCTGCGCAAGATGGTGGCGCAGTTTGGCCTGGACGTGGTGCAAGCCTATATGGGCCATGTGCAAGACAACGCCGAAGAGGCGGTGCGTCGGGTGATCACCCGCTTGAAAGACGGGCAATTCACGCTGCCGCTGGACAACGGCGCGCACATTCAGGTCGCGATCCGTGTCAACGTGGCCGATCGCACGGCAGAAATTGACTTCACCGGCACCTCGGCCCAGCAGCCCAACAACTTCAACGCGCCCACGGCGGTGTGCATGGCTGCCGTGTTGTATGTGTTTCGCAGTTTGGTGAACGACGACATTCCGCTCAATGCGGGGTGTTTGAAGCCGCTGCGGGTGACCATTCCTGCGGGCTCCATGCTCAACCCCAACCCACCGGCTTCGGTGGTGGCGGGCAATGTGGAAACCTCCACCTGCATCACCAATGCCTTGTTCGGGGCGCTGGGGGTGATGGCGGGCAGCCAGCCCACCATGAACAACTTCACCTTTGGCAACGCGCAGCACCAGTACTACGAAACCATCTCGGGTGGCAGCGGTGCTGGTGTGCAGATGGACGATGCAGGCCAGGTCACAGGCGGCTTTGACGGCACGAGCGTGGTGCAAACCCACATGACCAATTCACGTCTGACCGACCCTGAGATTTTGGAGTTCCGCTTTCCCGTGCGCTTGCTGAGCTACACGATTCGGGCAGGCTCGGGCGGCGCGGGGCGCTGGCGCGGGGGCGATGGTGGCGTGCGGCGTATCGCGTTCTTAGAGCCGATGACCGCGAGCGTGTTGTCCAACGGTCGCATCTACCCTGCTTTTGGTGCTGCAGGCGGACACGCCGGTGCGGTGGGCATCAACCGTGTGGTGCGCGCGGATGGACGCATCGAGGACTTGGGCCACATTGCCCAAGCCGAGATGTCGGTGGGCGATGTGTTTGAAATTCACACGCCAGGTGGCGGTGGCTATGGGGCTGAGGATTAAGGCTTCAGGGCTTGCCCGTTCACCGTGAGCCCTTGGTCTGAGAACTGCTGAGCTTTGGCAGGTCCAAAGCCTGAGACACGCTTCATCACATCGCGCCACGAGTCAAATGGCCTTTGCTCACGCGCTTGCAACACCTTGGCGCTGAGCGCCGGGCCCATGCCGCGCAGGCTGTCGAGTTCGGCGGCGTTGGCCTGGTTGATCTCGAGCGCATGGCTGCTGGCGCACAGCAGCAGGGCGCACAAGCCTGAGGCCGCGCGCCTGCCGAGTGCCGCAAAAACAGCAAAGGCAGCGAAGCCTGCGTGAGACCGTGTGTGCATGTGGTCTTGGCGTGGGGTGCTGTGGGTCACCTGACGCTGGCCGAGTCAACCTTCAACCGCACGTGTGCCCAGCCCCGAGTCGGTCAAGTGGCCTGGCTCAGCGTGGCCATGTACTGCGACACACCGCTTTGCACATCGGCAAAGGCATGGTCGCAACCGCTGGCGCGCAAGGCGGTCAAGTCGGCTTGGGTGTAGCACTGGTATTTGCCACGCAAGGCATCGGGGAAGGGCACGTATTCGATCAAGCCCGCTTGGGCTGCGCCAGCCAAGTCCAGCGCGCTGTCGCCTTTGGCGCCGCGCAAGGCGTTGACCACGGACAACGCCACGTCATTGAAGGGTTGCGCGCGGCCCGTGCCAAGGTTGAAGATGCCAGACTTGTCGGGGTGGTCGAGGAACCACAGATTCACGGCCACCACGTCGTCGATGAAGACAAAGTCGCGCATTTGGCCGCCGCTGGGGTAGCCACCGTACTCCCCAAACAACTTGACCCGACCTTCGGCCTTGAACTGGTTGAATTGGTGAAACGCCACACTGGCCATGCGGCCCTTGTGCTGCTCGCGTGGACCGTAGACGTTGAAGTAACGAAAGCCCACGACTTGGCGTTTGAACTTTTTGAAGTTGTCACCACACTCGCGGCGCATGCGCTGGTCGAACAGCAGCTTGGAGTAGCCGTAAACGTTGAGTGGGTGCTCAAACTCAGGCGATTCACGGAAGGTGTCGCTGCCGCCATAGGTGGCGGCGGATGAGGCGTAGATCAAGCGTGTGCCCGCTTGCTGGCAACTGTTGAACAAGCCACACGAGAGGGTGTAGTTGTTGTCCATCATGTACTTGCCGTCGCTCTCCATGGTGTCGCTGCAGGCCCCTTCGTGGAACACGGCTTCGACTTTGCCAAACGCCCCTTGGGCAAAGAGTTCGTAGAACACGTCTTTGTCGAGGTAGTCGGCAATCTTCAAGTCCGCCAGATTGCGGAATTTGTCGCCCTCGGTCAGGTCGTCGACCGCAATGATGTGGTCAATGCCACGCGCATTCAAACCCCGGATGATGTTGCTGCCAATAAAGCCGGCGGCGCCTGTCACAACGATTTTCATAAGGCTTCCTTTGCGCACATGACGCCGGTGTGTGTTGTCAGAGATTTCATGCGAACAATTCCTCAAAGCTCACCGTGGCGGTGCCAAACTTGCCCACCACAATGCCGCCGGCGCGGTTGGCCAAGGGCATGGCTTCGCGCAGGCTCAAGCCACCAGCTACCAGGGCCGCCAGGGTGGCGATCACGGTGTCACCAGCGCCGGTGACGTCAAACACCTCGCGTGCTTGGGCCGACACATGCAACTCGCCTTGGGCGTCGAACAGGGTCATGCCTTCTTCGCTGCGGGTCAGCAGCAGCGCGTCGAGTTGCAGCTGCTCGCGCAAGGCGTGGGCTTTGTGGCGCAAGTCGTCTTCGCTGGTCCAGTCGCCAATGACTTGCTGCAGCTCTGCCCGGTTGGGGGTGATGCAGCTGGCCCCGGCGTAGCGGGAGTAGTCGCTGCCTTTGGGGTCGATCAACACGGTTTTGCCGGCCGCACGGGCTGCACCAATCATCTGGCTCACATGCGCCAAGCCGCCTTTGCCGTAATCAGAGAACAAGACCACGGCATGTGTGGGCAGCAGGCTGGCAAATTGGGCCGACTGCGAGGCCAGCACTTCGGTCTGGGGGGTGTTTTCAAAGTCCACCCGCAAGAGCTGTTGCTGGCGTCCGATGATGCGCAGCTTGACCGTGGTTTTGAGCTGGGCATCTCGGCCTAGGAAAGGGGCTATGCCCGTCTTGGCCACCAGGTCTTCGAGCAGGTGGCTGGCGTCGTCGTCGCCCACCACCGACAGCAAACTGGCGTGTGCGCCCAGGCTGACCACGTTGTAGGCCACGTTGGCGCAACCACCCAAACGGTTTTCTTCGCGGGTCACGCGCACCACGGGCACCGGGGCCTCGGGGCTGATGCGATCCACCGCACCGTACCAATAGCGGTCCAGCATCACGTCGCCCACCACCAGCACCTGGGCTTGGGTGAGTTGCTCTCGGGTGACGGTCATAGTTCCTCCACCCGTCGTGCGGGATAGCTGTCCCAGGCTTGGCAGCCCGGGCATTGCCAAAAGTGTTGGCTGGCCTCAAAGCCACAGGCGGCGCAGCGGTAGCGTTGCAGCGGCTTGGCTGCACGTTCCAAGGCGCGTTGTACCTGTGGATGAAACTGCTCGTGTTCGAACTTCTCGTGGGCAATCCATCGGGTGGCTGCCACAAGCGAGGACTCGCGCTCCAGGTGTTGGGCAAAGCGAGCGTTGGTGTGGGTGTCGCCTTGTGCGACGCGCAGGCTCACGATGGCGTTGAGCACATCGAGTGAGGCGGTTTGGGCATAGCTGGCCTCCAGCAGTTCCAAAGCTTTGTCGGTGCAACCCAAGGTGAGAGCCAAGGCCGCAAGCTGAGGCGCCAACAAGGGCCAAGCCGAGGGCACATGCTGGGCCAGTGCTTCGAGGGTGGCATAGGCCTCTTGCGGGCGCTGGCTGTTGGTCTGGGCTTGCGCCAAGGCCATGCGTGCGCGCGCTGACTGAGGGGCCACAGCGATGGCGCGTTCTAACAAGGCGAGCACTTCGTCGCCATGCTGTGCCAGGTCCAGGCTGGCTGCTTGCTCACACAGGTAGTGCGCCAGACGGCCTTGAAAGCTGCCTTGTCCGCTGTCGCTGAGTTTCTGGGCGATGACCGACGCCTTGGGCCAGTCGCGCGAGCGCTCATAAATGCTCAGCAGCGCCAGATGGGCTTGCGGTGCGTGCACCGTGCCCTCGAGTTTGTGCAGCGCGTCTTCTGCGCGGTCGAGCAAACCCGCTTTGAGGTAGTCGAGTGCCAGCGCATGTTGGGCGCGGTCAAGGTCTTTTTGGTTCAGATCACCGCGCGAGAGCAAATGCTGGTGCACCCGCACCGCACGCTCGTATTCGCCACGGCGGCGAAACAAGTTGCCCAGCGCAAAGTGCAACTCCGAGGTGTCGGGGTCGTGCTGAACGGCTTCGATGAAGGCGTCGATGGCTTGGTCTTGCTGCTCGTTGAGCAAGTGGTTCAAGCCCTTGAAATAGGCCTTGGGCGTCTGGCGATTTTCCAGCCGCAGTTGGCGCAAGTCCATGCGTGAAGCCAGCCAACCCAAACCAAAGGCAAGGGGTAGGCCAATGAAGATCCAGGTGAAATCAAATTCCATGGGTGGGGTCTGCAGGTGAGGGGGTGACGCTCGCTGGCACTTGCTTGGCCAAGCGACGGTGACGCCACCAGCGCGGCACCATGCCCAGCACGCCCACCGCCACGCCCACGACAAAAGCACTCAAGACCACCAGCACCAAAGGGGCTTGCCACGTCGTGCCAAAAAAGAAATGGACCACGGCGTCGTGCTGGTTGTTGAGCGCAAAAGCGAACAGGGTAAAAAAAATGGCTGCTTTCAGCGCTAACTGAAGCAGCCACATGAGGTTTTTCAAGGCGACTCCTCTGTGACGAGGAGAATTTTAGCCCCGCCTCTGCTTAACTTTTGAGTTCGGACTTGGCCAGCAGCTCTTGGGTGCGCGCGTCCACCGCTTCGCGCAGGGCTTTGCCCGGCTTGAAGTGAGGAACGCGCTTTTCCGGAATCGCCACGCTCTCGCCGGAACGCGGGTTGCGTCCCATACGGGGAGGGCGGCGGTTGATGGAAAAGCTGCCGAAGCCGCGCAGCTCGATGCGGTGCCCGCGCACCAGCGCGTCGCTCATCGCGTCAAGCAAAGTCTTGACGGCGAATTCAGCGTCGCGGTGCGTGAGCTGGCCAAATCGAGCGGCCAGTTCTTCGACCAAGTCAGAACGGGTCATCAGCTGTTGTTGTCAAGCTTGGCACGCAACAAAGCGCCCAAGCTGGTGGTGCCAGCGTTCTCACGTGAAGACTGTTGTGACAAGGAAGCCATGGCTTCTTGTTGGTCCACAGCATCTTTGGCTTTGATGGACAACTGGATGTTGCGGGTCTTGCGATCCACGTTGACCACCACGGCTGTGACTTCGTCGCCTTCTTTGAGCACGCTGCGTGCGTCTTCCACGCGGTCACGCGAGATTTCGCTGACACGCAGGTAGCCGATGATGTCTTCGCCCAGGTCGATTTCAGCGCCCTTGGCATCCACGGTCTTGACCTTGCCGGTGACGGTTTGGCCTTTGTCGTTGACCGACACGAAGGTGGTGAAGGGGTCAGAGTCGAGCTGTTTGATGCCCAAGCTGATGCGCTCGCGGTCCACGTCCACGGCCAAGACCAAAGCCTCGACTTCTTGACCCTTCTTGAATTCGCGCACGGCGTTTTCGCCGGTTTCGTTCCAAGACAGGTCAGACAGGTGCACCAAGCCGTCGATGCCGGCAGCCAAGCCCACGAAAACGCCGAAGTCGGTGATCGACTTGATCGGGCCTTTGACGCGGTCGCCACGCTTGGTGTTGAGCGCGAACTCTTGCCATGGGTTGGCTTTGCACTGCTTCATGCCGAGGCTGATGCGGCGCTTGTCTTCGTCGATCTCGAGGACCATGAC
>CANCUP010000159.1 GCA_947381325.1 Comamonadaceae bacterium
ACAAAGGCCAAAGACGCCCACGGAGCGTCACACGCTGTGGGTGCGCGTCAGCCAATCGCCCACCTGGGCCATCTGGTCCAGGTAGCCATCGGCGTCCACCGCCTCGATGGGCTCGCCATGGTTGTAGCCATAGCGCACCAACACCACCGGACAACCTGCGGCACGTGCAGCCTGGGCGTCGTTGCTGGAGTCGCCCACCATCAAGGTGCGCTCAGGTGCGCTGCCCAGCGCCTCGCAAGTTTTGAGCAGCGGCAAAGGGTCGGGCTTCTTGGTGGCAAAGCTGTCGCCGCCAAAGACCTGTGTGAAAAACCCGTCCAGACCTTTTGCGGCCAACAGGCTTTGTGCAAACGCCAAGGGCTTGTTGGTCAAGCACGCCAAGGCCCAGCCCGCATCGCGCATTTGTTGCAAACCTTCGACAACGCCGGGGTAGACCTCAGCGAACTGGCCATTGATGCGCTGGTAATGGTGCTGGTATCGCAACCACGCCGGCTCGTACAGGCCGTCCACGCCGCGCCCCGCACATACCAGGCCCGAGCTCGCCACCTCAGGCAAAGTCAGCTGGTGGGTCAGCACCGAGCGAATCAAATGCTCCGAACCCTTGCCCACGGTGCGCTCGACCAAGGCGCGCGTGACGGGTGGCAAATCGAGGTCGGCCAAACAAAGGTTGAGCGCTTGCTCAAAATCGCCCAAGGTGTCGACCATCGTGCCGTCGAGGTCGACGATGGCGGCGTGCAGGCTCAGCGAAGACACGCGCATCAGCCCAACGCCACGCGCATGTCGTCGATCACCTGCTTGTAGTCGGGCTTGCCAAAAATCGCGCTGCCCGCCACAAAAGTGTCGGCGCCCGCTTCGGCCACGCGGCGGATGTTGTCGGCCTTGATGCCGCCATCCACTTCCAAGCGAATGTCGCGGCCACTGGCCTCAATGCGCTTGCGTGCCTGCTCGACCTTGCGCAGGGCCGAGTCGATGAAGCTCTGCCCGCCAAAGCCGGGGTTGACGCTCATGATCAAAATCAAATCAATCTCGTCAATCGTCCAGTCCAGCACGTCCAGTGGTTCGGCAGGGTTGAACACCAAACCGGCCTTCACGCCACGGGCCTTGATGGCCTGCACACTGCGGTGCACATGGGCGCTGGCGTCGGGGTGAAAACTGATCAAGTCGGCCCCTGCGTCAGCAAAGGACGCGGCCAGTGCGTCAACTGGAGACACCATCAGGTGCACATCAATCGGCACCGCCACACCGGCGGCGGTTTGGGCATGCGGCTTCAAGGCTTGGCAAATCATGGGCCCAAACGTCAGGTTGGGCACGTAGTGGTTGTCCATCACATCGAAGTGAATCCAGTCGGCTCCGGCGGCGATGACGTGCTTGACTTCTTCGCCTAACCGCGCAAAGTCGGCCGACAAGATGGAGGGGGCAATGCGAAAAGTGGGACGGGTGCTGTTCATGGGGGGATTATTTCATCCAAAATCACCGCCATGCCCAGCTATCAATTCAAAGTGGATGTCCATCCGCACTACCTGCCCGAACAGTCTGACCCCGAAGCCGGTGTGTTTGTGTTCGCCTACACCATCACGATCACCAACACAGGCAGCATGGCTGCGCAACTGATCTCGCGCACCTGGAACATCAACGACGCCAATGGCGTGCATGAAAAAGTGCGCGGCTTGGGCGTGGTGGGTCACCAGCCCCTGCTCAAACCCGGTGAGTCGTTCGAGTACACCAGTGGCAGCCACTTGCGCACGCCCACGGGCACCATGCACGGCAGCTACTTCTGCGTGGCCGAAGATGGCGAGAAGTTTGATGTGGACATTCCCATGTTCGTGCTCGACGCCTTGAGCGACGACCCCAGCCAACGCCGCATGCATTGAGCCCCATGGGTGAATTCGACCTGATTGAACGCTACTTCAAACGCCCGGCCCACCAAGCCGTGTTGGGTGTGGGCGACGACTGCGCCCTGCTGTTGCCGTCACCCGGCATGCAACTCGCGGTGTCTTGCGACATGCTGGTCGAAGGGCGTCACTTTGTGTCCACAGTCGACCCTGCGCGCCTGGGTCACAAAGCACTGGCCGTCAACCTGAGTGACCTGGCCGCCTGCGGCGCAGAGCCTCGGGCTTTCACCTTGGCTTTGTCCTTGCCCCGTGTGGACGAAGCGTGGTTGGCGGGTTTTTCCAGCGGCTTGTTGCGCCTGGCCGATGCACACGACTGCGAGTTGATCGGTGGCGACACCACCCAGGGCCCCTTGAACATCTGCATCACCGTGATGGGCGAAGTGCCGCCCGGTGACGCCCTGCTGCGTCACAACGCCCAAGTGGGTGACGACATCTACATCAGTGGCACCGTCGGCGATGCGCGCTTGGCGCTGGAGGTGTTTCGCGGCACCCAGTCGCTGGATGCCGCAGGTCTGGAGCAGGCACGATTGCGCATGGAGCAACCCACCCCACGCGTGGCCTTGGGGTTGGCCTTGCGCGCCGTGGCCAACGCCGCCATCGACATCAGCGATGGGCTGCTGGGCGACCTGGGCCACATCCTCAAACGCTCAGGCGTGGGCGCACAGATCGACACCCACTGGTTGCAAAGCGCCTCCAGTTTTGGCGACGGCCAAGCCGCGGGCATCACGCCCTTGCTGGCGGCCTTACCCTGGAACAAGCGCCTGGAGTTTGCCTTGGCGGGCGGCGACGACTACGAGCTGTGCTTCACCGCCCCGGTGAACCAACGCGAGATGGTGCACGCCGCCGCGTGGGAGAGCGACACACCCGTCACCCGCATTGGGCGCATCACCGAAGCCCCCGGCTTGGTGCTGCTCGACCCCCAAGGCCAGCCCATCACGCGCCGCTTTGCGTCGTTCGACCACTTCGCTTGATGGCCCACATGCTGAACCGCCGCTTTTTGCTTGACCATCCCGCCCACCTGATTGCACTGGGTTTTGGTGCAGGCCTGAGCCGTTTCGCACCGGGCACCGTGGGCACCTTGTGGGCCTGGGCAGCCTTCTTGATCATTCAGCATTGGTTGACACCGCTAGAAATGGGCGTGTTGATCGCGGTTTCTTTGCTGGTCGGTTGGTGGGCTTGCACGGTGTGCGCACGTCACATGGGCGTGGCCGATCCGGGCGCGATTGTGTGGGACGAGGTGGTGGCGTTCTGGCTGATTTTGTGGCTGGTCACCCCCACCACCTTCTGGGGTCAGCTCGGTGCTTTTGTGCTGTTTCGGTATTTCGATGCGGCCAAACCCGGCCCGGTGAAGTGGGCCGACCAACTGTTCAAAGGCTTTGGTTGGCGTGGTGGATGGGGCATCCTGTTTGACGACTTGGTGGCCGCGTTTTGCACGCTGTTGGTGATCGCTTGGTGGAGGTTTTGATGGCACACGACAACACATCGCAACTGGTGCAGCAACTCGCCGATGCCCTGCTGCATCACGGCTGGATGTTGGCCACGGCCGAGAGCTGCACGGGCGGCATGATTGCCGCGCGCTGCACCGACTTATCGGGGTCTAGCCAATGGCTGGAGCGCGGCTTTGTGAGCTACTCCAACGAAGCCAAGCACGAGATGCTGGGGGTGGACCCCGCCTTGATTGCGCAGCACGGCGCCGTCAGCGCAGAGGTGGCGCAGGCCATGGCGTTGGGTGCGCTGCGCCACTCGCAAGCGCAGGTGTCCCTCGCGGTCACGGGTGTGGCCGGGCCGACGGGCGGTTCCCAAGACAAGCCCGTGGGCACCGTGTGGTTTGCTTGGGCCCTGCCCAGCGACACCGGCCCCACGCTGGGTGCCGAGACCGCCTGGGTGAAAACCGAATGTCTGCATTTCAAAGGCGACCGTGCGGCCGTGCGCGAAGCCACGCTGCAACACGCCATGCGCACCTTGCTGCATTGGCTGCAGCAACACTGACGCACCCGCCTGTTAGGGCAGCAGCTCCGGAAAGCTGCTCCCCAACGCCACGCCAAATCGCGCCATGCGGTTGCGCAGGGTCAGCACTGCCTTGTCTTTGCTGATGAGTTGCGCGGTGTGCGCAGCAGCCAAGTCAATGAACTTTTGATCGTCGGCGTCTTTGCAGACAAACGGCGCCTTGGCCGCAATCGGCATGAGCTGCGCATGCGCGTCAAAGCGGCTCAAGATGTGCTCGGCGGTGATGTCGCTGGCGGTCATGCGCGCCACGATGTGGGTGTAGGCCAACACGCGTTCCAACTCATCGCGCATGACTTGCGTCGCCAGCCATTGCACGGTTTTGTCGGCGAGCGCCGCATGCAATGCAGGCGTGGCCGGGTCTTGGTAAAGCCACAAGTCCAGCACGATGTTGGTGTCGAGCACCACACGCACAGGCACCGTCGCTGCAGCCATCACTTGAGCCAGCTGCGCGCTCATGGCTGGGTCGGCTCTTGGCCCTCAGCAGGCTTGTTGCGCATGGAGCCCGCACGCAAATCGAAGCGGAACATGCGGCACTCGATGGGACCGTTCCACATGGGCACGCGGCGCGATTCTTTGAAGCGCATGCGCCCAGGCAACTTGAGGTCGGGGGTCAACATCCAGGCGGTCCAACCGGGGTAGTTCTTTTTCCAATGGCTCGCGAGTTGGCTGAAAAAATCGCCACCGTCTTCGGTTTGCGTGATCTCACGCGCGCCAAAGCGCGGGGTATCTAGGCGCGCAGCGTCGGGCACTTCGTCGTCCATCACATCTTCATAGGGCGACACGTACTCGGTGGGCGGCGCATAACGGGCACGACGCGCGGCACCCGCAATACCCGCGGCCTCAATGCGTTCGCCGTACGGTGGGTTGACCAACATCACGCCGGGCAGGTCAGAGGGCGGCATGCGTTGCAGCGCATCACCGCCGCGCAGTTCCACCGCATGGGCCACACCGGCACGCTCGGCGTTGCGCTGTGCAAAGTCAACCATGCGAAACGCCACGTCGCTGCCAAACACGGGCGCACGCGGTGCGCACTGCTGGCCACGCGCGTTTTCCAACAAGCCTTGCCAAACATGGGGCTGAAACGGCACCAGCTTTTCAAAGCCAAAGCGGCGCATCGAGCCCGGCGCGATGTTGCAGGCAATTTGCGCCGCCTCAATGGCGATGGTGCCGCTGCCGCAGCAGGGGTCGTACAAGGGCACGCCCTGCGCGCACCAACCGTCGGGGTTGGCAGGGGTGCCGTCGCCCTGGCTCCAGCCACTGGCCGCCAACATGGCGGCCGCCAAGGTTTCTTTCAACGGGGCGTCGCCTTTGTCGGCGCGCCAGCCACGCTTGAACAAGGGCTCGCCCGAGGTGTCGATGTAGAGGGTGAGCTCGTCGGTGGTCAAGTGGGCATAAATGCGCGAATCGGGCCAGCGGGTGTCCACATCGGGGCGCACACCGCTTTTGTTGCGAAAGCGATCGGCCACCGCGTCTTTGATTTTGAGCGCGGCAAAGTTCAGGCTTTTGAGCGGGCTGTGCTGCGCGGTGATTTCGATCTTGAAGCTTTGTTTGGGCGTGAACCACAGCTCCCAGGCCACGTTGGAGGCGGCGTTGTACAAGTCTTGTTCCGAGCGGTATTGGGTGTAGGACAGCTCCACCAACACCCGCTGCGCCAAGCGGCTGTGCAGGTTGAGCAGCATGGCGTCGCGCCACGAGCCGCGCACCATGACACCGGCGCGAAAAGCACGCAAGTCGTCCGCGCCAACGCCGGTGATGCGTTGCACCTCGGTGGCGAGGTAAGTTTCAACGCCTGCGGCGCACGGTAAAAAGAGATGGAGTTGGTTCATGTGGGTTCGTTCAACGCCAAGCAGCCAGCACAAGCCAGGCCGCTCAGCTGTGGCTCGTGTTTACAGCGCCTTGCGCAGGGTGGTCGGCGCAATCCGCAGCGCCTCGCGGTACTTGGCCACGGTGCGACGTGCGCACTCAATGCCCTGCTCTTTGAGCATCTCCGACAACTGGTTGTCTGACAAAGGTTTTTTCGGGTTTTCGCTGGCGACAAATTGTTTGATCAGGGCGCGCACTGCCGTGCTGGACGCGTTGTTGCCACTGTCGGTTTCCAGCCCCGAGCCAAAGAAGTACTTCAGCTCGAAGGTGCCAAATGGCGTGCTCATGTATTTGTTGGTGGTGACGCGGCTGATGGTGGACTCGTGCAGACCCAACTCTTCGGC
>CANCUP010000160.1 GCA_947381325.1 Comamonadaceae bacterium
AACAGCATGCTGGGCCAGATCACACCCGACCAAGGCAAGATCGAACTCAATGGTCAAGACGTGACCCGCTTGGGTCCGCTGGAGCTCAACCGCCTGGGCGTGGGGCGCACCTTTCAGACCCTGCAAGTGTTTGGCAAGATGACGGTGCGCGACAACCTGATCGTGGCTGCCCAGGAGCACCAAGGCAACATGTTCAGCCGCATGTTTGCGCCCGGTGACTCCAACTTAGGTGACAAGGCCGATGCCTTGATCGACCAGTTCCACATCCGTCATGTCGCCGACAAAAAAGCCGGTGAGCTGAGCTACGGTCAGCAAAAGCTCGTGGACATTGCCATGGCCTTCATGAGCGAACCCGACTTGGTGCTGCTCGACGAGCCGTGTGCGGGGGTCAACCCGTCGTTGGTGGGCGGCATCAGCAACTTGCTGAAAGAGCTCAACCAAACCCGCAGGTCAGATGGCAAGGCCAGCAGTTTCGTGGTGATCGAGCACAACATGGACTTTGTGATGGACCTGTGCCACCGCATCATGGTGATGGTCGAAGGCCAGGTGATGGCGATTGGCACACCGGCCGAGATCCGTGCCAACAAACAGGTGCTCGACGCCTATCTGGGGAGCTGAACCATGACACACGCATGCATTGAATTTGACGACGTGGTGGCTGGTTACAAGGATTTCATGATCCTCAACAACCTGTCGTTCACCGTGCCCAAGGGCTCCATCACCTTGCTGATTGGCCCCAACGGCGCGGGCAAATCCACGGTGCTGAAAACCTTGTTTGGTTTGCTCACACCGCGCCAGGGCAAGGTTCGTTTGAATGGGGACGACATCACCGGCGCCACGCAAAAAGACCTGTTGGCGCGTGGCATCGCCTTTGTGCCTCAAGGCCGCAACCTGTTCGGCCAACTCTCGGTCTACGAAAACCTGGAGTTGGGTGGCATCACGCTGGGCATGAAAACCACCCACGAACGCATTCCTGAAGTGCTGGAGTTCTTCCCGCGCGTCAAAGAGCGCATCAACTCGCTGGCCTCGTCGCTGTCGGGGGGTGAGCAAAAGCAACTCGAGATTGGCCGAGCCCTGTTGTTGCGCCCTAAGGTGCTGCTGATTGACGAACCCTCGATTGGCTTGTCGCCCATCGTGGTGCAAGACGTGTTCAAGCTGTTGCGCCAACTGGCCGACCAAGGCACCACCGTGCTGATGGTGGAGCAAAACGTCAAGAGCGCCTTGAAGTACTCCGACAACGCGATTGCACTCGAGTCGGGCCGCTTGGTGCTGTACAAATCGGCGGCAGAGATTTTGGCCGACCCGCAAATGGAGCGCTTGTTCTTGGGTGGCGCACACACCACCAGCGCTGCTGCAGCGACCCCTGTTTGATTTTGAGAGAACCCCATGACACTGACTGCTGCCAAAGACCGCGAATCCATTGCCGATGCCCCCAACCCCTTGGGGATGGAAGGCATTGAGTTCATCGAATACGCCACCTCCAAACCCCAAGCGCTGGGCCAGGTGCTGGAGATGATGGGCTTTCGCCCAGTGGCGCGGCACCGCTCGCGCGAGGTCATGCTGTACCGCCAAGGCGGAGTCAATGTGATCGTCAACGCCCATGAGGCTGGCATGGCCCACAGCGTGGCGCCCAGCGAGAAGCCGGTGATTGCCGCCATCGCTTTGCGCGTGCGTGACGCCGCAGCGGCTTACAAGCGCGCCATCGACCGTGGTGCCTGGGCTGTGCCCACCAAGGTGGAAGTGATGGAGCTCAATATTCCTGCGGTGCACGGGGTGGGATCAAGCCGGATTTACTTTGTGGATCGCTACAAAGAGTTCTCGATTTACGACGTCGACTTCACGCCGATTCCTGGTGTGGACCAGCATCCACCTGCCACAGCGGGCCTGCATGTGTTTGGTTTGGTGCAATACATCGGCACCGACCGCGCCGAAGACTGGACCGAGTTCTACCGTGAGCTGTTTGGCTTTGAGGCCTTGCCCACGGGCGAGCACTTTGGCATCTTGCCCAAGGGCCGCATCTTGCGCAGCCCGTGCCACAGCTTTTATTTGCAGCTGATCGAGCCCGAGCCCAGTGTGCTGGCCGTGGACGAAGAAGAGCATTTCCACCGCGTGGGCTTGGGCACCGACGACGTGCTGGCCGCGGTGAGCGCACTGCGTGAGCGTGGCGTGGCGTTTGTTGAATCCAAAGGCGTGCACGTGGAAGACAAGGGCGCCCTCACACGCACCTGGTTGGGCACCTTGAGCTTTGAGCTGGTTCACACCGCAAAGGCCTGACATGAGCCAATTCCAAGGAACCATGGACGACTTCGGGATGGACACCATCTCGTTGGCGGGGTCACTCGAAGCCAAACTCAAAGCCATCCGAGATGCCGGCTTTGGACAGGTCATGCTCTCGGCCCGCGATGTGGTGGGGCATCCCGATGGCTTGGATGCTGCCGTGCGGGTGGTCAAGGAAAGCGGCTTGCGCGTCACCGGCTTTCAGGTGTTGCGCGACTTCGAAGGCCTGAGCGGCCATTTGCACGACTACAAAATCGACATCGCCAAGAGCATGTTGGAGATGTGCGCCGCCTTGGGCTCCAAGGTGTTGCTGGTGTGTTCGTCCACCTCGACCCATGCCACGCAAGACCTCGACCACATTGCCGCTGACTTGCGCAAGCTCGCCATGTTGGCTGTGCCCTTAGGCATCAAGGTGGCGTTTGAGGGCTTGTCGTGGGGGCGCACCATCAACGAGTTCACCACCGCCTGGGACGTGGTGTTTCGCGCCGACGTGCCCAATCTGGGCATTGGCTTGGACTCGTTCCACATGCTGGCCGCCAAGACACCGCTCGATGAGTTGGAGATCTTGGACCCCGAGAAAATTTTTCTGGTCCAGTTGGCCGACTTCATGTGGCAAGAGATCCATTCGTTCGAAGAGCGCATGACCACCGCGCGTCACTTCCGTGTGTTTCCCGGCGAAGGCGTGCACAGCGAAGCCACCGCCGACTTGGTGACCCGTCTTTACAAGCTGGGCTACCGGGGGGACTACAGCTTTGAGGTGTTCAACGACGACTACCAGCAACTGCCGCTGCCCACTGTGGCGCAGCGGGCCTGGAAGTCGGCCCAATGGTTGGGTGAAGACGTGTTGCGCCGCTCGGTGCCCATGCCCAACCAAATTCGCCTGAGGCGCGCACGTTGGGACACATGAACGATGAGGTGCGCCAAGACCTCGCGTCTTGGATGGACGAGCGGGCCCTGGTGGCGGCCATGTTGCGCCAAGAGGCGGCCTTGGCGCAGGCGCAAACCGAGCTGGGTTTGATGTCGGCGGAAGATGCCCAGTCCATCCTCAACACCTGCAAGGTGGACTTGTTCGATGTGCCCCACATCGTGCGCGACAGCCTGTGGGCCAGCCACACCGCAGAGCCACCGCTGATCAAACACCTGCGCGACAGCGTGCGCTTGTTCAACCCAACGGCGGCCAACGCGGTGTACCGCGTGGGACAGCGTGCCGATTTGCTGTGCAATGCCTTGGCCCTGGTCACCCGCGATGTGCTGGATCAAATGGGTCAAGACATGGAGGGGCTGCAAGACCACGCGCGCAGTGCCGATGTCCTCCGCGCTTGGCAGCGGGTGCAAGCCGCCGCAGATGGCGCTTTGCGTTTGCAATTCAAGGCCCCCCATGCGCCGCCGTCTTGGCCCACGGCAGACCTCGAGCAACGCGCGGCGCACAGCTTGGGTGTGTCGCCTACGCTGGGCGAAGGCCCGGAGGATTGGATGGCCTTGGGTTGTGAATTGGGCGTGTTCACCTTGTGCGTGCAACGGGTGGCCGCAGACTCGCAGGCTGTGCACGCGCCTTTGTGGGTGGCGCAATGGTTGACCGAGCTGTCCACCCACACCCAACGACCTGCCGACGCACGCGATTTTTGGCGTGTCCAGTGGCCTTTGTGGTCGACCTTGGTGTTGCGTGCGGCCCAAAGCTTGCGTGCTTGGGTGGCCTTGCCCAAGTCTTAGCGCTTGGCGCCGCCAGACACCCAAGCCGCGCTGGGTGCTTGGCTTTGTCCCAGGGAGTGGGTGAGCCAAGGTGCAAAGTTCCAGCGCCCGGGTTGGTTGACCCAGCGGGTGAAGGGCTTTTCGGCCTTGAGATGGAACAGCACGCCAACGGCCACGCTGACCAGCCACGCCAAGCCGCTCATCCACAACGCTGCGGTGGGCGACGACAGTTGCCCGTATTCCCAAGCTGCGCTGAAGATCACGATCACGCCAAAGTGCGTCAAGAACATGGCGTAGGCGCTGTCGACCAGCAAGTGGCCGTGGCGGCTCAGTTGCAAGCGTGCCAGACGGTGTGCATTCAAGCTGGCGTAGGCAATCACCAAGGTGACCAGCAAGGCCAAGGCCAGGCGCACCCTGGGTGCGACCCACAGCGACTCTTCACCCAACAACAACACGCCGCCCAGCACCAGCTGGTCAAAGCTCGAGCGATGCGCCCATGCAGCCAGCACGCCCAAGCCATATGCGGCGAAAAAGTAAATCGCCCAGTTGTCCAAGCTCTCCACGCGGTTGAAGCCCCACATCGATGCCACCGTCAGCGCTGCCACGCCGAATGACAAGGCACGGTCTGACTTGAACCAAAACGCCATCAACACCAACAGGGCATAGAGCTGGAAGTCAGCGGCCACGTACCACACGCCCACGGACAAGGCCGGAACATCCAGCACCGATTGCAGCAAGCTCAGGTGTGCCAAGACGCTGTGCAAATTGGGCGCATCGACCAACCAATCGCCCGAAATGAGGGGTTGAAGCAACCACACCAAGCTGGTGACCCAGCACAGCGCGAGCACAAAGCCCGGTATCAAGCGCAGGTAGCGGCGTTGAACCAAGGCCATGGGGTGGTGTTGGTCACGTCGACCGCTGATGGATTGCGCTGCCAAATATCCGCCAATCACCAAAAACACCTGAACAGCCAAGCGCGCATCTAAATACAGGTGCTCAACCAGCGAAGGCCAGACGCTGCGAACCGCTTCGGCCATGGGGCCGTAGGCCGACAGATGGTGCAGCACGATCAGCTGGGCGGCCAGCAGTTTCAGCAAATCGATGACAAAAGAACGGGAGCGGTGGGCAGACATAAGCCGAAGATTTTAATGGCTTTCCCTGAGGGCCCATGGGGCTCAGTTGCGGGCTTGTTGTCGCACCCCAATGACCAAAGGACAAGGCACGCTGCCGTCTTTGTCTCTGGGCAATGTTTCGAGTTTGAGAAAGGCCTTGACCACTGCGTCATCCCAAGCCGAATTGGCGCTGGGCTTGGTGACTCGCGGTATCCCGACGATCATGCCATTGGGCGCGCATTTGACTTCGACGTCGACGATATAGGGGGTGGCGTCACCGGTGAAGGTGATTTTGGGATAGAGCAGGGTTTGGATGCGGGCGCCGTAGCTGTCAGACGGACCGGCAGAACGCAGCGCCGAGCCCGTGGCGTTTTCTGCGCCACTCGCCCCTGCCAAGCCTTGGGCGCGTTTGATGTTGTCGTTGCGAATGGCTTCGAGTTTTTTCGCTTCTTCGGCGGCTTGCTTGGCTTCTTTTTGCGCTTGAAGTTTTTTGGCTTCTTTGTCTTTGCGCTCTTTGTCTTTGCGTTCTTCTTCACGCTTGGCGTCGAGTTGGCGCTTGTCTTCTTCGGCCTTGAGCTTGGCTTTCTTGTCGTCGGCTTTCTTTTGCTCGGCCTTTTTCAGCTCAGCTTTCTTGAGCTCTTGTTGACGGCGCTCAGCCTCTTTGGCCTGTTGCAGCTTTTTCTCGTCCTCGAGTTGTTTGCGTTTCTTGGCCAAGGCAATGTCGGCCTCACGGTCTGGCGCAGGCGGTGGCGGTTTGACCACTTCTTTGGGCGCAGGAGGCGGTGGTGGTGGAGGCTCTACCTCGACCAGCTTGGGTGCAGCGGCCTGAGGTACGGCAGACCACAATTCGGCTTCCGCTGACAAGGGGTTGTCTTGGTTCCACTGAATGCCTGCGGTCAGTGCCACCAGCAACAAGGCGTGCACAAACAAAGCGAGCGTCAACGAACGCCCCGTG
>CANCUP010000161.1 GCA_947381325.1 Comamonadaceae bacterium
TTGACAAGCTCACCAGCAAAGAGGCGGCGCCCCAGTTTCGTACCTTGTATTCGGAAGTGACGGGTGTGAAGGTTTTGGATGCACGCACTGTGCGCTTTGACTTCTCACGGGTGAACCCTGAGTTACCTCTGATCGTGGGTAATTTGCCAGTCTTCAGCCGTCAATGGGGGATTCAAGACGGCGTGGCTAAACCCTTTGACAAAATCATCACCGATCTGCCCATTGGCAGCGGGCCTTACAAAGTCGGGCGCGTTGTTTTTGGACGCGACATCAGCTACGAACGAGACCCCAATTACTGGGGGCGCGATGTGAATGTGCGCAGAGGACAGTTCAACTTTGACCGCGTGACTTACCGACTCTACAAAGACAACACCGCACAACTTGAAGGCTTCAAAGCCGGTGAGTTTGATTTGATCCAGTCATTCATTGCCCGTGAATGGGCGCGCGCTTACAGTGGCAAACTGTTCAAGAGCGGACAGTTGATCAAGCGAGAGCTTCAACACGGCAATGCGGGAGACTTTCAAGGCTTTTTGTTCAACACGCGGCTGCCCAAGTTTCAAGACGTGCGTGTGCGGGAAGCCATTGGATTGGCGATGGACTTTGAGTGGATGAATCGTCAGCTCTTCTACAACGCTTACCGACGTGTGCGCGGCTACTTTGTGGCCAGCGACTTCGAAGCCACAGACTTGCCCGATGCCAGTGAATTGGCCTTACTGGCACCCTTGCGC
Organism: Comamonadaceae bacterium; assembly: GCA_947381325.1. Taxonomy (GTDB): domain Bacteria; phylum Pseudomonadota; class Gammaproteobacteria; order Burkholderiales; family Burkholderiaceae_C; genus Limnohabitans. The sequence continues at coordinate 729 of CANCUP010000161.1, forward strand.
CAACAACTTCCTTCGGCGGTGTTTGATTCTGCGGTGCCTCAACCGCCGCGAACCGAAATCGACCCTGCAACCGGGCAGACCTTGCGTGATCATTTGCGACAAGCCAAAGCTTTGTTGGCTCAAGCGGGATGGGTCTACCGCGACGGCGCATTGCGCAATGCACAAGGAGAGGCTTTCAGCATCGAGTTTTTAGACAACTCAGGTTCCATGGGGCGTGTGGTCACGCCTTATGCAAAAAACCTGGAGAAGCTGGGCTTTGTGGTGAACTACAAAGTGATTGATTTTGCGATTTTGCAAAAACGTTTGGATGTCTTCGATTTTGAAATCATCAGCAACCGCAACGTGGGCAGTGAGTCGCCCGGTACCGAATTGATGGATCGCTTTGGTTCCAAAGCAGCCAGAACCGAGGGGTCTGGTAACTTCATGGGCGTGCGTGATGAGGCCGTGGATGCCTTGTTGGAAAAAGTGGTGTCTGCCAAAACAAGGCCACAGTTGATCACCGCCGTTCGAGCGCTCGATCGCGTGCTGCGCCATGGCCATTACGCTGTGCCCCATTGGTATGGTGGTGTGCACCGAGTTGCATGGCGCCAAGGGCGCTTTGAACAACCCCCAGTGACACCGCGTTACTACCAGCCAGAAAACTGGGCAGTGTCCACTTGGTGGGCAACACGTGACAATCGAGCCACCTTGGCTGCAGAAATAAAGTGACCACCTGATATGTTGAGTTACATTCTCAAACGTTTGGTGCTGATGGTGCCCACCCTGCTGGGTGTCTTACTCATGACTTTTGCTGTCATTCAATTTGTACCGGGTGGTCCTGTTGAACAAATGGTTTCGCAGTTGCAAGGTCGCGACAGCGGTGGCGAAGGTGCAGCCGTTGCGGGCGCAGGCTACCGGGGACGTCAAGGTGTGGATGCTGCACGCATTCAAGAAATCAAAGAGCTCTATGGTTTTGACAAGCCAGCACCTGAGCGTTTCATGCAAATGATTCAGCAGTTTGCACGTTTCGATTTGGGCAAGAGTTTTTTTTATCCCAAAGATGTGTGGGAGTTGGTGCGAGAAAAACTGCCGGTCTCGATCAGCTTAGGCTTGTGGACTTTTTTCCTCAGCTACCTGATATCGATCCCCTTGGGCATTGCCAAAGCGGTTCGTGCCGGATCTCACTTTGACGTGCTGACCAGCTTGTTGGTGCTCACCGGTTATGCCATTCCAGGTTTTGTGTTGGGGGTTGCCTTGCTGGTTGTGTTTGGAGGGCAGTTGCAGTGGTTTCCATTGCGCGGTTTGACATCAGCCAACTGGGATCAAATGCACTGGGGCGCCCGCATCGTGGACTACCTCTGGCACATTGTGTTGCCCGTGACTTCGAGCGTGTTGGGTGCATTTGCCGTCACCACCATGCTCACCAAGAACGCCTTTCTGGAGGAAATTCGCAAGCAATACGTGCTCACTGCGCGTGCCAAAGGTCTGTCGCAGCGGCGCGTGCTGTGGGTGCATGTTTTGCGCAATGCCTTGATCCCGCTGGTCACAGGTTTTCCTTCAGCGTTCATTGGCGCTTTTTTCACGGGCTCTTTGCTGATCGAAACGCTGTTCTCTTTGGATGGCTTGGGGTTGCTGAGTTACGAGAGCGTGATGCGCCGCGACTATCCGGTGGTGCTTGGCACGCTCTATTTGTTCACATTGATTGGTTTGTTCACCAAACTCATCAGTGACCTCTGTTACGTTTGGGTGGATCCACGTGTCAAATTTGACTGACAAGCCGCAATCACCCAGCCGCCGAGCCTGGGAGCGCTTCCGCCGCAACCGGCTTGGTTTTGGCAGCTTGTTGCTTTTCTCGTCGATCTTTGTGCTGAGTTTGTTTGCCGAATTACTCTCCAACGACAAGCCCCTGATTGCTCGGTACCAAGGCCATTGGTACGCGCCGATCGTGCAAACCTTGCCTGAGACCACATTTGGTGGCGACTTTTCTACACCCACCGATTTTTTAGATCCATTCATCCAGCAGCAATTTGCGCAAACCGGTAATTGGGCGCTTTATCCCATCAATCCCTACCACCACAGCACGCTCAATTACTTCGCCAAAGACCCCAACCCCGCGCCTCCCTCGCGAGAGAACTGGTTGGGCACCGATGACCGAGGGCGTGATTTGGCTGCGCGACTTTTGTATGGCTTTCGCATCTCTGTGCTGTTTGCTTTGGCCCTGACCTTGTTTGGCACGGTGTTGGGGTTGTTGACCGGTGCACTGCAGGGTTTTTTTGGGGGTGTGACCGACTTGGCGATGCAGCGTTTCATTGAAATATGGGGCGCCATGCCGGAGCTGTATTTGCTGATCATCTTCTCTGCGGTGTTCGATCCCAGCATCACCTTGCTCTTGGTGTTGTTGGGCCTGTTTGGCTGGATGGGCCTGTCCGACTATGTGCGCGCCGAATTCTTGCGTAACAAACAACTCGACTACGTCAGGTCTGCGCGCGCCTTAGGTTTGTCAAACATGCAAATCATTTGGCGTCATGTGCTGCCCAACAGCTTGACGCCAGTGGTGACCTTTTTACCGTTTCGTATGAGTGGCGCGATTTTGGCGCTGACCTCACTTGACTTTTTAGGATTGGGCGTACCCCCCGGAACGCCCAGTTTGGGCGAGTTGTTGGCGCAAGGCAAAAACAACATCGACGCCTGGTGGATCTCGTTGTCCACGTTCGCCGTCTTGGTCGTGACCTTGATGTCATTGACATTCATGGGGGACGCATTGCGCGATGCGCTCGACCCTCGCAAGGCGGCCGAATGAGACTGCCATTGCTTCAAGTGCGTGATTTTCGCATCGCCTTTGGGGCCACCGAGGTGGTCCACGGCATCACATTCAGCCTAGAGCATGGCGAAAAATTGGCGTTGGTCGGTGAGTCTGGCTCGGGCAAAAGCGTCACCGCCCTTGGTTTTGTCAAGCTTTTAGAAGGCGCGACGATGTCTGGCCGTTGCCTTTGGACGCCACAAGATGAGGTCAGCTTGGCGGCAGTGTCCAGTGACGAAATTCAAACCCGTGATCTGGTCAAGCTCAAAGAGCGCGATTTGCAAGCGATTCGCGGACAAGAGGTTGCTTTTGTTTTTCAAGAGCCCATGACGGCGTTGAACCCCTTGTTCACCGTCGGGGACCAGATTGCCGAGGTGTTGCAAATCAAACGAGGCATGGCGCCAGAGGAAGCTCGGTTTGAAGTCATACGCCTGCTCTCAGACACCGGAATTGATGCGCCCTCGCGACGGGCCAAAGCTTACCCGCACCAACTCTCGGGTGGGCAGCGGCAACGCGTCATGATTGCCATGGCCTTGGCGTGCCGTCCACGGCTCTTGGTGGCAGACGAGCCGACCACCGCATTGGACGTGTCCTTGCGCGGCCAAATCCTCGATTTGCTCAACAGCTTGCAACAGCGCTATGGCATGGCGGTCTTGTTGATCACGCATGATCTGCAAGCTGTGCGGCGCTTTGCAGACCGTGTGTTGGTCATGGAAAAAGGTGTGTTGGTGGAATCAGGCCCTGTCGATCAGGTTCTCAACCGACCTCAACACGCATACACCCAACATCTGATTCACAGCCGGGTTCCGCGCGATGTGCTGCCCGCCCAAGCCAACGCTCCCATCCTGATGCAGGCCAAAGACTTGCGCGTGACTTACCCCGTTTCACGAGGCGGCTGGCGTGGGTGGTTAGGGCGTGGTCGTTTTGTGGCCGTTCATGGCCTTGATTTCGAATTGCGTGCGGGTCAAACCCTGGCTGTGATGGGGGAGTCGGGGTCGGGTAAGTCCAGTTTGGCTTTGGCTGCGCTGGGTTTGTTGCCAAGCGCTGGTGAGCTCCGCATCGAGGGTCGGCGTTGGTCAAAGCGGTCAAGCCAAGACTTGCCCTTGCGTCGCAAAGTGCAGGTGGTGTTTCAAGACCCTTTCTCGTCCTTGTCGCCTCGCATGAATGTGCAAGAGCTGGTCTCTGAGGGCTTGCGCTTACACGCCCCTGATCTGGATGACCTGGGTTATCTGCGCCGCGTCTTGATCACCTTGGCGGCTGTCGGATTGACCGAGTCGGAGTTTCCAGGCTTGTTGCTGCGCTATCCGCATGAGTTTTCTGGGGGACAACGCCAGCGTTTGGCGATCGCACGGGCTTTGGTGGTCGACCCGCAGGTGTTGGTGCTCGACGAGCCCACCAGCGCCTTGGATGTCGCCATTCAAAAACAGGTGCTTGAACTGTTGCAGCGTTTGCAGCGCGAACGGGGCTTGAGTTACCTGCTCATCACGCATGACGTGTCGGTGGTCCGGGCCATGGCGCATCAGGTCTTGGTCATGCAAGCCGGCCAAGTGGTGGAGTCGGGGACAGTGGATGCGGTCCTCCAACAACCCCAGCACGCCTACACACGCTTGTTGGTGGCTGCAGCTCACCCGTAATCTGTGTTTTTCACACAATCTCTTTGCAAATCAAGCATTTAGACGCTACAATCAGCGCTTCACGACCAAACGGGCGGGTAATTACCGCCCGTTTTTTTTGGTCGATTGTTTTTTGATCTTTTGAATTGAGGGTTTTCGTCGACGTGGCTTTGCAGCAAATCGCAGAACAAACCGTGACGGGTTTAGGTTACGACCTGGTGGAGATTGAACGCTCTGCCGGGGGGCTGTTGCGCATCACGATCGATTTGCCTTGGACGCCCGACACACCGGTGCAATTTGTCAACGTTGAAGATTGTGAGCGCGTGACGCGCCAGTTGCAATTTGCCTTGGAAGTCGATGGGGTGGAGTACCAGCGCTTGGAGGTGTCTTCTCCAGGCATTGACCGGCCTTTGCGGCATCAGGCTGACTTCGAGCGTTTTGTGGGAGAAGAAGTCGACCTCACGCTCAAAGCACCCATGGGTGTCGCCGCTGCTGGTCAGGTGGCTGCCAACCGCAAAAAGTTCCGCGGCACCTTGGAGCGCACGGAAGATGGACAAGGCTGGCAAATCACTTGGCGTGACGCCCCCAAGGCCAAGCCCGGTCAAAAGATCAGTCAGAAAAGAGCCGAAACCCCGCTGCATGCTTTGGGTTTCACGCTGGACGAGTTGCGCGAAGCGCGTCTGGCCCCGATTGTGGATTTCAAGGGCAAAAAGCCCCGTTGAACTTTGGTTTTGAGAAGGAGTAGTCGTCATGAACCGCGAAATGTTGATGTTGGTTGAAGCCATCTCGCGCGAGAAAAACGTC
>CANCUP010000162.1 GCA_947381325.1 Comamonadaceae bacterium
GCAAGGCTTGGTCGATGCCTCACAAGCCAAGGCCAAGGCCAAATACCCTGACAACTTCTCCGCTGTTCATTGAAGACCCAGCACGTATTCCACGCTTTGGTTACGCCCCAAGCTTTTGGCTTTCAACATGGCTTTGTCGGCTTGATCGATCAAATCGACCAGTGCAGGGTATTGGGTGATGGTGGCACTCACATGACCCACACTGACGGTGAGGCGTGGTTGTTCACCATCGTCACTTTGTAATTGAATCGCCCGGATGGCCCCTAAGATGTTTTGGGCCATCTGATGCGCGGCATTGCCATCGGTTTGCGGTAAGACCACCACAAACTCTTCGCCGCCCCATCGGCAGACAAAATCCAGTGGACGACGGATACACCGCACGAGCGTGTTCGCAACCGCTTGCAGTGCAATGTCGCCGCTCTCATGCCCGAAGTGCTCATTGAAATGGCGAAAGTGGTCAATGTCGATGAACAAGACGCTGATCGGCTCTTGACTGCGCATGGCGCTTCGCAACAGAGTAGGGAGCACTTCGTCGAGCGCACGTCGGTTGTGCAACTCGGTCAATGCGTCATGCAAGGACTCGTTGTGAAAGTTCGACAGTTGCCGCGATAAGGCGTGCAGGTAATAAAAAACCCCGGTCACAAATAAGATCGCACTCACGGCGTAAATCATCAGATAACGGTTGCCAAACCAAAACGCTTGTTGAACTTTAGCCAAAGGGTAAGCGGCGAAGGTTTCCAGAGCATAGATGGGTGATTTGGCAAAACCAATCAACATGTCATTCGATACCAGAGGTGGCGTGTCATGCGCTGGATCGAACCCAGGGACGGCTGTGGGTTGAATCAGACCCCGCAAAAAACTTGCACTGTCAAACTCTGCACTGTGGGGCGGTGGAAATACAAATGACGGAGTGTTGCCGTCAACATGGGTCATCATGCGCTCAAAATCTTGCGAGTCTAGGTATGGCTTGAGTTGGCTGGCAATGTCGTTTTCAAGAATTTGTTGCACCAGAACGCCCGCCAAACTGCCATCTGGATGATGAACGGGAACCGACATGTGAAACACCCAATGCCCGGTGGTTCTGGCCAGCACCATAGGCCCCACGGTGCGCTTGATGCTGGGGTAATCGCGCAGCTGGGTGAAGTAATAGCGGTCCGAGAAATCGATGGGGCTTTCGGACTCGTCACCGCTTTGTGCCAACAACTGGCCTTGTGCATCGATGAAAAATAGCAAGCCAAAGACATCGGATCGGTTGTAGGTGTGAAATTTCTCGTAGCTGATGTTGATCAACTTTTGTGCCATATCTTGTGACACAGGGCCCGTTCGCAGGGCCTGTGCAAACGCCGTTTGCGCGTTGTCCAGCGAGGTGGCGGCGCTAGTCAGCGCTGTTTCCACCAAAAAGTTAGCCATGTTTGCACTGCGTTCAAGCCTGGCATGGGCATCTGCCAATCTGACCGCCCAGTTTTGGTAAAGCGCAAAGCTAGTACCCAGAGAAACACTCACCAGCGTCAGGAGGTAGAGGGCGGTGATGGTTCGACCGATGTGGTTGCTGAACTGCGCACTGACACAGAGGGTGGGGTTGGGCGCGTTGATTTGCTTCAAATCAGCGGTCATACAGTCAGCATCCTTTGGCGCAAGAGGGGGGCAAGTGATGTGGCGTTGGCGTTTTGGGTGAGATTGAAGTTTATGAAGCATGCTTCTTCTGATGCTTGATATTTGTCATGCTTTGTTGTTTTAACAATCCTTAGGATCTGTCAGTGCTTCGTCTGTGACGAAGCCTCATGCCGAACGACGACCTGAAGGGATGTGACGATGGATGGTGACCGCAAAGAATTGACCGACTCGGAAATGCGCTACAGAAGGCTGTTTGAGACAGCACAAGATGGCATTTTGATTCTTGACTTCACCACGGGCTTGATCCAAGACGCCAATCCATTCATCACCAATTTATTGGGCTATGACAAGCAAGAGCTGGTGGGCAAAGAACTCTGGGAAATTGGCCCCATGATCGACAAAGCCGCCGCGTTGAAGGCTTTCACAGTCTTGCAAGACAAAAGTTACATCCGTTACGAAGACTTGCCGTTGAGGGCCAAGTCAGGTGAGATCTTGAGTGTGGAGTTTGTCAGCAATGCCTATGGCGTGAATGGTGACCGGGTGATTCAATGCAATATCCGAGATATTTCGGCGCGTAAAAAGATTGAAAAAGAACTGCTGGAGTATCAACTCAGCCAAGCCATTTCCATGCACGAGATGGTGGCGACGTTGGCCAGTGTGATCGTGGCCAGAGACCCCTACACCGGGCTCCATCAAAAACGTGTGGCCCATTTGGCAACGGCCATTGCCGTCGAAATGCGTTTGCCTATGCACACACTAGAAGGCATTCAAATGGCGGCCATGGTGCACGACATTGGAAAAATCACCATCCCTGCAGAAATTTTGACCAAACCAATAAAGCTGAGTCCTTATGAGTTGGCGATGCTCCAAAACCATGTGCAAGCAGGCTACGAAATGCTCAAGCATGTGCACTTTCCGTGGCCCATCGCCCAAACCATTCTGCAACATCACGAACGCTTGGATGGCAGCGGCTACCCCAATGGCCTCCGTGGTGACTCGATCTTGGAAGAGGCCAAGATCTTGGCGGTGGCCGATGTGGTGGAGGCCATGTCCTCGGATCGCCCTTATCGAATAGGCAAGGGGCTGGCGGCTGCCCTGAAAGAAGTCGAAGTCAACAGTGGCGTTCTTTACGAACCGGATGTGGTGATCGCCTGTTTGAGGGTCTTCAATGAAAACAGCTATGTTTTCCCCGACCTTGTCTAGCGTGTGCGTGCATCAGACTGCGCAGCTCCACACCATGGCGATATCACCGTTGCACCACAGCCCGTTACCTTCAAAAGGCATAGACGGTGGGCTATGGCGGGTTCACTCAAACAAAGTGGCGATTCGTGCAAGTACTTCGTCCATGATCGGCTCTGGCAAGGTGTCCACCTTGCGCGCGTGACGCGCTGCCAAGTCGATCACGCGTGGTTGATCACAGCGAATCACACCCGTGGTCTTGATGCCAGCAATCGGCACAGCAAACCCCAGTCTGCGTGCGAACTCGCCGCCATTGGTAATGGGCAGCACCACAGGCAGTTTTGTGGCTTGGTTGAATTCATCGGGGGACACGATCACCACAGGGCGACTGCCGCGCTGTTCTCTCCCCTCGGTTGGATCCAGTGACACCAAGCAGATGTCGCCGCGTTTCATATCAGTTCACCGCCCACAGCAGGCCCATCGACCCATTCACGTTCCTCGCTGCTAGGGGCTTGTGAATAATCGGAAGCGGCCAGCAGCTCTGCGAGGGTATAGCGCAATCTCGGCTTGGGTTCGACCACCAAGCGGCCGTGGTCCACCGCCAAGCCAACCACCGCACCTGCCTGCAGCTGTAACTGGTCGAGGAAAACGGGTGGAACCGCCAGCATCACCGACCCTCCGACCTTGCGCAAATTGGTTGTGTGCATGATGTCACTCCAAACGGAAAGTTATATTTTAGTATAACCTTTCGGCGCACCTCACACCTTGCCCAACGCCTTCAACACCTTCTCAGGCGTGAACGGCTGCGACAGCACCTGCGCTTTGAACGGTGCCAGCGCGTCGTTGATCGCGTTCATCACCGCCGCTGGGGCACCAGCGGTGCCGGCTTCACCTGCGCCTTTGGCACCGAGCTGGCTGCTCTTGGTCGGCGTTTGTACGTGGGCCACATGGATGTCGGGCATCTCTGCGCACATGGGCACCAGGTAGTCGGCCATGTTGGCGTTGAGCATCAGGCCTTGGTCGTCGTACAGGCACTCTTCCAGCATGGCGCCGCCAATGCCTTGCACGATCGCGCCGCGAATTTGCTCATCCACCAACCGGGGGTTGATCACGCGACCGCAGTCTTCCACCGCCCAGTGCTGCAGCAGTTTGACGAAGCCAGTGTCGGGATCGACCTCGACATACGAGGCTTGCATGCCGTTGGTGAAGATGAAGGGGTAGTCGCGTTGCGCGTAGTGGCGCGTCACGGTCAACTCAGGGGTGAAGTCGTTGGGCAGCAAGTCGGAGCGGAAGTAGGCAATGCGGCCCACCTCGGTCAGCGGCGTGAGCACTTCGCGGGTGTTCGCGTCGACCACTTGGCCACGGTGCAGGTCAATCTCGCCCAGTTCGCGCTTCAAGATCACGGCCGCCACTTTCAACACATTGGCACGCAAGGCTTGGCCGGCCAACAACACGGCTTCGCCGCCAATGCCGGCTCCGCGCGAGGCCCAGGTGCCGCCACCATACGGCGTGACCTCGGTGTCGCCCGTGACCACACGCACCTGCGCCATGTCCACGCCCACCGCATCGGCGGCGATTTGGGTGTAAATGGCGTCGTTGCCTTGGCCTTGTTCGCCCACGCTCACCATCACGGTCACGCCGCCGTTGGGGTCCAGGCGCGCGGTGGCGCCGTCTTGCGAGGCAATGCGGGCACCGCCCACACCGTAAAAGGCTGCGCTGGGGTTGGTCAGCTCAATCAGGGCGGCAATGCCAATGCCGCGGTGAATGCCTTGTTCGCGCAGCGCCGCTTGTTCGGCACGCAGGGCCGAGTAGTTCATCAGGCTCTCTAACTTGTCCAGGCACGCTTGGTGCGACAGGCCTTCGAGCTTGATGCCGCTGATGCCCGAACACGGGTAGGCGTCGTCGGGAATGACGTTGCGACGGCGAATCTCCAGTGGGTCCATGGCGATGGCGCGTGCGGCCATGTCCACCAAGCCCTCGGTCACGGCGCAGGCAATGGGGTGACCCACGCCACGGTATTGGCAGGTGGGGGTTTTGTTTTGGAACACCACATTTAATTTGGCGCGGTAGTGCTGGTGTTTGTAGGGGCCGCCCACCAGGTTGACCACCTGGTTGCCCTCGATGGCACTGGTGCGCGGGAACATCGAGAACGGGCCAATGCCAGTCAGGTCGTCAATTTCAAAGGCCAGAATTTCGCCGTTGTTGCGCACCGCGATGCGGGCGTCGATGCGGTGGTGGCGGGCGTGGATGTCGCTGGTGAACGACTCCATGCGGTCGGCCACAAACTTCACCGGACGACCCAGCATCATCGACAAGGCCACGGTGGCAAAGTCATCGGGGTAGGCGTGCACCTTGATGCCAAACGAGCCGCCCACGTCTTTGCAGATCACGCGCACCGACGATTCAGGAATGTCAAACTGACGCGCGTACAGGTCTTGCATCATGTGCGGCGCTTGTTGCGAGTGGTAGACCGTGAGCTGCTGCTCAGCGGTGCGCCAGTCGGCAATTTGGCAGCGTGGCTCGAGCGTCACACCGGTGTGGCGGCCAAACTCGAAGGTGGTGTTGACCACCTGGTCGGCTTGGGCAAAGGCCTCGTCCACGCCCCCGGTGTCTAGGCTGCGCGTGAAACACAGGTTGTCGCCCAGCTCGGGGTGGATCACCGGGGTGCTGGGGTCGAGGGCGGTTGCCATGTCGACCACCGCAGGCAGCAGCTCCCATTCGACTTGCAGGTATTGCAGTGCGTCTTCGGCCTGGGCGCGGGTTTCGGCCACGATGGCCACCACCGGTTCGCCTTGCCAGTGCGCGCGTTCCATCGCCAGCGGGTATTGCGGGGCCGATTTCATGTTCGCCAAATGGCCCAGGGTGGCGACCCAAGGCTTGCAAATTTTGGCCAGCATGGGGCCGTCTGCCACCAGCAACACGCCGGGCATGCGGCGCGCAAAGTCTGCTTGGATGCGCGTGATGCGGCAGTGCGCCACCGGGCTGCGCCAGTACACCACATGGGCCATGCGCGGCAGTTCGATGTCGTCGACGTAACAGCCCTGGCCCTGCACCAAACGGCGTGCGCTGGGGCGCTCGGGGCTGTGGCCGATGTAGCGCGGGTCTTGCGTCAGGTCGTGCAAGGGGG
>CANCUP010000163.1 GCA_947381325.1 Comamonadaceae bacterium
GTGACCGAAGGCAGCCAACTGGGCCACTACAGCGCCTACCCCTTGCTGGTGGTGGGCGACGACGTGACCACCGACCACATCTCGCCCGCCAGTGCCATTCCGCCCGACAGCTTGGTGGCCGACTTCTTGGTGGCACGCGGCGACGACCGCCACGACCTGAACGTGTTTGCCTCACGCCGTGGCAACTGGGAGGTCATGCTGCGCGCCGCTTTCCACAGCAAAACCTTGGTCAACCTGTTGCAGCCGGGCCTGCCCGTGGCGCACACCCTGCACGTGCCCAGTGGCGAGGTCATGCCCATCTGGGACGCCGCCCAACGCTACCGCGACGCCGGTGATGCGGTGGTGCTGGTGGCGGGCGAGCGCTACGGCATGGGCTCGTCGCGCGACTGGGCGGCCAAAGGCCAACGCCTGCTGGGCATACGCGCCGTGTTGGCGGTGAGCTTTGAGCGCATCCACCGTTCCAACCTGATTGGCATGGGCATCTTGCCGCTGCGCATGCCAGCAGGCATGAGCCCTCACAGCTTGCAGCTGCAGCCGGGCGACCACCTGCAAGTGCATGCCGCGCCCGAGCTGTTGCAACCCCGGGGTGCCATTGCGGTGTGCGTGCGACGCGCCGATGGACGCGAAGAAAGCTTTCAGGCCACGGCCGCTGTGGAAACGCAGCTGGAAATCAGCTTGCTGCGCGCGGGAGGGGTGATCCCGTCCATCTTGCACAGCACCATCCAAGCGCATGCGGCAAAAAATGCTGAACAAACAGCGCCACAAACAGCGCAACAAACCGCCGTATCAAAGATGACCTAGGCTCGCATGCCATGAGCACCGACACCTCCATCGCCGCCCAAGTGGTGGCCTACATCCACGCCCAAGGCTTGGCGCCGGGCAGCCACTTGCCCGCACAAGCCCTGGCCGACCACTTGAAGGTGTCGCGCTCGCCCGTCAACCACGCACTGGCCTGGCTACACAGCCAAGACGTGTTGCACCGCGAAAAAAACCGCGGCTACTTTTTGGCCAAAGCTGTGGACGTGAACGACCGCAAGTTGGCCAAAGCCCTGGGCCTGGCCCACACCGACGTCGTCAGCGCCGCTTACTTTCGGGTGGCCGAAGACCTGCTGCAAGGCAGCGTGCCCAACGCGTGTTCAGAAGCCTTGCTCAAAACCCGCTACCACTTGACCACAGCCCAACTGCAAGCCATGTTGAGCCGCATGGCACACGAGGGTTGGGCCCATAAAAAACCGGGTTATGGCTGGGAGTTTTCCAGCATGCTGACCACGCCTGACAGCTTGCTGCAGTCGTACCGCTTGCGCATTGCGCTAGAGCCTGCGGCCTTGCTAGAGCCCGACTTTTACCTCGACCCCCAAGTGCTGCAAAGCTGCCGCGCCGCCGAGTTGCATTTGCTGGCAGGCGGCATTGAAACCGACACGCCCGACCAACTGCACCACCGGGGTGTGCGCTTTCATGAGTCTTTGGTCGAGGCCTCGGGCAACCCGTTTTTCATCGACACCATCCAGCGCCTCAACCGTGTGCGCCGCTTGCTGTCGTACCGATCCATGCAAGACCGCCAGCGTTACAAAGAGCACTGCCAACAGCACCTGCGCATCTTGGACTTGCTGGAAAAAGGCCGCAACGCCGAGGCCAGTGAGGCACTGCGAAAGCACCTCACCAGCACGCTGAAAAATCTGCAAAAAATTCGGGGTATTTTGAGGGCGTGAGGTGCTCAGGCATCGATGGAGATGGCTGCTGTGCGGATGTAGACGCCCCAGCGCTCGTACTCTGATTGCACGAATTTTTGATATTCAGCAGGTGACATCCGATCGATGACCATGGTCATTTTTTTCATGACTTCGGCCACCTGAGGTTCTGCAATCGATGCCGTGATGGCGGCATTGAGTTTGTCAACAATTTCTGTGGGTGTTCCGGTCGGGGCCAAAAATCCGAGCCAAGGACCCATGTCAATTTCTACACCCATTTCCTTCATCAATGGCACATCTGGAAATGCGCTCAAACGCTCACGCGCAGTGATGGCCAGCATGCGTACCGTGCCTGCTTTCACATGTTGGTCCGCCACCAGCACGGGAATGATGGCGCAATCCAACTGGTTCGCCAATGTGCCTTGCATCAGCGGTGCAGTGCCGTTGTAAGGCGCATGCAGCAAATCAACTTTGGCTTTTTGTTTGAGCGCTTCCATGGTGATTTGACCGGAGCTGCCTTGTCCCCACGATCCATAGCTCAAAGGTTGTTTGGCTTGCTTGGCCATCTGCAAGAACTGCGAAAAATTCTTGGCGGGGTGCGAGGCGTGAACAATCAGTGCCAAGGGCGTGAAGCCAATCGGTGCCACGGCCGTGAAGTCTTTGCGTGAGTCGAATGGCACCGATTTCAAAATGTGCGGCGCAATCGAGTGCGAGTCGGCTGTGCCATAGACCAGCGTGTAGCCATCGGGCGCACTGCGAGCGACCACTTGGCTGCCAATGGTGCCGATAGCACCCGGGCGGTTGTCCACCACCACCGGTTGTCCCAAACGTTGCGCGATAGACGGCGTCATGGCGCGCACCAACACATCTCCGCCTCCACCGGCTGCCCAGGGCATGATGATTTTGATGGGGCGGTTGGGGTAAGCCGATGTCTGGGCCAGGGCCGAGCCGCTGGCAGCGACCAGGGTGCTGCCAGCCGCTGCGGCCAGAATTTGTCGGCGTGAAAGATGTGGGTTCATAGGTGTCTCCGTTGGGGGTGAATCAGTGAATCTCAAAGCCCTTGGTCTTGCAGCCATGCCATCATGAGCGCTGCAATTTCATGGCTGTTGTCCTCGATCATGAGCATGTGTCCGTTTCCGACGATGCCAACATCTGGCAGCCACATGAAGTCTGCGCCTAGGTAATTGGCTAGAGCGCCATCGATCTTTTTGCTGTGTCGGCGATCGAGTTCGCCTGTGACAATCAAGATGGGACGTTCGCGCACCACCTCTGGTGTCTTCAGGACAAGGCCGGCTCCACCGATGTTGAACCGCTCGTTCAAAATGCGTGGGCTCTCGGGGACGATGGTTGAAGCGTATTCGCTCAAGTGCGTGAGCGGAAAACGTGGGCTGTTGGCCCAAAACTCACGAATGAAATGCACGTCAACGGTCACCGCCGCGCCTGGCTTGGAGTAAACCGGACACCCCGCTTGTTCGTCAAAGCGCAGGGCCAGAACAGCTTCTGGATCGTCAGGCAGAACGGGAAGAATATTGGCTGCTGGGCCGGGCGCAATGCCTAGGATGGCGAGCACGTGTTGGGGGAAATTTTCAGCCAACCACCATGCTACAGGCCCACCCGCTGAATGCGCCATCACCACGCACGGACCTACGTTGCGCAACAACGCGCCAAACGACTCGGCGATGTGTTGTGTGTTGAGCTGGTGAATGTTTTTCAGACCTGGGGATTGCCCATGTGCGGGCCAGTCGGGCACGACCACACGGTGTCCGCGTTGTGCAAAAAGCGCGGCCCACCCTGGCCTGCCATCAGCGGTTTTTAAAAAAGCCTGACCTGTGTGAAAACCGCCGTGAATCATGACGATGGGCGGTTTGCTTTCCCGCACGGTGTTGCCTGCCACCTCTGCAGCCACCATCGGATGGCTGAGGCTGCCGGTGGTGAAAGTCACAGTTTTCAATGCGCCCACGGGGAAGTCATCACACGCTTGGCTGGTACTGGCCAGATGGTCGATGGTCTGTTCCATATGGAACCGAATGGTACCAAGTGGAACAGATCTGAGTTGCCGGGTTTACCCGGTAATTTACAGTGTGCAACCTCTTCCTGTCATCGCTTGGATTGCCCGCACTGGTAGGATCAGCCGCTAGAGCATGGCCCTCAAACATGGAGGGGTCTTGGCATGAACAGAGAGTCTGAGAGACATGGCCACCGCACCCAAACCGCTGAGTGAAATCATTGACGGCGTTTCGATCCCATTTGCCTACAAGATGGGCTACATGATCAACTCTTACCGCGAACCTTCGTTTCGATCGATCGAAGCAAAGTTTGGATTGACCCGTCCAGAAATACTGACCTTGATTTTTTTGTACCACCGCGACGGCATATCTGCGAGTGACATTTGTGACTTCTCAGGGCATTTGAAGAACAACATCAGCCGAGCTGTGACTGCGTTGGAGAAAAAAGCGCTGATTCGCAGAGAGCCAGATGTGCAAGACCAGCGCCGATTGGTTTTATGGATCACCCCAGCGGGTCGAAAAATGCACAACCGCTTCATGCCCGGACTCAAAAAGCGAGAGGCTGCGATGATGCAATGTTTCAATGCGCAAGAACTTGCCGCGTTTGAAACCCTGCTGCGCAAACTGTGTGTACATGCCGAGTCGTGGAGCGGCACTGAGCACATCTGATGGCGCAGCGCCCTCAATCCACCGTCACCTGCCCATCCTTCACCACTTTGGCCATCGTCGCCATTTCTTGTTTGAGCCACTGGCCAAACTGATCGGGGCTTATGGCCAGGGCTTCTGCGCCCAGGGTGGTCAAGCGTTCTTTGATCTCGGGCATTGCCACGATGCGTTGCACCTCGGCGTGCAGTTTGTCCACCACGGGTTTGGGCGTGCCAGCGGGGGCCAGCAGGCCTTGCCAACTGCCGGTTAAAAAGCCCGGCAATGTTTCAGCCACCGTGGGTGTGTCGGGCACTTGGGCATTGCGCTTGGCGCTGCTGACGGCCAACAGTTTGAGCTTGCCCGATTTGACATGCGGGTAGGTGGCCACCATGCCATTGAAGGTCACGTCCACTTGGCCACCCACCAAATCGGTCATGGCCTGTGCGCCGCCTTTGTAGGGCACATAGCTCCAGGCCACGCCCGTGCGTTGCGCAAACATCACGCCCGCCAAATGCGTGGCGCTGCCCATGCCAGCGGCTGCTGCAAAGTTGACCTTGCCGTTTTGTGCTTTGGCATAGGCCACCAACTCGGCCACGTTGTTCACAGGCAGCTTGCTGGGCACCACCAGCAGGTGGGGCGAGTAGGCCACCATGGTGATGGGCGCAAAGTCGTTGGGCACCTGAAAAGTCAGCTTGTACAACGAGGGGCTGATGGCCAAGTTGCCCACATCCATCAACGCCAAGGTGTAGCCATCGGGGGCCGACTTGGCCAGGGCATCGGCCCCCACATTGCCGCTGGAGCCTGCGCGGTTTTCCACCACCACGGGTTGGCCCCAGGCGTCACTCATCTTTTGGCCGATCAAACGCGCCAACACATCCGACGTGCCGCCGGCAGGGAAGGGCACGATGATTTTGATGGGCTTGCTCGGATAGCTTGCGGCTGAGGTTTGCGCATGGGCCAGTGGCAACAAGCTGCATGCGCCGAGGGCCACGGCCCACACCATGTGTTTGAACATACGGGGAATTCCTTGATTCTTCAGGGTGAGGCTATCACCTTTAGGCGTAGGCAAACCTAGAGGTTTTGACTCATGCCTCAGCTCGATTCGACATGTGCTTTTGATCTGCTAGACAAGTCATAGATGGATGTATATACTAAACGTATATACATTGTGTAAGGACTCGTCATGACCTACGCCCGCATTTTTCAGTCTGGCAACAGCCAGGCTGTGCGTTTGCCCAAAGAGTTTCGGTTTGAGCAAGACCGCGTCGAGATCTTTCGGCAAGGCAACGACATCGTGCTGCGCCAAGTGCCCACCAGTGCGGTTGCTGTGTTTGACTTGTTGGGCAGTTTGCCTGCTGATTTCATGGCCGACGGCCGTCAAGACACCCCGCCCCAAGAACGTGAGCCATTTTGACAATGGCCGGTTCGCCCACCCGCTACTTGCTGGATACCAACATCTGCATCTACATCGCCAAAGGGCAGCCAGCGGCTGTGCGCCACAGGTTTGAGGCACTGTCGGTACAGCAATTGGCCATGTCCACCATCACCTTGGGCGAACTGCGC
>CANCUP010000164.1 GCA_947381325.1 Comamonadaceae bacterium
CAATCAGGTGTGACAGTAAAGACAGCCGAGGGAGTGGGGCAACTGTCTAGACGCCCCCAACGGCAACCTGTTATTTTAGCTTGAAAACGATGTTTTTTTAGCAGCCAAATGAACAAGTGGCGCCCACTCTCAGCCTCCGGCGCTGATGGGGTTTTCAACCAGCAAAGCAGCTGCAACCTTACGACCCTCGCCAGCCAAGATGTTGTAAGTGCGGCAAGCGGCCTGGGTGTCCATGGTTTCTACACCGATGCGCTTGCGCATCAGCGCCTGTAGCATGGCCGCAGGAACAAAGCGCAGTTGTTTACCGCTTCCAAAGATCACCAATTCCACATTCATGGCGGAAAGCTGTTCAAAATGCGTTGAGGTGAGTTCGTGGAGGTCCCGACAATTCCAATCGAATTTTGTGCCGTCCGACGAAATCACCACACTGTGGTGGATTTTTTCGCCTTGAATCGCCACCCAACCGGGCCCATAGCCCGTGACAGATTGGACATCTAAGCGGTCGGGTTGTAGTTTCATTGGTGATTTGTCGTTGCAGTGGGCTGATAGGCAGTGTGTTCTGTGTTCAAATTATAGGTTTTCACCCGTAAAAGCGCCCTCGGAGGGACTTTGAAGAAGATCCAAAAATCCAACAAGCTGTCTAACGTCTGTTATGACATTCGCGGTCCCATCATGGACCGTGCACGTCAAATGGAGGAGGAAGGCCACAAAATCATCAAGCTCAACATCGGCAATTTGGCCGTGTTTGGTTTCGATGCGCCTGAAGAAATTCAGCAAGACATGATTCGCAACTTGCCCAATTCGGCAGGCTATTCGGACAGCAAGGGCATTTTTGGTGCCCGAAAAGCTGTCATGCACGAAACCCAAAAGCAGGGCATCAAGGGTGTCACGCTAGACGACATTTACTTGGGCAATGGTGCCAGCGAACTGATTGTGATGGCGACCAATGCCTTGCTCAACAACGGGGACGAGTTGCTGCTGCCTGCACCCGACTATCCTCTGTGGACGGCGGCAGTCAGCCTGTCCGGTGGTACGCCAGTGCATTACATGTGCGACGAGGCGAACGGTTGGATGCCGAGTGTGGACGACATACGAGCCAAGATCACGCCCAACACCAAAGGCATCGTGGTGATCAACCCCAACAACCCGACAGGTGCTTTGTATTCTGATGATTTGCTCAAGCAAATCGTGGCTTTGGCCCGTGAAAACGGCTTGGTGATCTTTGCCGATGAGGTGTACGACAAAGTGTTGTACGACGGTGCCAAGCACACACCCATTGCCAGTCTCAGCCAAGATGTCCTGACCCTGACCTTCAACTCCTTGTCCAAAAGCTATCGCTCTTGCGGTTACCGAGCAGGTTGGTTGATCGTGTCCGGCGATAAGAAGCCAGCCGCAGATTACATCGAAGGCTTGAACATGCTCTCGAACATGCGTTTGTGCGCCAATGTGCCGGGGCAGTGGGCCATTCAAACGGCTTTGGGCGGCTACCAAAGTATCAACGATCTAGTTGGAGAAGGCGGGCGACTGCGTAAACAACGCGACTTGGCCTATGAGCTCATCTGTGCAATTCCAGGTGTGACATGCGTCAAGCCTCAGGCCGCGCTTTATATGTTTCCGCGACTCGATTCCAAAATCTACCCAATTCACGATGATCAACATTTTTTCTTGGAACTGCTTCAAGAAACCAAAGTGATGCTGGTTCAGGGCACTGGCTTTAACTGGCCCAGCACAGATCACTTTCGCATCGTGTTCTTGCCACACGAGGGCGACTTGCGCGAGGCCATTGGGCGCATCGCCAAATTTCTTGAAAACTACCGCAACAAACATTCCGCATGAAACCGATCCAAGTAGGCCTTTGGGGCATAGGCACCGTAGGCAGCGGCACTTTCGAAGTGCTCAAACGCAACCAAGAAGAGATCCAGCGTCGAGCCGGTCGACCCATTGCCATCACCATGGTGGCTGATTTGGATGTGGCACGTGCCACATCGATCGTGGGAAACAATGTTCGGGTTGTCAGCGATGCCCGCCAAATCATCGCCAACCCAGAGATTGACATCGTGGTGGAGTTGATTGGTGGCTACGGCGTTGCCAAGCAACTGGTGCTAGAGGCCATCGCTGCAGGCAAGCATGTGGTCACTGCCAACAAAGCACTGTTGGCAGTACATGGCACCGAGATTTTTGCTGCCGCCCACAATAAAGGCGTGATGGTAGCTTTTGAGGCCGCTGTGGCCGGTGGAATTCCTATCATCAAGGCCTTGCGTGAAGGCTTGACGGCCAACCGCATCCAATGGCTGGCTGGCATCATCAACGGCACCACCAACTTCATCTTGTCTGAAATGCGTGACAAAGGTTTGGCCTTTGACGATGTGCTCAAGCAAGCCCAAGCCCTTGGTTATGCAGAAGCTGACCCTACGTTTGACATTGAGGGTATTGATGCAGCGCACAAGGCTACCATCATGTCGGCGATTGCCTTTGGCGTTCCGGTGCAGTTTGACAAAGCTTACGTTGAAGGCATCACCAAGTTAGAGTCTCAAGACATACGCTATGCCGAGCAATTGGGTTACCGTATCAAGCTGTTGGGTATTTCCAAGCGCACCCCAAAGGGCATTGAGCTGCGCGTACACCCCTGTCTGGTACCCGCCAAGCGCCTGATTGCCAACGTCGAGGGCGCGATGAATGCGGTGATGGTGCATGCCGACGCAGTGGGGACTACTTTGTATTACGGCAAGGGCGCGGGCAGCGAGCCCACTGCCAGTGCAGTCATTGCCGACTTGGTCGACATCACCCGTTTGCACACCGTGGACCCACTCAACCGTGTGCCGCACCTGGCTTTCCAACCCGACGCCATGAGTGATTTACCTATGCTGTCGATGGACCAGGTGGTGACCAGCTACTACTTGCGCCTGCGTGTGGCCGATCAAGCGGGGGTACTGGCCAAGGTCACGGGAATTTTGGCGACGGCCAACATCAGCATTGATGCGGTGCTTCAGCGCGAAGCCGGTGAAGGTGAGAGCCACACTGATTTGATCATTCTGACCCACGATTGCCCAGAAGCCATGATGAACCAAGCCATGGCTGAGATGCAACAACTCAGCACGGTGTTGGCACCGATTACCCGCATCCGCAAAGAAGAGCTGAACTGATGCAGTACCAGTCGACACGCGGTCATCCCGAGCGCAAGCGTTTTTGTGAAATTTTGTTAGAGGGCTTGGCCCCAGATGGTGGCTTGTATTTGCCTGACCATTACCCCCAAGTGACGCCAGATGCGCTGGCACGCCTGCGCCAAATTTACGCAAGCCAAGGCTATGCCAGCCTTGCCTTTGAGGTGCTGTCGCTCTACATCGATGACATTCCTGCCGATGACCTGAAAGCCTTGTGTGTCAAAACCTACACCCAAGAGGTGTTTGGCACGGCGGAGATTGTGCCGGTGCGCGCGCTCGAGCCTGGTTTGTTTGTTGAGGCATTGTCCAATGGACCCACCTTAGCCTTCAAAGACATGGCCATGCAGCTGCTGGGTAATTTGTTTGAGTACGAATTGGCGCGCCGTGGCGAGGAACTCAATATCTTTGGTGCGACCAGCGGGGACACTGGCAGCGCAGCCGAATACGCCATGCGCGGCAAGCGCGGCGTGCGCGTGTTCATGACCAGCCCTCATGGGCGCATGAGTCCATTCCAGCAGGCGCAGATGTTCAGCCTGCTCGACGACAACATCCACAACATCGCGATTGAAGGCGTGTTTGACGATTGCCAAGACTTGGTCAAGGCTGTGTCCAACGACCTTGAATTCAAGAGCAAATACAAAATCGGCACGGTCAACTCCATCAACTGGGCCCGCTTGCTGGCGCAGGTGGTGTACTACTTTGCGGGGTACTTTCAAGTCACCACAGACAACGCCCAACGCGTGAGCTTCACTGTACCGAGCGGTAATTTTGGCAATGTGTGTGCCGCTCATGTTGCCCGCATGATGGGTCTACCAATCGCCCAACTGGTGGTGGCGACCAACGAAAACGATGTGCTCGATGAGTTTTTTCGCACCGGTTTGTACCGTGTGCGAGGCAGCGCTGACACACACGAGACGTCGAGTCCTTCGATGGACATTTCCAAAGCTAGCAACTTTGAGCGTTTTGTGTTCGACTTGTTGGGTCGTGATGGTGCCCGGGTCAAACGCTTATTCGGCGCAGAACTCTCTGCACAGGGGCGTTTTGACTTGAGTACCGACCCGCAATTTGCACAAGCCTCAACGCGCTACGGCTTTGTGAGTGGCAAAAGCACCCACGCGGATCGTTTGCAGACCATTCGTTCGGTCTTCCAAGACTTTGGGCAAATGGTGGATACGCACACGGCAGACGGCATCAAGGTTGCGCGTGAGCGTGTACAAGCAGGCGTGCCGATGGTTGTGCTTGAGACTGCATTGCCGATCAAATTTGCCGTCACCATCGTAGAAGCCTTGAACCGTCAGCCCGAGCGTCCGGCCAAGTTTGAAGGTATTGAAAAACTGCCGCGCCGCGTGCAGGTCATGCCCGCTGACGTGGCATCAGTCAAGGCCTATATCGTCCAGCATTGCGACCACGCATGAAAGTGGTGGCCTTTGCTGGTTTTTCCGGTTCCGGAAAAACCACCCTGGTGGAGCAAATGATTGGGGTGATGCGCCTGCGTGGCTTGCGGGTCTCGGTGGTCAAGCATGCACACCATGACTTTGACGTTGACCACCCTGGCAAAGACAGCTGGCGGCACCGTGAAGCAGGCGCTTTTGAAGTGGTGTTGGCCTCACACCGGCGCTTGGTGCTGCAGCGGGAGTTTGAGCAATCCACGCAACTGTCTGTGCACCATCTGCTGGCTGAGGTCTATGACGGGGTGGACTGGGTGCTGGTCGAAGGCTTTAAAAACAGCGATATTCAAAAGGTTGAGGTGTGGCGCCAAGCCTCAGGTCAACCCGTGCGATACCCGGACGATGATTTTGTGGTGGCCATTGCCACCGATTCGCCCGAGGCTTTACCCGAGGCCACGCAGCGCCCTGTGCTAGATTTGAACGACCCTGAGGCGGTCTGTGATTGGTTGCTGGCCAACCAAGACCGTTTCGACTACAACCCACCCTTGTTATGACCCGACCTGCCTTGTTGTCTTTGGATGAAGCGCTGCCCCAGTTGTTGGCGCATGCCTTGCCGTTGCCCGGTGTGCAAATGGCCTCGACCTTCGAGGCCGATGGTCGGGTGCTGGCGCAAGATGTGACATCTGCCTTGCAAGTCCCACCACAAGACAACAGCTCCATGGATGGCTATGCCGTGCGAGTGGCCGACTGCATTCAGGCTGGTGCGTTGCTGCGTGTGACACAACGCATCCCTGCGGGATACCACGGTACGCCTTTGGGTGTGGGTGAGGCTGCCCGTATCTTTACCGGTGCACCCATTCCAGAGGGGGCAGATGCTGTGGTGATGCAAGAAGACTGTGAGGCAGTCGAGCCCTCACAGGTCAAGGTGCTCAAGCCCGTACCGCTTGGGCAATGGATTCGTCGCTCGGGGGAGGACGTCACCCGTGGCGCCAAGGTCTTGTCTGTGGGCGATCGGCTCACCCCCGCATCCCTGGGCTTAGCTGCCAGCATCGGCCTGGCGCAATTGCAGGTGGCACCACGTCCGCGCGTGGCTTTGTTTTCGACAGGTGACGAGTTGGTCATGCCTGGCGATGTGGCCCCTGAGGCCATGCCGCCTGGCGCGATTTACAACTCCAACCGTTTCTTTTTACGCGCCATGCTGCAACGCTTGGGCTGTGAGGTGACGGACCTTGGCATCGTTCCCGATCAACGTGAAGCCACCCTTCAAGCGCTGCGTGATGCAGCCAACCACCACGACCTGATCTTGACCAG
>CANCUP010000165.1 GCA_947381325.1 Comamonadaceae bacterium
ACGCTCACATTGGCCACGGCTTGGCCGCTGGGCAAATAACGCACTTCGGGGTCGCGGCCACAGTTGCCGACGAGAATCACTTTGTTAACGGATGCCATGGGTAAATTCCTCCAGAGATAGGCAGATTATGGGGGCTTTGCTCAAACCGCTTGGCGAGCCGGGGCCACCATGGGCCACGCTAGCGCCAACCACAACAGCATCAACGCGGCACAAGTCAAAAACAAGCCTTGTGTGCCATAGCCTTTGACCAGTTGACCGCCCATCCAACCCCCCGCAAAAAAGCCCAGCGATTGCAAGGTGTTGTAGACCCCCATGGCCGCGCCACGCGAGGGGGCAGGCGCCAAACGTGACACAAGGCTGGGCTGCGTGGCCTCCAGCACGTTGAAGCCACAAAAAAAGGCAAACAGCAACCAGGCCAGCACCATGAGCGTGGGCGCGCCCGAAGCCACCCAAAAGAACGCCACCTGCACCAGGGCAATCAAGCCAATGGCCGACAAAAAAGCCGCCCGCAACAGCCCACGACGCTCGGCCGCAAACACGCCGCCCATCACCACAAACGAGGCCAGCACGGCCGGCAGATAGACCTGCCAGTGGTGGTCTTTGTCCAAGCCGGCCTGCACCAACAAGGCGGGCACGGCCACCCACATGGCCAGTTGCACCGCGTGCAGCACAAACACCCCGAGGTTCAAACGCAGCAGCGCAGGCATGGCCAGCACCTGGCGCAAGCCGCCACGTGCGGCGTCTTTGTGCAGCACCGGCTCAGGCGGTACGGTCCACACCACCACCGCCACGCCCAGCAGGGCCAACAGCGCGGTCAAGGCAAACAAGCCGGACAAACCGATCCAGCCCGCCAGCAGCGGCGACAACACCAAGGAGAGCGCAAACATCAGCCCAATGCTGGCCCCCACCATGGCCATGGCCTTGGTGCGCACGCTGTCTCGCGTCAAATCTGCCAACAACGCGGTCACGGCTGCCGACACTGCACCGGCACCTTGCAGGGCACGCCCTGCCAGCAAACCGTTCAGGGTGTCTGCCGAGGCCGCCCACAGGCTGCCCACAGCAAACACCAACAAGCCCAGCACGATCACACGCTTGCGCCCAAAGCGGTCAGAAGCCACACCGAACGGAATTTGCAGCAGCCCTTGCGTCAGGCCGTAAATGCCCATGGCCAAACCAATCAGCACCGGGTCATCGCCGCCGGGGTATTGGCGCGCCTCCAAGGCAAACACCGGCAGCACCAAAAACAAGCCCAGCATGCGCAAGGCAAAGATCGACGCCAAGCTGCCGCTGGCGCGGCGCTCGGTGGGCGTCATGGAAGGGCTGAGATCGGGGGAGGCGGCGGGGGCTGTATCTGTCGTCACAGCCTTCATTGTCCTGGATTCCCAAAGCGGACTTGGCCCATCGCCACTATCATGGCGGGTTGCCCTTTGATTGACTCACCTGTGAACGCACCCACCGACGGCACCTACTTGGGCCAGGCCATGAACAGCCCCTCCGCCATGCGAAACATCAGCATTCGCGGGGCGCGCACGCACAACCTCAAAAACATCGACCTCGACATTCCGCGCAACCAGCTGGTGGTGATCACCGGCTTGTCGGGTTCGGGCAAGTCGAGCTTGGCGTTTGACACCTTGTACGCCGAGGGCCAGCGCCGCTACGTGGAAAGCCTCTCGGCCTACGCGCGTCAGTTCTTGGGCCGTTTGGACAAGCCCGATGTCGACCTGATCGAAGGCCTGTCACCCGCCATCAGCATTGAGCAAAAAGCCACCAGCCACAACCCACGTTCCACCGTGGGCACGGTGACCGAAATTCACGACTACCTGCGCCTGCTGTTTGCCCGCGCCGGCACGCCGTACTGCCCCGACCACAACCTGGCCCTGCAAGCGCAAAGCGTGTCGCAAATGGTGGACGCGGTGATGGCCCTGCCCGAAGACACCAAGCTCATGCTGCTGGCCCCGCTGGCACGTGACCGCAAAGGCGAATACACCGACGTGTTTGCCAACCTGCAAGCCCAGGGCTATGTGCGCTTTCGCGTCGGTGGCCAAGTGTTTGAGTACGACGACTTGCCGCAACTCAAGAAAACCGAGAAGCACGACATCGACGTGGTGATTGACCGCATCAAGGTGCGCCACGAAGCACCGGCAGCGCCGCACGTCGCCACCGCCCCCAGCATCGGCGATGTGGCGGTGACCGCGCCACCGCCGGGTTTGCGCCAGCGCCTGGCCGAGAGCTTTGAAGCCGCGCTGCGCTTGGCCGAAGGCCGCGCCATTGCGCTGGAGATGGACACCGGGGTGGAGCACAGCTTCAACGCCAAGTTCGCTTGCCCGCAGTGCAGCTACTCCATCAGCGAGTTGGAGCCGCGCCTCTTCTCCTTCAACTCGCCGGTCGGCGCATGCCCGGCATGTGACGGCTTGGGTCACCAAGACTTTTTCGACCCCGCCCGTGTGGTGGCCTTCCCCTCGCTGAGCTTGGGCAGTGGGGCCATCAAAGGCTGGGACCGCCGCAACGCGCACTACTTCAACTTGCTGGAGAGCTTGGCCAAGCACTACAAGTTTGACCTCGATGCCGCGTTTGAAAACCTCAGCCCCGACGTGCAACAGGTGTTGCTCTACGGCTCGGGCGACGAAGAGATCAAGTTCAACTACAGCTTGGACAACGGCAGCGGCAAAAAGCTCAGCAAGAAACACCCGTTCGAAGGCATCTTGGTCAACATGGAGCGCCGCTACCGCGAGACCGACTCGGTGGTGGTGCGCGAAGACCTGGCGCGCTACCGTGGCAGCCGCGCCTGCACCAGCTGCGGCGGCACCCGCTTGCGCCGCGAAGCGCGCAACGTGCGCATTGGCGAAGGCGCGCAAATGCGCGGCATCTTCGACATCAGCCACAGCACCTTGGGCGAATGCTTTGGCTACTTCAACACCTTGAAACTCCAAGGCGCCAAGGCTGAAATTGCCGACAAGGTGGTGCGCGAAATCGCCTCACGCCTGAAGTTCTTGAACGATGTGGGCCTGACCTACTTGAGCCTCGACCGCAGTGCCGACACGCTGTCTGGCGGCGAGGCGCAACGCATTCGCCTGGCCTCGCAAATTGGCTCGGGCCTGACCGGTGTGATGTACGTGCTCGACGAGCCCAGCATTGGCTTGCACCAGCGCGACAACGACCGCCTGATCGACACCCTCAAACACCTGCGCGACATTGGCAACAGCGTGTTGGTGGTGGAGCACGACGAAGACATGATCCGTGCCGCCGACTACTGCGTGGACATGGGCCCCGGCGCTGGCGTGCATGGCGGCGCGGTGATGGCGCAAGGCACACCCGCCGAGATCGAGGCCAACCCGGCCTCACTCACCGGGCGCTACCTGGCGCAAGCCCTGCGCATCGAGGTGCCCACCCAACGCCACGGCTTTTTGCCTGTGCCGCCCGATCAACTGGCCGCGCACCGCCTGCTCGACAAGCAAGCCTGCAAAGACCAAGTCATTCGCATCACCGGCGCACGCGGCAACAACTTGAAGCACGTGAGCGTGGATGTGCCGGTGGGCTTGCTCACCTGCGTCACGGGCGTGTCTGGATCGGGCAAATCCACGCTGGTCAACGACACGTTGTACACCGCTGCCGCCCACACCATCCACCGTGCGCACGAAGAGCCCGCCGCCCACGACGAGATCACCGGGCTCGACTACTTCGACAAAGTCATCAACGTCGACCAGTCCCCCATTGGCCGCACCCCGCGCAGCAACCCCGCCACCTACACCGGCTTGTTCACCCCCATTCGCGAGCTGATGGCCGAAGTGCCCTCGGCCCGCGAGCGTGGCTATGGCCCCGGGCGCTTCAGCTTCAACGTGGCCGCAGGCTCAGGCGGTGGTCGCTGCGAAGCCTGCCAGGGCGACGGCATGGTCAAGGTGGAGATGCACTTTTTGCCCGATGTGTACGTGCCCTGCGACGTGTGCCACGGCCTGCGCTACAACCGCGAAACCCTCGAGGTCATGTACAAGGGCAAGAACATTGCGCAAATTTTGGAGCTCACCGTCGAAGCAGCGCTGAGCTTCTTCAACGCCGTGCCCAACATCGCCCGCAAGCTGCAAACCCTGATGGATGTGGGCCTGTCCTACCTGCAACTCGGCCAAGCAGCCACCACCCTCTCGGGCGGTGAAGCACAGCGTGTGAAGCTGGCCTTGGAGTTGAGCAAGCGCGACACCGGGCGCACGCTCTACATCTTGGACGAGCCCACCACCGGCCTGCACTTTGCCGACATTGATTTGCTGCTGAAAGTGTTGCAACACCTGCGCGACGCGGGCAACACCATCGTCATCATCGAGCACAACTTGGACGTCATCAAAACCGCCGACTGGCTCATCGACATGGGGCCTGAAGGCGGCAGTGGCGGCGGTCAAGTGGTGGGCGTGGGCACGCCCGAGCAATTGGCCGACAACCCGGCCAGTTTCACCGGGCGGTATTTGAAGCGTTTGCTACCCAGCTGATGTCAATGCTGGTGCCCATGCGCGCCATGCACATGGCGGTGCACAATTTCTTCTGCCGTGGCAGCGCGCACATCGGTCACGGTACAGCTGAAACGCAGCGCTTGACCCGCCAAGGCATGGTTGCCGTCTAGGTGCACCTCGGGCCCTTTGATCTTCATCACGTTGAACACGCACGGCTGACCGTCATCGCCCGCGGCTTGCAACTGCCCGCCGACTTTCACGCCCGGAGGAAATTCTGATTTGGGTATCACACGCACCAACGATTCGTCGCGTTCGCCAAATGCATCGTCGGCGCTCAAATCCAGCTTGACGGCAAAGCCCACAGCTTGGCCATGGAGTGCGGCTTCGACCTTGGGAAAAATGTTCTCATAGCCACCGTGTAAATACGACAAATTCCCCGAGTCCAGGGACTTGCCTGCGGGGGTGGTGATTTGGTATTTGAGGGTGACGGCCGTGTCTTGGGTGATCTGCATGGCGAGATTTTGAATGAAAAACACCATTGTCCACGACCTCTGAGGGGGCGCTCCGTCAAGCCTGACCATCCGCACACGTCAAGCGATCGCTGCGCTAAGCTTCACCCCTATGCCCCACGCACACCAGCTCACCCGCAAACAGTGGGTCACCCTTGTCATCCTCACCTTGGTGTGGGGCATCAACTGGCCCATCTTGAAAGTCGGTGTCACCGGCTACCCACCCATCACGTTTCGCAGCCTCTCGATGTGGATCGGCTGGCCCTTGCTGGGTTTGGTGCTGCTGAAAATGAAAGTGCCCTTCAAAATCCCGCGCAGCGAGTGGAAAGATCTGATGCTGCTGGCCAGCAGCAACATGTTCGTCTGGCATGTGCTGATGATCTTGGCGGTGCAAGATTTGTCCAGCGGTCGCGCCGCCATTCTGGGCTACACCATGCCGATTTTTTCGGCCGTGATCGGGATGTTGTTTTTCAAATCACCGCTGCGTGCGCGGGCTTGGCTGGGCGTGGCCTTGGCCGCTGTGGGCGCCATGCTGTTGCTCTGGCATGAGTTGACCGACTTGTCGGGCAAGCCCTTGGGCGTGGTCATGGCGTTGATGGCCGCTGCGGCTTGGGCGCTGGGCACCCAACAAATTCGTCACACCCAGATGAGCGTGCCCACGCTCACCATTGTGTTTTGGATGACCGGCATGACCGCTGTGGTGATGACGGGGGTGGCCGCCTGCATTGAGATCGACCGCTGGGCCATGCCCTCAGGCCCCACCTGGGGCGCCATTGTTTACAACGCCATCGGTGTGTTTGTGTTTGCCCAAGCGGCGTGGTTGGGGTTGGCGCGCAGCTTGCCGCCCTTGGCGTCGAGCTTGAGCGTGATGTTCATTCCCGTCTT
>CANCUP010000166.1 GCA_947381325.1 Comamonadaceae bacterium
GGCACCCAGTGCGGCTCGTGCGTGCCTGAGTTGCGGCGCATGATTCGCCTGCATCTAGCCGCTGAAGCGGCCACGCCGTCATTGGCCATATAGCGCCAAGTTATCTGTGCTGCGGGACAATACAGACATGGCAATTGCACACTACCTCAAAGTCATTGGCCGCGGTCGCGACGGCGCGCGCGCCATCGACCGCACCCAAGCTGCTGACTTGATGGGCCAAGTGCTCGATGGCAGCGTGAGCGACTTGGAGATCGGCGCCTTTTGCTTGGCCATGCGCATCAAAGGCGAAACGCCTGAAGAAATGGCGGGTTTTTTAGACGCCGCCCATGCACGATTGCATCGCCTCAGTGCTGACGCGGGCACCCGCGTGGTGGTGCTGCCCAGCTACAACGGTGCCCGCAAACTGCCCGTGCTCACGCCTTTGCTGGCAGCGCTGCTGGCACGTGAGGGCTTGGCCGTGGTCGTGCATGGTTGCGCCACCGAGTCAGCCCGCGTCACCACCCAAGAGGTGCTGGCTGCCATGGGCCATGCGCCGCTGCACGCGGTGCGAAGCCTGCAAGCAGGCGAACAGGTGTTTGTGCCGACCGAGGTGTTGTGCCCAGGCCTGAAACGCTTGCTGGATGTGCGCCGCGTGGTGGGTTTGCGCAACCCGGCCCACAGCTTGGTCAAACTCATGAACCCCATGGCGGGCGAGGCCTTGCTGGTGGGCAGCTACACGCACCCTGAATACGCGGTGTCCATGGCCAACACCTGGGCCCTCACAGGCGCACGCGCCCTGCTGTTGCGCGGCACCGAGGGCGAGGTGGTGGCCGATGCACGCCGCCAACCACAGATTGACGCCTTCGCCCATGGCGTGCGCCACACCTTGGTGGAGGCGCAAAGCGGCTCGTTGGCGCAACTGCCCGACTTACCCACACAAACCGATGCCGTCACCACAGCACGCTACATCCAAGCCGTGCTAGACGGTCAACTGCCTGTGCCCGCCCCCATTGCGCGCCAAGTGCAAGCTGCCTTGCAGGCCTTGGCGCTTTGACACGCCCACAACCGATCTTCAACCACTCCCTCACCATGACACGCGCCAACGCCACCCCCACCCCCCACGTCACCTTGGTCGGCGCAGGCCCGGGTGACCCTGAACTGCTGACCCTCAAAGCGGTCAAAGCGATTGGGGCGGCCACGGTGCTGTTGGTGGACGACTTGGTGAGTGATGCGGTGCTGGCTTATGCCGCGCCGAGCGCGCGCATCGTGCATGTGGGCAAGCGCGGCGGTTGCCGCTCGACGCCGCAGGCCTTCATTGAAAAGCTGATGCTGCAAGAAGCCAAGGCCGGTGAGAACGTGGTGCGCCTCAAAGGCGGTGACCCCTTCATCTTTGGTCGTGGCGGTGAAGAGCTAGAACATTTGCAGGCCCAAGGGGTGTCGGTGACGGTGGTCAACGGCATCACCGCAGGCTTGGCTGGCGTGACCTCGCTGGGCGTGTCGCTCACCCACCGTGAGCACGCGCACGGGGT
Organism: Comamonadaceae bacterium; assembly: GCA_947381325.1. Classification (GTDB taxonomy): domain Bacteria; phylum Pseudomonadota; class Gammaproteobacteria; order Burkholderiales; family Burkholderiaceae_C; genus Limnohabitans. The sequence continues at coordinate 1,509 of CANCUP010000166.1, forward strand.
GCTCTTCATCACCGGCCACGCCAAGAAAGATGACGCCAACGGCGTCGACTGGGTCGGCCTGGCCCACACGGCCGCGCAAGCCAAGCTGACCTTGGTGATTTACATGGGCATGAGCGGCGCCGCGCAGTTACAAGACGCGTTGCTGCAAGGCTTGGGCGCGGGCACCCCCCTGGCCGTGGTGCAGCATGTGAGCCTGCCCACGCAGCGCCATGTGGTGTGCACCTTGGGCAGCTTGCAGGAGACCGTGGTGCGCGAGGCCATGGCCAGCCCCTCGGTGATCGTGGTGGGCGATGTGTTCAAGGGCTTGCTGGAGCTGCAAGCCACGCAGGGCGCCACTCAGCGCAAGGCCAGTTGATAGGCCCGCCGATACGAACGCTTCAGCCCGCGCAGGCACGCCACTAAACTCCCCCCATGAATTCCTTTGATGTGGTGATCGTCGGCGCTGGTGCTGCCGGTTTGTTTTGCGCTGGCGTGGCGGCGCAACAAGGCTTGCAGGTGCTGGTGCTCGACCACAGCGACAAAGTGGCCGATAAGATTCGCATCTCAGGCGGTGGGCGCAGCAACTTCACCAACCGCGAGCTCGATGTGCGCGCACCCCACAAACACTTTCTGGGCAACAACCCCCAGTTTTGCCGCAGCGCGCTCAGCCGCTACACCCCGCAAGACTTCGTTGAACTGGTGCAGCGCCACCACATTCCTTTTCACGAAAAGCACAAGGGCCAGCTGTTTTGTGACCGCTCGGCCGAAGACCTGATTCAAATGCTGCTGCGCGAGTGCGATGCGGGTGCGCAAGGCGGGCGTGTGACCCGCTGGCAGCCCTGCGGCTTGAAGGCGGTGCGCTTCAATGCCACGGCACCCACCGCTTCGCGTTATGAGGTCGACACCGACCAAGGCACGGTTTGTGCCGCCTCTGTCGTTGTGGCCACGGGCGGCCTGTCGATTCCAAAGATAGGCGCCACGGACTTGGGCTATCGACTCGCGCTGCAGTTTGGGCTGCGCCTGATCGACCCCCGTCCGGGTCTGGTGCCCATGACCTTTGATGGCGCAGCTTGGGCCCCGTATGCGCAGCTGTCGGGCTTGTCACTGCCGGTGCGCATAGAAACGGGTACGAAGAAAAACTTGCAAGGCTTTGATGAAGACTTGTTGTTCACCCACCGGGGCTTGTCAGGCCCGGCGGTGCTGCAAATTTCGAGCTACTGGCAAGCAGGCAGCGAGATTCGCGTGAACTTGGCACCCGACATTGACTTGCTAGAACAACTGATGCAGGCCAAACAACACTCTAAAAAACTGGTGGCCAATGCCCTAGGCACCTGGGTGCCTTCGCGGTTGGCCGACGCGTGGACGGGGCAAGACACGGCCTGGCAACGCCCGGTCATGGAAGCCAGCGACAAAGCCTTGATGCAACTGGCGCAGCGCTTGTGCAGTTGGCCCCTCTCGCCAACGGGCACCGAGGGTTACAAAAAGGCCGAAGTCACCGTGGGCGGTGTGGACACGCGCGATCTGTCCCAGCAAACCATGGAATCCAAGCAGCCCGGGCTGTATTTCATTGGCGAAGTGGTGGACATCACCGGCTGGCTGGGCGGCTACAACTTTCAGTGGGCCTGGGCCAGCGCCCACGCCTGTGGGCAGGCTTTGGCGGCATCTCTAAAGTCGCTATAATCCTCGTCTTTGCTGGCAAACCCCCAACGGCCTGATCAACTTTGTGTTGGGGAACCCCGCAGACATGGCGCACAAGCCCGATCTTCTTGTGAACCCTCTGGCTGCAATATTTGGAAACTTTTGGTAATGACCACCATCCGTGTAAAAGAAAACGAACCGTTTGACGTCGCACTGCGCCGCTTCAAGCGCACCATTGAAAAACTCGGTCTGTTGACCGACTTGCGTGCCCGCGAGTTCTACGAGAAGCCCACAGCCGAACGCAAGCGCAAAAAAGCCGCAGCCGTGAAGCGTCACTACAAGCGTGTGCGCAGCATGCAACTGCCCAAGAAGCTGTATTAATCAGCCTCTTCCCTGAAGCAGACCTGCGGGTCTATTCAGAAGCTCGCTTGGGGACGCTCAAGCGAGTTTTTTTTCGTCACCCACTTTCTGTATTGGAGTTGCCATGAGCCTCAAAGACCAAATCACCGAAGACATGAAAACCGCCATGCGCGCCAAAGACAGCGCACGCTTGGGCACGATTCGCCTGCTCATGGCGGCCATGAAACAAAAAGAGGTGGATGAACGCATCGAGCTCGACGACACCGCTGTGATTGCCATCGTGGACAAACTCATCAAACAACGCAAAGACTCGGTAGCCGCCTATTTGAGCGCAGGCCGCCAAGACTTGGCCGACGTGGAGTCGTCTGAAATGAAAGTGCTCGAGGTCTACCTGCCCCAGCGCTTGAGCCCAGAAGAAATCACTGCAGCGGTGCAAGCCATCGTCGCGCAAGTGGGGGCTACAGGCCCTGGCGACATGGGCAAGGTCATGGGGGCAGTGAAAACACAGTTGGCGGGCAAGGCCGACATGGGACTGGTGTCCGCCGCTGTCAAGGCAGCGTTGAACCCCTGATCGGCTGAGAGCACGCGCGCCAATGAATAGCTATTTAGTTTTATTTTGTCTTTGATGACTGGATGATTTTTAATAGAATTAACCTTTTTCAACCTCACATTTTGAATTTGTTCAAAATGCATGCCGACCATGATGCTCCGCAACCTTGCACGCACCAAGACCCATCGACGCGCCATCGACACACTCCTGGTCGGCGTGTGGATGGGCTTGGGACTGGCGATGGCCCCTGCTGGGCTGCATGCCAAAGACGCAGGCGCCACACTGCAAGACCTGCTGTTGACCACCGTGCAAGGCAACCCAACACTGCGGGCCAGTTGGCTGGAAGTGACAGCCAGCGAGCAAGACGTCGAGGTTTCTGAACGAGGCCGCTGGCCTGTGGTGTCTGCCGTGATGGAGTCAAAAACAGGCACCCTCACGAGCACCCCGTCTCGCGCCCTGCGGGCCCAACAGCCGCTCTGGGATGGCGGCCGGATTGCGTCACAGATTTCCGAGTCAGAGGCTCAAAAGAAAGCCACCACCTACAAGTACTACCAGCAACAGCAGCAAGTCTTTTTGTCGGTGGTTTCCGCTTGGCAAAGCGTCATGTCCGCCAAAGAAAGAATGCAGACTTCTGAGCTCGCCTTGACGCGATTGAAAGAACTTCAAGCGCAGATGGTGCGACGCGTGGAGGCATTGGCGTCCCCACGCATCGATTTAGAACAAGTCGATGCCCGCGTGTTTCAAACCGAGGTTGAACTCAGCTCCGCACAAACCGGCTATGCCAACGGACTGACACGCCTGGAACAGTTGACTGGCATGGTGGGCTTGCGCCAGTCGGCTCGGCTGGCATTTGACTTCTACCAACCGCAGCAGGCCCAACGGATTGCCCAAGAGATCCCATCGCAAGACATGGCGCTTTGGGTCGCCAAAGACAATGCCGTGCTCAAAGCACAGGCAGAGGTAGAGCTGGCACGCGCACGCTTCCAAACCAAAGATGCGGAAAAATGGCCCCAAGTGTTTGTCCGTGTGGATCAACCGGTGGGTAAGGTGGTGAGCTACTCAGACACACGCATGAGTGCTTTTGTGGGTTTGCAGTACACACCCAATGCGGGCTTTTCCAACCTGCTTCAAGCGCAATCACTGCTCACGCGCATTGACAGTTCACAGCAAGCAGCCGAAGCTGTCCAACGCGAGGTGCAAGAAGCCTTTGAGAACGACCGCGAGGACATTGTGTCGGGCCAACGCAAGGTCAACGCGCTCGAGCGGGCTGTGGGGGGCTCTCACACCGTCTTAGAGTCTTATCGCCGTCAATTCCAAGGTGGAAAAAAATCTTGGCTTGATTTGCTCAATGCAGTGCGCGAGCTCACCCAAAACGAGTATGCCTTGGCAGACGCCAAAACAGCCTGGATGGGTGCGATCTATAAATACCAAGTCAGGGCAGGCATGCCGCTTCTTCAACAGGCAACATCACCATGACCGACACCCATGGACTGGCTTGGGCCATTCAACACTTGGCACGTCTCAAAGGTGAGCATGTGGACGTGCTCAAACTCCAGACTTGCATCACCGAATTGCCAGCCGATCTCCCACCCGACCAACAGTTGGGCTTGATCTGCCGCAGCTTAGATGCGCAGTTGGCACCAAGCACCACCCAGCCTGGCGTTGTGGATTTACCGCTGCTGTATGGCGACCGCGATCTTGGCTGGGGTGTGATCGTCAGCCACGAAGCAACGGGGCAATGGAGGATGCGCAATGAAACACGGCAGTT
>CANCUP010000167.1 GCA_947381325.1 Comamonadaceae bacterium
AGAAGCTCAAAACGCTTGAGTTGGATGCGGTGGCCATCTTGTTTTTGCACTCCTACCGCAATCCCTTGCATGAGCAAACCGTGCGTGACTACTTGCGCCAAGAACTGCCGCATCTGTTTGTCTCGATCTCCAGCGAGCTGTCGCAGGAATACCGCGAGTTCGAGCGCACCTCCACCGTGGTGGCCAACGCCTACATCGGTCCACGGGTGGACAAATATTTGGGTGAGATTGAGGAAGAACTCAAGGCGGTCGACTTTGAAGGCAAGTTCTTGGTGGTGCAGTCCACTGGGGGCTTGTATTCGCTGAGTGAAGCGCGGCAAGACTGTGTGCGCATGATGGAGTCGGGCCCTGCGGCCGGCGTGATCGGCACCCAGGCCTTGTGCAAAGCCTTGAACATCCCCAACGCCATCGCGTTCGACATGGGCGGCACCACCGCCAAAGCCGGGGTGGTGCGCAACGGCCGCGCCTTGGTGGCCAACAGCGTGATGATTGGCGGTTATCTCACTGGCTTGCCTTTGCTCACCCCCATGATCGACATCCACGAGGTCGGTACGGGCGGCGGCAGCATTGCCAGTTTGAGTGGCACTGGCGCTTTGCGCGTGGGCCCGCAAAGCGCAGGGGCGTCGCCTGGGCCCGTCTGCTACGGCTTAGGGGGAACTGAACCGACGGTGACCGACGCCAATTTGATCTTGGGGCGTCTGGACCCGAAAAACTTTTTGGGCGGCGAAATGCTGCTCGACAAAGCCGCCGCCACGGCGGCCATGAGCGCGAAGATTGCCAAGCCTTTGGGCCTGACAGTCACCGAGGCCGCCCTGGGCATCTTGCGCATTGGTGCGGCTGCCATGTCGCACGCAGTCAAGGGCGTCACCACCGACCGGGGACTCGACCCCGGTGCGTTCCCCAACTTGTTCGCCTATGGCGGCGCGGGGCCTTTGCATGCCTCCATGGTGGCGCGTGAGTTGCGCATTCCCACCGTCATCATTCCGCGTGCACCAGGCCACTTCTCGGCCTTTGGCATGTTGCTGGCCGACTTTCGCAAAGACTTGGTGCGCTCGCAATTTGTCAGCCTGTCCTCCGTCACCATCCAAACCCTGGACCAGTGGTTTCAAGAGATGGAGCAACAAGCCTTGGACGCGCTCAGCGCTGCGGAGTTGAGCACGCGCAAAATTGTGCTGCAACGTGCGCTCGACATGCGCTATGTGGGGCAAGAACACGCGGTCACGGTGGAAGTGCCTGCTGCAGCCTTCAAGCAAGGAAACATGGCGCTGCTCAAAAAAGCATTTGACGAGGCACACCGCGAACGCTATGGCCGTGGCTCGCCCCACGAGGCGGCAGAAATTGTCAGCATCCGCAGCATCTTGAATGGCGAGATGAAAAAGCCTGCGCTTGAAAAAATTGCCACGGGCCGTCGCACGCCTCCTGCGGCTGCGCGCTCGGGCTCCCGTAAGGTGTACTTCAGCGATGGCGGCTGGGCCCAAGCCGAGGTCTACCGCCGCGACGCCTTGTTGGCCGGCAACACCGTCCAAGGCCCCGCCTTGATTGAAGAACACGCCAGCACCACCGTGCTGCAACCCAAAGACGTGATGGTGGTGGACCCCTTGGGCAACCTGCACATCACCATTGGCCTTTCTTGAACCCGTTGCAGCGATTGGAATTCCCCATGACACGTTCACGCAAAAAAACATCCACCACACGCATTGACCCTGTGGCCGTCGAGTTGATTCGCAACAGCTTGGTCGCCGCCACCGAAGAGATGAAGTCGGTGCTCATGCGCACCTCGTACAACATGATCATCTACGAGGCCCTCGACTTCACCGTTGGCCTGTTTGACCGCCATGGCCAAACCCTCTCCATCGGTTTGGGCTTGCCCATGTTCATCCGAGGCATGAGCGACGTGGTCAAAGCCAAGCTCAAGCACTGGGGGGAGGACAACATCCACCCCGGTGATATTTTGTTGACCAACGACGCCTACACCACCGGCGCGCACTTGAACCACCTGACGTTTTCGATTCCCGTGTTTCACCAAGGCAAGATCGTCGCCTTCTCCACCTGCATGGCCCATTGGCAAGACATCGGCGGCATCTTGAACGGGGTGACCACCGACATCTATGCCGAAGGTTTGCAAATTCCACTCGTCAAGTACCACCAAGCCGGCGTGGTGAATGAAGAAATCAAAGAGTTGATTTTGATGAACGTGCGCCGCCGCGACCGCGCAGCTGGAGACTTGGAGGCCCAGCTCTCGGCCTGCCGTGTTGGCGTCAAACACATGGAGGACATGCTGGCGCGCTTTGGCGAAGGCCCCTGGCAGTCGTCCATCGAAGCCATCATGGACCACACCGAGGCCGAAGCCCGTGCCATGGTCAAGAAAATCCCCGATGGCACTTACGAGGCCGAATCGTTCATGGACGACGATGCGGTCGATCTGGACCAACCCGTGCCCATCCGCGTCAAGGTCACGGTCAAGAACGACGAAATGACGGTGGACTTGTCGGGCATGAGCCCACAGGTCAAAGGCTTCTTCAATTCGGGCGCGGGCGTGGCGTGTGCCCAAGTGGCCTTCAAGTGCTTGACCTTGTCCACCGACCAGCCCATCAACGATGGCAACTTCCGTCCTCTCAAGGTCATCTTGCCACCCGGCACCGTGGTCAGTGCCCAGCACCCCGCCCCCATGCGCGTGTGGATGACTTATCCCATGACGGTGGTCGACACGATTTTCAAAGCGCTGGCCAAAGCCATTCCTGAATCGGTGATTGCCGGCCACCACGCCGACTTGGTGATTGCCAACGTCAATGGCATCCACCCCAACGACGGCAAGTTGTGGATCTATCTGGGCGGCTTGATCGGCGGCGGCTGGGGCGCCAAGTACAACGAGGACGGCGTCAACGTCACGGTCTGCATGAACGACGGCGACACCCACAACGGACCCAGTGAACAGGTGGAAAACAAATTCCCCTTGCTGGTTCAGTACTACCGCTTGCGCGAAGACTCGGCCGGTGCCGGTCAGTTCCGGGGCGGCTTGGGCGCCGAGGCCGAGGTCACCGCACTCAGCAAGGTCAACTACCAAACCCGCATCGACCGCGTCAACAACGCGCCTTGGGGCTTGAACAAAGGTTTGCCAGCCAAAGGCAACCAAGTGGGCATGCGCCACAAAGACGGCACGCTCAAACTCTTCAACACCGGCAAGGTCAACATGCGTTTGAACGAGGGCGAGTCGTATGTGCTGTATTCCGGTGGCGGCGGCGGTTTTGGCTCGCCCAAAAAGCGCGATCGACACGCCGTGCTGCGTGACCTGCGCTTGGGTTACATCTCCGAGGCCGCAGCGCGCGACATCTATGGCGTCAAGCTCACCGCCAAAGAGCGCCAAGCCTTGGCGCACAGCTTGCCCAGTGCGTGAGAGGCAAGCGCACATGATGAACTTAGGTGACACCGCAATCGCACAAGTCAAGGCAAGCTCTCGCCCGCCGAGAAAGAAAGCCCTCGCACCTCAGCCTGTGAAGGTGGCGGTGCGGGCCTTGCAACTGTATGGGCGATGGCTGCGTGTCAGCCGACGCGGCGTACCGGTGATGAGTGGTTGTGCCTGTGGATTTGATTTGGCCATTGAGCTGGGTGAGCTCGACGCCATGATCTTGGAGTTTTTGGTGAAGAAATTCAGCCCTCAGCCCCGAGTCAAAGCGTTCATTGAGCGTTGGTTGGTGCCCGATCAGCGCTTTGGCAACGGGCTGCAAAACATGCTGCAAGAGTTCACCACCTCCGCGCATGGCTTGGCCGACGCAGAGGTGGCTGAAATTTTGGATGCGATGGAAGTCAGCATTGGCTCCATCGAGGCCTACCACGGCTGAGATGCGCGGGTGGGATTCGTTAGGTTTTGAGGAGAACAACATGTCGTCGAAATGTGTAGGTCTGGCGATGGTGGTCGTGAGCTTGTTGACGGGTTCTGCGTGGGCACAAACCGCGAAGTTTCCTGACCAAACCATCAAGATGATCGTGCCCTTTGCCCCAGGTGGTGGCGTGGACACGGCGGCTCGCTTGGTGGCGCGCCAAATGCAAGCCCGTTTGGGCGTGTCGGTGGTGGTGGAAAACCGTGCCGGGGCCAATGGCACCATTGGCAGCAAAGTGGTGCAGGGCGCCGCGGCCGATGGCTACACCTTGTTGTTTTCAGCGGCAACCCATGTGATTTCACACCTGGTCATGAACAAGGTGCCCTATGACCCCATCACCGACTTTTCGCCGGTGGCTCGTGTGGGCGAAGCACCGCTGTTGTTGGTGATCTCCCCCAACTTGCCGCAGAAAAAACTCACCGAGGTGCTCGACGCCGCGCGCCAAACCCCCGACAAGTGGACCGCTGCCTTGCCAGCCATGGGCGCTCCCAGCCATTTGGCCACTTTGTTGCTGGCGCAAAAGTCCAACCTCAAGCTCACCATGGCGCCTTATAAGGGTACATCGCCTGCCTTGGTGGACGTGGCCGGAGGCCACGCGCAAATCCTGCTCGACTCCATCATCTCCTTGATGCCCATGGCCAAGACGGGCAAGGTGCATCCGGTGGTCACCACCTCGGCACGTCGCAGCGCGATTGCACCTGACATTCCCACGGCCTCCGAGAGCGGCTTGCCCGGTTTTACCTTTGTCAGCTGGTACGGCATCTGGGCCCCCAAAGACACACCGCAAGACCGTGTGCAACTCTTGAACACCGCCGCCAACGAGGCGGTGACCGACCTCATCAAATCTGGTGCCTTTGCTGCCGTAGGCATTGAAGGCGTCAACGAGAGCGTGGCGCAATTTGGCAAATACATTGCCAACGATGTGGCGCAAAGCGCTGAGCTGTTAAAGGGCGCTGGCTTCAAGCCGGAGTGACCCCACACACAAAAACGGAGACAACGCATGAACCGCCGCATTCCTTTACTGATGGCCGCCTGTGTTTGGGCGGGGCTCCTGAGCGCGCCCGCTTGGGCGCAGAGCGACTACCCCAATAAACCCATTCGCGTCATCGTGCCTTGGCCGGTGGGGGGTGTCGCCGACATCGTGTTGCGTGTCATTGAGCCACGCTTGCGCCAAGAGTTGGGTCAGTCGCTGGTGATCGACAACCGCCCCGGTGCGGGTGGCGTGATTGGCGACGACATGGTGGCCAAAGCGCAACCCGATGGCTACACCTTGTTGTTCACCTCCTCTGCTGTGAACATGAACATTGCCATTGGCCGCAACTTGCCTTACGACCTGGACCGCGACTTGCTGCCGATTGCCAACGTGGCCTGGGCACCCATGATCATGGTGGCCACACCGTCGCTCAAATACAAGTCGGCCCAAGAGTTGGTGGCCGATGCGCGCGCCAACCCCGGCAAGATGAGCTATGCCTCGGCAGGCAACGGCTCGCCCTCGCACCTGACGGTGGAGATGTTCCGCGACAAAGCGGGCATTCAAGCGGTGCACGTGCCCTACAAAGGATCGCCCCAAGCCATGATTGACCAAATCGCGGGACGGGTGGACTTTCACTTCGTCAACTCGGCCACGGCCTTGCCCCACATCAATGGGCAAAAGGTACAGGCTTTGTTTGTCACGTCCAGCAAGCGTTTGAATGTGGCACCCAACATTCCTACCAATGCCGAAGCGGGTTTCCCAGACATGCAGGCCAGTCAGTTTGAAGGTTTCTTTGCGCCGCGTGGCACGCCGCGCGCGGTGCTCGACAAAGTGGCCGCTGCCGTGAACAAAGTGTTGGCCATGCCCGATGTGGTGAGTGCCATGGCGCCCTATGCGGTCGAGATTGATGGGGCCAGCAACCCCCAAAAATTTGCCGCCATGATGCGCG
>CANCUP010000168.1 GCA_947381325.1 Comamonadaceae bacterium
TTCTTCCCGCGCATCGCGGGCTACACCGGGCGCGGCGTCATCACCACCGCCACCTACGCGGCCAGGCAATTTGGCGTGGGCTCGGCCATGGGGGTGATGAAAGCCGCCAAGCTGTGCCCCGACGCCATCTTGCTGCCGGTGGACTTTGACCAATACCGCCACTACTCGCGCACCTTCAAAGCCCTCATCACCGACATCGCGCCCGTCATGGAAAACCGCGGGGTGGACGAGGTCTACATCGACTTCACCGAGGTGCCCGGCGGTCAGCGCGAAGGCGGCCGTGTGCTGGCGAGGCTGATTCAAAAAAGCATTTTTGACGCCACCGGCTTGACCTGCTCGGTGGGCGTGGCGCCCAACAAACTGCTGGCCAAAATGGCCAGCGAGTTCAACAAACCCAACGGCATTTCCATCGTGCACGAGGGCGACTTGGCCCACCTGATCTGGCCCCTGCCCTGTCGCAAGGTCAACGGCATTGGGCCCAAGGCCGAGGCCAAACTCGCGGCCCAAGGCATTCACACCATTGGCGACTTGGCGCAACGGGAACGCCATTGGCTGGTGGAGCACTTTGGCAAAAGCTACGGCGCCTGGCTGCACGATGCAGCCCACGGCCAAGACAACCGCCCGGTGGAGACCGAGAGCGAGCCTGTCAGCCTCAGCCGCGAAACCACGTTTGAACATGACTTGCACGCGGTGCGCGACCGCGAGGCGCTGGGCGCCATCTTCACGCGCTTATGTGCTCAAGTGGCCGACGACCTGGCGCGCAAAGGCTATGTGGGCAAAACCATCGGCATCAAGCTGCGTTACGACAACTTTCAAAGCGTCACCCGCGACCTCACCTTGGCCACCTACACCGACCAAGCCGCCGCCATTCGCCATGCTGCTGGCCAATGTCTGAAAAGGGTCGATCTATCGCGGCGCTTGCGCCTGCTCGGTGTGCGGGTGGGCTCGTTGATGAAGCGCGAAGACTGGCAGGGCCTCAGCGCCCAAGAAGCGGGCAGCCCGTATGAGGTGGAGGCTCAGACGGATTTGTTTTAGCGCCCTACTGCCGCGCCGTGCGCACATTCGCCGGTGGCGACTGCGGGTGGCTGGTGCGCCAGGGGTTGATGTCTAGGCCACCGCGCCGGGTGTAGCGCGCGTACACCTCCAAGCGCAGCGGTTGGCAGCGACGCCAAATGTCCATGAAGATGCGCTCCACGCATTGCTCATGAAATTCGTTGTGGTTTCTGAAACTCACGAGGTAGGCCAGCAAACCACCCTGCTCAATTTGCGGCCCGCTGTAGCGAATGCGCACACTGCCCCAATCGGGCTGACCGGTCACCAGGCAGTTGCTCTTGAGCAGGTTGCTGGTCAAGGTCTCGGTCACCGGCGCCTCGTCCAAGTTGGCCTGCAAGAGCTCAGGTGCCGGTTGGTAGTGGGTGCATTCCAAATCCAGCCGGTCCAAGCTCAGGCCATCGAGTTCATGCACCGGTTCGTGGTCAAACTGCTCTGGCAACACCAGTTGCACACCCACCCCCGCCAGCATGGGCCCGCCGTGCCAAATGGCCGCGCTCAGGTCATGGCGCAGGCGGGCGAGCAACTCGTGCGAGTCGCCCAAGCGGGTGTTGTTGAAGCTGTTGAGGTAGAGCTTGAACGACTTGCTCTCGATGATGTGGGTGGATTCGGCGGGCACGGTGATGCGCGCCAGCGCCACCTGCGGCTTGCCGCGCAAGTTGAGCCAGCTCAGCTCGTACGCCGTCCACAAATCTGCGCCAAAAAACGGCGGCTGACCTGCAATGCCAATCTCTTCGCGTTTGGTTTGACGCGGGATGGGAAACAGCAAGGACGGGTCGTACTGGTCCACATAGGACGAGGCTTTGCCCAGCTGCGATTGTTCGGGGGTGTTGCTCATGGGTGTTCGGCACTCATCTCACATTCAGCTCAGCTTGCGGCGAAACACCAAGCGGTCGGGCTCCGACACGGCGGCATCAAAGGCATAGCCTTCCAGGTTGAAACCTTGCAAGCCTTTGGGTGTTTTCACTTGATGCGTGACGGCGTAACGGGTCATCAAGCCACGCGCACGCTTGGCCAAAAAGCTGATGATTTTGTATTTGCCGCCCTTGTAGTCTTCAAACACACAGTCGATCACGCGTGCCTTCAGGGCCTTGCGGTCGACCGACTTGAAATATTCTTGCGAGGCCAAGTTCACCACGATGGGCTCACGCGCATCGTCTAAACGCATGTTGAGGTAGTCAGCAATCTGCGTGCCCCAAAACTTGTACAGGTTGTTGCCTTGGTCGTTGGCCAAGGCCGTGCCCATTTCCAAGCGGTAAGGCTGCATCCAGTCGAGCGGGCGCAACACGCCATACAAGCCACTCAGAATCGCCACATGGTCCTGGGCCCAGGCCAAGTCTTTGGCGCTCAAGGTTTTGGCGTCCAAGCCTTCGTAGACGTCACCGTTGAAAGCCAACACCGCTTGTTTGGAATTCTTGGCCGTGAACTTGGGCGACCACGCCTGGTAGCGTGCCACGTTGAGTGACGACAGGGCGTCACTCAAGTCCATCAAGCTGGCGATGTCTTGGGGGGACTTGTCTTTCAAGATGTCGATCAAGGCCACCGATTGTTTGACAAACAAGGGTTGGGTGTGCGGCACATCGCCCGCAGGGGTGTCGTAGTCGAGGGCTTTGGCGGGGGACAACAAAAACAGCATAGGTCGCTCAACAATGAAAGGCGTCCACAACAGACGTGAAAGAGGCCTGAATTATGGAGGGCAGCGCGCCGCAGCCCCGGACGTGGGGTCTTGCCAGCGCCTCAGTGCAAGTCAGTGGCCAACGAGGCCAGCGTGTCAGTCGCGATCTGGGTCTGCGCTGCGTAACAGGGGTGGTCACAGCCCAGCGCCACTGCAGCGCCTGCCTTCACCGCAGCCCGCATGGCAGGCGTGAGTTCAAAGCGCACAAAGTGCACCGCCGATGTCTTGTGGCTGCTCTCTCGGTCTAAGTCCTCATCTGCGATGGCATAGACACGCGACTGGCCTTGCACCTCGACAAACAGATGATCTTCGATGCCCACCAAGCGGGCCAGCGCCCGTTCACGTTCATGCACATCCGGGTAGGCCAACATCAAGGTGCCCTTCCAGTGCGTCCCGGTGGGAACCAACGGCAAATAGGCCGCAATCTCTTGGGCAACGCCCTCTTCTTCAAACACTTTTTCAATGCGCAACATCTCTTGGATTTGGTAGCGGACGGTGGTCTCACTCTCGAACTGCACATGCACATGCTCACCCAGTGCCACACGGCGCAACTGGCGGTGCGCACGCATCTGCGGCTGATGGTCTTTGCGCCACTTGGCATAGGCCTCCAAGGACATGAGGCTGTCGGGGGTGATGTGGCCGGTGATCTGCATGGCTGTGTCAATCCACCAAATCGCTCAAGGCTTTTTGGTAGCGATGGGCATGCGAGCGTTCCGCCTTGGCCAAGGTCTCAAACCAATCGGCAATGTCATCAAAGCCTTCATCGCGGGCGGTCTTGGCCATGCCCGGGTACATGTCGGTGTACTCGTGCAATTCGCCCGCCACCGCAGCGGCCAAGTTTTGCCGCGTGGTGCCGAACGGCAAACCCGTGGTGGGATCACCGGCCTGCTCCAAAAATTCCAAATGTCCCATGGCGTGCCCGGTCTCGCCCTTGGCGGTGGAGCGAAACAAGGCGGCAATGTCCATCTGACCTTCCACATCGGCCTTGTTGGCAAAGTACATGTAGCGGCGGTTGGCCTGTGATTCGCCTGAAAAGGCCTGTTTCAGGCATTCCTCGGTGCGAGAGCCTTTGAGAGTGGGCATAAACATCTTCCTGAAGTGATCGCAAAAACTGCGGCGCGAGGGACGCCCAATGGGCACAGCCTAGCGCGCTTTCGTGAAGGCCTGTCCAGGCGCGCTGACACAAGCCCGCTGGGTAGAATGTCCACACATTATTTTCCGTCTCAAACGGCTGCTTTTCGCAAGCCGTTTTTCATTTCTCAAAGCCGTGTCCATGAGCAACTTGCCTACCCCCAAAGCCGCACAACCAGGCCTCGACAGTCTGTCCAAATCGTTCGAGCCCGCTGCGCTGGAAGCCCATTGGGGCCCCGAGTGGGAAAAACGCGGTTATGGCGTGGCCGGTTACCGTGGCAGCCAAGCACCGCAGAGCAATGCACCCGCTTTTGCCATCCAGCTGCCGCCCCCCAATGTGACCGGCACCTTGCACATGGGCCACGCCTTCAACCAGACCATCATGGACAGCCTCACCCGCTACCACCGCATGATGGGCTTCAACACGGCCTGGATTCCGGGCACCGACCACGCCGGCATTGCCACCCAAATCGTGGTGGAGCGCCAACTACAAGCCCAAGGCATCAGCCGCCACGACATGGGCCCCACGCCTGCCGAAGCCCGCAAAAACTTTGTCGCCAAGGTCTGGGAGTGGAAAGAGCAATCGGGCAGCACCATCACCCGCCAAATGCGCCGCATGGGCGACAGCGTGGACTGGAGCCGTGAGTACTTCACCATGGACCCCAAGCTGTCCAAAACCGTGACCGAGACCTTTGTGAAGCTCTACCAACAAGGTTTGATTTACCGTGGCAAACGCTTGGTCAACTGGGACCCGGTGCTGCAAAGCGCGGTGTCTGACTTGGAGGTGGAAAGCGAAGAAGAAGACGGCTCGCTCTGGCACATCCGCTACGACTTGGCCAACGGCCCTGAAATCGTCAACGGCGAAAGCGTGCAGGGCTTGGTGGTCGCCACCACCCGCCCTGAAACCCTGCTGGGTGACGTGGCCGTGATGGTCCACCCTGAGGACGAGCGCTACCAAGCCCTGATCGGCAAGCAAGTCAAACTGCCTTTGTGCGACCGCACCATCCCCGTCATTGCCGACGACTACGTGGACAAGGCCTTTGGCACCGGCGTGGTCAAGGTCACCCCGGCGCACGATCAAAACGACTACGCGGTGGGCCAGCGCCACAAGCTCGAGATGATTTGCGTGCTCAACCTCGACGCCACGATCAACAGCAAGGCCCCCGAAAAATACCAAGGCTTAGACCGCTTCGTGGCACGCAAGGCCGTGGTGGCGGACCTCGAAGCTGCTGGGCACTTGGTCGAAGTGAAAAAACACAAACTCATGGTGCCGCGTTGCGCACGCACCGGTCAAGTGATTGAGCCCATGCTGACCGACCAATGGTTTGTCGCCATGAACCAAGTGGGCAAGGGCGACGCGACGGGCAAGAGCATCACCCAAAAAGCCATTGACGCGGTGCAGTCGGGCGAAGTCAAGTTTGTGCCCGAGAACTGGATCAACACCTACAACCAGTGGATGAACAACATCCAAGACTGGTGCATCAGCCGCCAGCTGTGGTGGGGCCACCAAATTCCAGCTTGGTACGACGAAGACGGCCAGGTCTACGTGGCCCGCAACGAAACCGAAGCGCAAGCCCAAGCGCCCGGCAAAACCTTGAAGCGCGATGAAGACGTGTTGGACACCTGGTATTCGTCTGCCCTGGTTCCCTTCTCCACGTTGGGATGGAGCGCCGACTCCGAGGGCGCGGGCACTGGGGATGGGCGCAGCGACATTCTGAGCGAAGCGAAGAGGAGCAAGACCGTCTCCGGCGCCCACGCCCTCGGAACCAGTGAGAGCCCAAGCAACGACTACGACTTGTACTTGCCCTCCAGCGTGCTGGTCACCGGCTACGACATCATCTTCTTCTGGGTCGCCCGCATGATCATGATGACCACCCACTTCACGGGTCGCGTGCC
>CANCUP010000169.1 GCA_947381325.1 Comamonadaceae bacterium
GTCAACACCAAGTGGTCCAGCGCACTCAAGCGCGCTTGCCAACCCGGCTCCACCACCGTGGTGGCATTTTTCTCGGCCACGATGGCCGGGCCCGTGACCACGTCGCCGGCTTGCAAGTCCTCGCGCACCACCAGCGCGGCGTCGTGCCAAGCCCCCTCGGCGTACATGCGCACCGTGTCGCGGCGTGGCACCTCACGGGGGGGATGCACGGTGTGGCGCTGCTCGCTGGGGGCGTCGCCCGCCAGCAGCACTTCCACCGACACGGCCTCGACCACCAAGGCTTTGCCCGTCATCAAGAATGCAAAACGCTGGCGGTAAGCGGCTTCAAACGCGGCCACGATGTCGGGCAATTCGCCCATGGGCACACGCAAGGCCGAGTCACTGCCTTGGTAGCGCACATGCACGCTGCGTCGCACCGACACCGCACCTGCAGCACCTTGCTGCTGCAACAGCTCGGCTTGCGCTGCGGCCTGGAGCGAGGCCAAGGTCTGTGTGAGGCTGACCATGCTGTCCGGCACCAAGGGCAGCTCAATGGCTTGTTCACGAATCACGTTTTGGTCGGCCAGTCCCATGCCATAGGCCGACAGCACCCCCGCCAAGGGATGCACCAAGACGCGGGTCATGCCCAAGGCGTCCGCCACCCAGCATGCGTGCTGCCCACCCGCGCCGCCGAAGCACTGCAAGGTGTAGCGCGTCACGTCGTAGCCGCGTGCGACCGAAATTTTCTTGATGGCATTGGCCATCTGTTGCACCGCGATCTGCACAAAGCCTTCGGCCAAGGCTTCGGGCGTGCGCTGCAAGCCATGCGCCATCGCCTCGAATTGCTGCGCCACCACGGCGTGGTTGAGCGGCTCGTTGGCCTGTGGGCCAAACACTTTGGGAAAGTACGCCGGTTGCACCTTGCCCAGCATCACGTTGGCGTCGGTCACGGTCAGTGGCCCGCCGCGTCGGTAGCTGGCAGGCCCCGGGTTGGCGCCTGCGCTTTGCGGTCCCACGCGCAAACGGGCGCCATCAAAGCTCAAGATCGACCCGCCCCCTGCGGCCACGGTGTAGATGCTCATCATGGGCGCACGCATGCGCACCCCCGCCACCTGGGTTTCAAACTCACGCTCAAACTCACCGGCGTAGTGGGACACATCGGTCGAGGTGCCCCCCATGTCAAAGCCAATCACCTTCACGCCATCGCCCGGCGCGTCTTCGGCATGGGCCAGTTCGGCCGTGCGGGCCATGCCCACAATGCCACCCGCTGGGCCCGACAAGATCGCGTCTTTGCCTTGGAACACATGGGCGTCGGTCAAGCCACCCGAGGACTGCATGAAAAACAGCTTCACGCCCGGCATCTCGGCGGCCACTTGGTCCACATAGCGGCGCAGAATAGGCGACAAATACGCATCTACCACCGTGGTGTCGCCCCGGCTGACAAACTTCATCATTGGGCTGGTGCCGTGCGACGTGCTCACCTGGGTGAAGCCCACCTCACGCGCTAAGTTGGTTGCCGCTTGTTCGTGTGCGTTGTAGCGGTAACCGTGCATGAAGACCACGGCCACGCTGCGCAAGCCGCGCGCAAATGCAGCCTGCAACTCACCACGCAAATGGGCAAGGTCCAAAGCTCGCACCACCTCACCGTGGGCGCCCACGCGTTCATGCGCCTCGATCACCTCTTGGTACAGCAACTCGGGCAGCACGATGTGGCGGTCAAACAAGCGCGGGCGGTTTTGGTAGGCAATGCGCAAGGCATCTCTGAAGCCTTGGGTGGTCACCAACAACGTGGGTTCACCTTTGCGCTCTAACAACGCATTGGTGGCGACCGTCGTGCCCATCTTGACGCACGCCACTTGGTCGGCAGAAATCGCTTGATCGGCAGACAAGCCCAGCAAGTGGCGAATGCCCGCCACGGCGGCGTCGCGGTACTGCTCGGGGTTGTCAGACAACAGCTTGTGGGTCACCAGGCTGCCATCGGGCCGCTTGGCCACGATGTCGGTGAAGGTGCCGCCACGGTCAATCCAGAATTGCCATTTGGGCGCGTGTGTCGGGGATGAAATTGACATTTATGGATAGACCTTGGACATGAAGGCATCAATGCTGCTTGCCACTTCAACACCGGCCCCGTTGTACATGTGGAAACCGCTGCGGCACGGGTCGCTGGCTTGTGGCTCACCCCCGTTGACATATGAAAACTGCACCAAGGATGTGGTGATCTGCCTCACCTTTTCGTACTGGGTAAAGGACGCATCCGGTCTGGTGTGATGACACCCGTCTGCTTTGTGATGGATGAAGAACATAGGGAAGGCAACCGGGGCATTGAAGTACGACTCGTCACGTATGCCACTGGCAATGAATCCTGAAATCAGTTCCATCTTGCCGTTTTTTTGTGCGTACTTTAAAAATTCGGTGAGGCTGATGCCTCCATTGCTGTGCCCCATCAACCAAACGGGTAGCCCGGTCTTTGCCTTGTAAAAGCGAACCGCGCTCTCAATGCGAATCAAGTGTTCGGAAGAGCCTCTGGCCGATGGGTAAGGTTGACGGGGCGACAGCTCACCGGGACTGTCGAGCAACACCACATCCAGCTTGCCGCGGGTGAGTTCAGGCTGAGTCAATCGCTTCAAGGTCTGCAGCAGCTGTCCTCTGACCTCGGTTTGGCCAGGCTTGAGGCCCAAATACCCTTCTCCGCCAGGAATGAAAATAATCACCGCCTTGGCGTCTTTGCCTGGCCAGTACAGGGTCATTGATGGCTCACTGCTGCAAAGGAAACACTTCTCAAGCGGCTCAACCGGAATCACTTGCGCGCGAACAGAGGCGCCGATGAGCAAAAGGATCAGAAAAAATAATCGCATGGGGTGTCTGAGATCGTGGCTGGACAGGCGGGGATATTACAAGGCCGGGCATCGCTGATACGCTGCATGGCGTTCGTTATAGTCAAGGCTTAGACATCTGTCTCCCCTCTGAACCCTTCAGGAGTTTTCATGCAACGTCGAAGCCTCTCCCTCACCGCTCTCGCCCTGGCCTTGTTCGCAGGTAGCGCATTCGCCCAAACCAAATGGGACTTGCCCGCGGCCTATGCAGCCACCAACTTTCATTCGGAAAACTTGATCCAGTTTGCCAAAGACGTGGACGCCGCCACCGCTGGCAAACTCAAGATCACGGTGCACGCCAACGCGTCGCTGTTCAAAGCCAACGAGATCAAACGTGCCGTGCAAGGCGGCCAAGCGCAAATTGGCGAAGTGCTGTTGGTGAACTTTGAAAACGAAAACCCCATCTACGGCACCGACGGCATTCCGTTTTTGGCCACCAGCTATGCCGATTCCAAGCGTTTGTACGACGCGCAAAAGCCGGTGCTCGACAAGCTGCTGGGTGCCCAAGGCATGAAACTGCTGTTTGCGGTGGCCTGGCCCTCGCAAGGCATTTTCACCAAGAAAGAAATCAACTCGGTGGCTGATTTGCGTGGCATCAAGTGGCGCGCCTACAGCCCAGCCACCGCCAAGATTGCTGAGCTGATTGGGGCACAACCCGTCACCATCCAGGCGGCCGAGCTGTCACAAGCGCTGGCCACGGGCGTGGTGGAAAGCTACATGAGTTCGGGCTCCACCGGCTACGACACCAAGACCTACGAGAGCTTGAAGTACTTCTACGACACCCAGGCCTGGTTGCCCAAGAACGCCGTGATCGTGAACAAAAAAGCCTTTGACGCCCTCGACCCGGCCACCCAAGCTGCATTGACGAAAACTGCGGCGGAAGCCGAAGCACGCGGCTGGAAAGTCAGCGCCGAAAAAGACGGCTTCTACAAAAAAGCCCTGACGGAAAAAGGCATGAAAGTGCTCACACCCAGCCCCAAGTTGATGGATGACATGCGCCAAGTCGGCAGCATCATGTTGGCCGATTGGCAAAAGAAGGCCGGCCCTGATGGTGAGGCCATCATTGCGGCCTATGCCAAGTCGGCACCGGCTGCCGCCAAAGCTGGCAAAAAGTGATGCGCCGATTTCTCGATCGGCTCTACCTTGCCGCGGGGGCCCTGGGGGCCCTTTTCATTGCCTTGATTTGTGTCTTGATGATCGGACAAAGCATTCTGCGTGAGTTCAGTGTGCGCACCGGCGCCGTCAACGACGTGGTGTCTTGGTTTTGTGCCGCAGCCGCATTTTTTGCCATGGCCCACGCCTTCAAGCATGGCGACTTTGTGCGCGTGACCTTGTTGCTCGAAGCCGTGTCTGCACCCTGGCGCAAGCGCTTGGAACTGGCGGCTTTGTGCGTGGGTTCGGTCGCGGTGGCTTACCTGGCCTGGTGGGCCTGCAAATTCACCTACGAGAGCTGGGAGTTCAACGACATCGCCCAAGGCCTGTTGCCCATCCCGATGTGGATTCCGCAACTGAGTTTTGCCATCGGCTCGGTGCTGCTGCTGATTGCCGTGCTCGATGAGCTGATCTTGGTGCTGCGCGGGCACACCCCCACCTATGTGCGCGAGGTCCAAGAGCGGCACGCGCGCGGCGACTTTTCTTCCGACGTCTAAGCCCCAAGGTTCTATGGAAATTCTTCTCGTTGGCGGCCTGCTGCTGTTCATCATGTTTCTGCTGCTCTCGGGCGGCGTGTGGATTGCGATGACGCTGGCGATTTGCGGCTGGGTGGGTCAGGCGTTTTTCACCGACACACAACCGGGCAAAAACCTGTTCAGTGCATTTTGGGAAAGCAACGCCAGCTGGGAGTTGGCTGCGCTGCCACTGTTCATTTGGATGGGTGAGATTTTGTTTCGCACCAAGCTGAGTGAAGAGATGTTTGAAGGCCTGCGCCCTTGGCTCAACCGGGTGCCGGGTCGCTTGATGCACACCACCATTTTGGGTTGCGGCATTTTTGGCTCGGTGTCCGGTTCTTCGGCGGCGACCTGCGCCACCATCAGCAAGGTGGCCTTGCCCGAGTTGATGAAACGCGGCTACAGCGAGAAACTGGCCTTGGGTTCATTGGCCACAGCGGGCACCTTGGGCATTTTGATTCCGCCCTCCATCACCATGGTGGTGTATGCGGTGGCTGCCGATGCGTCGATCATTCGTATTTTCTTGGCCGGCTTTCTACCAGGTCTGCTGTTGATGGCGCTGTTCAGCGGCTACATCATGTGGTGGAGCTTGCGCCACCCCGACCAAGTGCCAGCGGCCGACCCGCCCACCACCTTCTGGGAAAAAATCAAACTCTCGCGCAGCCTCATTCCGTGCGGCGCCTTGATTGTGTTTGTCTGCTGGGTGCTGATTGCGGGCTACGCCACCGCCACCGAATGCGCCGCTTACGGTGTAGTGGGCTCCTTGGCGTTGGCCGCGTGGAGCCGCAGCCTGACCTGGGACAACTTCTGCGAAGGTCTGATGGGGACCACCCGCTCGAGCTGCATGATCATGTTCATCTTGGCCGGTGCGGCGTTTCTCACCAAGACCATGGCCTTCACGGGCATTCCACGTGAACTGGCCGAGTGGGTCAATGGCATGCACCTGTCACCGCTGGCCTTGATCGCGGTGTTGACCGTGGTGTATTTGATTTTGGGCACAGCACTGGATGGCATCAGCATGATCGTGCTCACCAGCGCGGTGGTGTTGCCGATGATTCAAAAAGCAGGCTTCGATTTGGTGTGGTTTGGCATTTTCATTGTGCTGTTGGTCGAAATTGCCGAGGTCACGCCGCCTGTGGGCTTTAACTTGTTTGTGTTGCAAAACATGAC
>CANCUP010000170.1 GCA_947381325.1 Comamonadaceae bacterium
AGCACAATGCGCCGCCCACTGTGGTTGTCAAACACACGGTCTTGCTCGGCTTGCGACAGGCGTGCAAACAGCGGCAACACCTCGGCATTGCGCAACACGGGCGAGTGGCTCAGGTGCACGCGCAGGTGGTCGGCGGCTTCACGGATTTCGCGTTCGCCAGGCAAGAACACCAAGATATCCCCCTGCTGACCCGGCTCGCGCCACAACTCATCCACGCCATCGGCAATGGCGTTGTTGAGGTCGTAGTCGCGTTTTTCTTCGAAGGGGCGGTAGCGCATTTCCACCGGAAAGGTGCGGCCCGAGACCATCAACACCGGCGCCGGCCCTTTGGCAGAGGCAAAGTGTTGGGCGAAGCGGTCGGCATCGATGGTGGCCGACGTGACGATGATTTTGAGGTCTGGCCTGCGCGGCAAGATCTCGCGCAGGTAGCCCAGCAAAAAGTCGATGTTCAGGCTGCGCTCGTGGGCTTCGTCGATGATGATCGTGTCGTAGGCCTTGAGCAAGGGGTCGGTTTGCGTCTCGGCCAACAAAATACCGTCGGTCATCAACTTGACCGAGGCGTCTTTGCTCAAGCGGTCTTGGAAGCGCACCTTGTAGCCCACCACCTCGCCCAAGGGGGTTTTGAGTTCTTCGGCAATGCGCTTGGCCACCGAGCTGGCGGCGATGCGTCGCGGCTGGGTGTGACCAATGATTTGGCGGCGTTTGGGTTTGGCGACATTGGGGGCAGAGCCCGCGTTTTGCCACTGGGCATCGGGGTCTGACCCCAATTCCCCCGCTTTCCAGCCACCTCGCCCCAGCGCCAAAGCCATTTTGGGCAGCTGGGTGGTTTTGCCCGAACCCGTTTCGCCGCACACGATGATCACTTGGTGCGCAATCATCGCTGCCATGATCTCGTCACGCCGTGCCGAGACTGGCAACGATTCGGGAAATTCAATCTGGTGGGGAGCTGGCGTAGACAAAAGCGGGCGCGATCTTGATAGACAATCCGCAATTATCCCAGCCAAGCCCCACGCCACACTTCATGTCCGCTGTCTTCAACTTCACCTTCGTGCCCTGGTTTCGCTCGGTCGCACCCTACATCCACATGCACCGAGGCAAAACCTTTGTGGTGGGCATTGCAGGCGAAGCCATTGCCGCAGGCAAATTGCCCAACCTGGCGCAAGACTTGGCACTCATCCAAAGCATGGGCGTGCGCATTGTGCTGGTGCACGGCTTTCGCCCTCAGGTCAACGAGCAACTGGCCGCCAAAGGCCATGTGCCGCAGTACTCGCACGGCATGCGCATCACCGACGAGGTGGCCCTCGATTGCGCGCAAGAAGCCGCCGGTCAACTGCGCTACGAAATTGAAGCCGCGTTCAGCCAAGGCCTGCCCAACACCCCCATGGCGGGCGCCACAGTGCGCGTGATCTCAGGCAACTTCATCACCGCACGCCCCGTGGGCATCTTGGACGGGGTGGACTTTCAACACTCTGGCCTGGTGCGCAAGGTCGACGTGGCCGGAATCACACAAACCTTGGCCATGGGGTCGATGGTCTTGATCTCACCCTTTGGCTTTTCACCCACGGGCGAGGCCTTCAACCTCACCATGGAAGAAGTGGCCACCTCGGTCGCCACCGCCTTGCAGGCCGACAAGTTGTTGTTTGTCACC
This sequence comes from Comamonadaceae bacterium, assembly GCA_947381325.1. Taxonomy (GTDB): domain Bacteria; phylum Pseudomonadota; class Gammaproteobacteria; order Burkholderiales; family Burkholderiaceae_C; genus Limnohabitans. The sequence goes on from CANCUP010000170.1 coordinate 1,649, forward strand.
GAAACACCGGGGCTGCGCGTGCGCCCCCTGGAATCCGAGGGGGACGACAACCCGATCGACACCGAGCTGCCGCTGGATGCTGCCGAAAAACTGCTGGCCTCGCTGCCTGCCACCAGCAACCCGTCTGACATTGCCTTTTATCTGCAGCACTGTGTGAAGGCTTGCAAGTCCGGCGTTGAGCGCAGCCACATCTTGCCCTTTGCCGTGGATGGCGCCTTGTTGCTAGAGATTTACATGCACGACGGCATTGGCACCATGGTGGTGGACGAAAAACTCGAAGAGCTGCGCGACGCGACCCACGAGGACGTGGGCGGCATCTTGCAGCTGATCGAACCGTTTGAGAAAGACGGCACCTTGGTCAAGCGCGATCGCAATGAGATTGAGCGCGATGTGGGCCAATACAGCGTGATCGAGCACGACGGTGTGATCTTTGCCTGCGCCGCGCTGTACCCCTACCCCGAAGCCCATACCGCTGAGATGGCGGCACTCACCGTGTCACCGCAATCGCAAGGCCAAGGCGACGGCGAAAAGGTCTTGAAACGCATCGAACAACTGGCGCGCACCCAAGGCCTGAAAAGTATTTTTGTGCTCACCACCCGTGCCAAGCATTGGTTCTTGAAGCGTGGTTTTGTGCAGGTGGATGCAGACTGGTTGCCTGAAGCGCGCAAGCGCAAATACAACTGGGACCGCAAGAGTTTGGTGCTGGTCAAACAGCTCTGACCTCATTCACGCGTCAAACGACGCGTCGTTGGCCGCCTTCAAAGGATCGTTGCTGCGCAACAGTCGCACGGTGGTGACCAGCGCCAGCAACGCGATGCCAAGAAAACACAGAAACGACCAATTGGCAATCGAGCCGCCCAGCAGCGTCCAATCGACCGCCGAGCAGTCCCCGCCACCCTTGAAGATCATCGGGATGGCGCGTTGGAGTGGAAAGGTCTCGATCATTCCGTAAAAATCACGCCCACACGACACCACCTCGGGCGGGTACCACTGCAGCCAGCTTTGGCGCGCTGCCACGTAGGCGCCCGATGCACCCAACACGGTTGTCAAACCACCCACGCCCAAGCAGGTTTGCCGCCCCGGCAACAAAGCCCCCACACCCGCGACCACAGCGATCAAGACCATCACATAGCGTTGCACGATGCACATGGGACACGGCACCAAGCCCACCCCATGCTGCAAGTACAAACCAAAGGACAACAAAGCCACGCAAGCCCAGCTCACCGAGGCCCAGACACGCCCGGGACGATCCAAAAGTTCTAATGTCAACACGCAACCTCCGAAGCAACAAGGGATTGTCGCTGTGAAACAATCGAGCCCAAGCACGCCATGTTGTAAAGACCAAAGACTTGTCATGACCCTACGCCTTCCTGCGCTTGATCAAACGCCCCGTTTGCTGCACTTCGTCACCCAACTCGACGACTTGCTGCGCCGCACCAGCAATGAGGCCATGATTTTGGAGCGCGGACAGGTGCTGCTGTCTCAGTTGCTGTCACAAGACGATTGGCTGCCTGACGAATTCGCCCAGCCCAACCCCGAGCGTTACCAACAGTATTTGCTCTACGCCGACCCCAAGGACCGTTTTTCGGTGGTGAGTTTTGTCTGGGGCCCGGGCCAATCCACACCCATCCACGACCACACGGTGTGGGGCTTGCTGGGCATGCTGCGCGGCGCAGAATTGACGCAAGCTTTCGCGCAAAACGCACAAGGACGCTGGCTGCCCAGCGGTGCGCAACAACGGCTGGAAGCCGGTCATGTCGACACCGTGTCGCCGCGCATTGGCGATGTGCACAAGGTCTGGAACGCACACAGCGACCAGCCCTCGGTCAGCATCCATGTCTACGGCGGCAACATTGGCAAGATCCGCCGCCACGTGTTTCTGGAAGACGGCACCGTCAAAGAATTCATTTCAGGCTACAGCAATGCCTTGTTGGAAGAGCCCACCGAATTTCCCCTGACCACGTTTTTGCAGGTGCGCCAAGCCCTGCTGCAGCGCCAAGAAATGGCCATCGTCGATGTGCGCGAAGAAGATCCTTTTGCCCAAGCCCATCCCCTGTTTGCGGCCAACCTGCCCCTCGGGCGCATCGAGCTCGATGCTTGGCGGCGCATCCCGCGCTTGGACACCCCCGTGGTGGTCTATGACAACGGCGAAGGCCTGGCCCTGCCCGCTGCGCGCACCTTGCGCCGCATGGGCTACACCCACGTCAGCTTGCTCGCCGGTGGCTTGAAAGGCTGGCACGACGGCGGGGGCGAGTTGTTCCGTGATGTCAATGTACCCAGCAAGTCGTTTGGCGAATTGGTCGAGTCCCAGCGCCACACGCCCTCGCTGTCGGCGCAAGAAGTCAAAGCCTTGATCGACGCCAAAGCCAATGTGGTGGTGCTCGACGCCCGCCGCTTTGACGAGTACCAGACCATGAGCATCCCCAGCGGCGTGAGCGTGCCCGGCGCCGAGTTGGTGTTGCGTGCCCGCGCCATGGCGCCCAATGCCACCACCCGCATCATCGTCAACTGTGCCGGGCGCACCCGCAGCATCATTGGCACCCAGTCACTCATCAACGCGGGCATCCCCAACCCGGTCAGCGCACTGCGCAACGGCACCATTGGCTGGACCTTGGCTGGCCAAGAACTGGCGCATGGCGCCGATCAACGCTTCCCCAACATAGACGATGCTGCCCGCCGTCAAGCAGCGGCATCGGCCCTGGCCGTGGCCTACCGCGCCCGGGTGCAACGGGTGCGCTTGCCCGAGCTGAGCGAGTGGCTGGCCGACGCCACACGCACCACCTATGTGTTCGATGTGCGCACGCCCGAAGAATATGCCGCAGGCCACCTCCCCGGCGCTCGCAGTGCGCCCGGTGGCCAACTGGTGCAAGAGACCGACCACCAAGCCCCGGTGCGCGGTGCGCGTCTGGTGCTGTGCGACAACGACGGCGTGCGCGCCAACATGTCGGCCTCGTGGCTCGCCCAAATGGGTTGGGAGGTGTCTGTGCTCGACGGCCTCAGCGCCGCCGACCTGCATGACACCAGCATGCCCCCTGCGCCGTTGCCTGAACCCTTGGGCGCGGTGCCCACGGCGCAAGTGGCCCAACTCAAAACCTGGGTCGCAGACCGCAACAGCCACACCGTGGTGCTGGACTTCAGCAGCAGCGCGCAATTCGTCAAAGGCCATGTGCAGGGCGCTTGGTGGCTGCTGCGCAGCCAACTGGCCGAGGGTTTGGTCAAAGCCCACAAGGGCAACCGCTATGTGTTGACCTGCCAAGACGGCAACGTGTCACGCTACGCCCTGGCGGAGGTGAAAGCCTTGGTCAAACCCGGCGTGGAGGTGTTGTGGCTCGCGGGTGGCCTTGCGGCTTGGTTGGCGGCGGGCCACAGCCTTCAGGCTGGCGACCGCCAACTCGGTGCCGAGCGCGTCGACCGCTACCGCCGCCCCTACGAAGGCACCGACAACCCGGTCGAGGCGATGCAAGGCTACCTTGACTGGGAATTTGGCCTGGTCGACCAACTCGCCCGCGATGGCACCCACGGTTTCAGGGTGATCTGATCCCCTGCTAAAGTCTCGCCCTGATTTCAACGCTCACCTCACAGAAGAATTCCCCTATGGCACGCACTGTTCACTGCATCAAACTTGGCACCGAAGCTGAAGGCCTCGACTTCCCGCCTTACCCCGGCGAGATGGGCAAAAAATTGTGGGAGAGCGTCAGCAAAAAAGCTTGGGCCGAGTGGATGACACAGCAAACCATGC
>CANCUP010000171.1 GCA_947381325.1 Comamonadaceae bacterium
TGATGCGAATGCGGTGCAGGCGCATTTTGCCGGCGGTGTAAGCGATCAGGGAGTGACCGTTTTCTAGGGTGACGCGGTAACGCGAGTCGGGCAAGACTTCGGTCACGACACCCTTCATTTCGATCATTTCTTCTTTGGCCATGTACTCAGTATTCTCTAATTTAAAAAACAAACCCCAAATGGGCAAGGTCTCATACAGCCACCGATTGTAGTTCGTTTGGGTTTTTCATTATTCCCATTCGATCGTGGCCGGCGGTTTACTCGACACGTCGTAGGTGACGCGATTGATGCCGCGCACTTCGTTGATGATGCGACCCGACACTTTCTTCAGCAATGCATAAGGCAACTCGGCCCAATCGGCGGTCATGAAGTCGCTGGTTTGCACGGCACGCAAGGCCACCACATAGTCATAAGTGCGGCCGTCGCCCATCACGCCCACGCTCTTGACGGGCAAGAACACGGTGAAGGCCTGGCTGGTCAGGTCGTACCAGCTCTTGCCCGTGGCCTCTTCTTTGAAGTTGTGCAGTTCTTCAATGAAGATGGCGTCCGCTCGGCGCAGCAAGTCGGCGTATTCTTTTTTGACTTCGCCCAAAATGCGCACTCCCAAACCTGGGCCTGGGAACGGATGGCGGTACACCATCTCGCGGGGCAACCCAAGCGCCACGCCCAACTCACGCACCTCGTCTTTGAACAAGTCACGCAAAGGCTCCAGCAGCTTGAGGCCCAGTTGCTCAGGCAAGCCGCCCACGTTGTGGTGGCTCTTGATGGTCACAGCTTTCTTGCTCTTGGCACCGCCCGACTCGATCACGTCGGGGTAAATCGTGCCTTGCGCCAAGAAGGTGGCGCCTTGGTGGCCTCCGTCACCCGCCTTGAGCTTGGCGGCTTGTTCTTTGAATACATCCACAAACAAACCACCGATGATCTTGCGTTTGGCTTCTGGCTCGCTCACGCCCGCCAGTTTGCCCAAGAACAAGTCGCTGGCGTCTACACGAATCACATGGGCGTGCAACTTGCCCACGAACATGTCCATCACCATATCGCCTTCGTTGAGACGAAGCAGGCCATGGTCCACGAACACACAGGTCAGCTTGTCGCCAATGGCACGGTGAATCAGGGCTGCGGCCACGGACGAGTCCACACCGCCTGACAAACCCAGAATCACTTCTTCGTCGCCCACTTGCTGGCGAATCGATGCCACTGCCTCAGCGATGTAGTCACCCATGATCCAGTCTGGGCGTGTCCCGCAGATGTCCAGCACAAAACGGTTCAACAAGGCTTGGCCTTGCACGGTGTGCGTGACTTCGGGGTGGAACTGCACCGCATAAAACTTGCGTGCTTCGTCGGCCATGCCGGCAATCGGGCAAGACGGCGTGGAGGCCATGACCTTGAAACCCTCAGGCAGTTGCGTGACCTTGTCGCCATGGCTCATCCACACCTTGAGCATGCCGTGGCCTTCTGGCGTGTTGAAGTCTTCGATGCCTTGGAGCAGCTGGGTGTGGCCATGGGCCCGGACCTCGGCATAGCCAAACTCACGGGTATGACCCGCCTCCACTTTGCCGCCCAGCTGTGTGGCCATGGTTTGCATGCCATAGCAAATGCCCAACACGGGAATACCCAATTCAAACACCGCATCGGGCGCGCGGTCGTCCACCTCGTACACGCTGGCATGGCTACCCGACAAGATGATGCCCTTCAAGTTGCCGTCTTTGGCGAACTCGCGCATCCAGTCGCTGCTCACGTCACACGGATGCACTTCGCAAAACACATGCGCTTCGCGCACGCGTCGGGCAATGAGCTGGGTAACTTGGGAGCCGAAATCGAGGATGAGTATTTTTTGGTGCGACATAAATAAAAAAGGCCAGTCAGTGGCCTGGCGTTATTGTCTCAAAAAACAAAACCACCCCGCAGGGTGGCTCTGAGGATGAGCGCTTTCTTACTCAGCCCGGTAGTTGGGCGCTTCTTTGGTGATCTGCACATCGTGCACGTGGCTCTCACGGATACCTGCCGAGGTGATTTCCACAAATTGCGCCTCGTTGTGCATGGCGTCGATGGTGGCGCAACCGCAATAGCCCATGCTGGCGCGCAAACCACCGGCCATTTGGTAAATGATGGCCACCACAGAGCCTTTGTAGGGCACCCGGCCTTCGATGCCTTCGGGCACCAATTTGTCGGCGTTGGGGTTGCCCGTGCTCGACTCTTGGAAGTAACGGTCTGCACTGCCTTGCTGCATGGCACCGATGGAGCCCATACCGCGGTAGCTTTTGTAGCTGCGGCCTTGGTACAAGATAACTTCGCCGGGCGCCTCTTCGGTGCCCGCAAACATGCCACCCATCATCACCGTCCCAGCGCCTGCGGCAATGGCTTTGGCAATGTCACCGCTGTAACGGATGCCGCCATCGGCAATCAAGGGTACGCCTGTGCCTTGCAAAGCGGTGGCCACGTTGTCCACGGCCATGATTTGCGGCACACCCACACCCGCCACGATGCGGGTGGTGCAAATCGAACCGGGGCCGATGCCGACCTTGACACCATCCGCACCAGCATCCACCAACGCCAGCGCGGCAGCACCGGTGGCGATGTTGCCGCCAATGACCTCGATGTGTGGGTAGTTTTGCTTGACCCAACGCACGCGGTCGATCACACCTTTGCTGTGACCGTGAGCCGTGTCGACCACGATGGCGTCAACGCCCGCACGGGCCAGCGCCTCCACGCGTTCTTCGGTGCCCTCACCCACGCCTACTGCGGCACCGACACGCAACTTGCCTGCGGCGTCACGCGCTGCATTGGGAAAGTTGAGTTGCTTGGTGATGTCTTTGACCGTGATCAGGCCCTTGAGTTCAAAGGCATCGTTGACCACCAGCAAGCGTTCGAGCTTGTGCTTGTTGAGCAGTGCCTTGGCTTGTTCGGGCGTGGTGCCTTCAGGCACGGTGATCAGGCGCTCTCTGGGTGTCATGATCTCGCTGACCTTTTGGTCGTAACGGGTCTCAAAGCGCAAATCGCGTCCGGTGACGATGCCCACCACCTGGCCCCCGTTGCACACTGGAAATCCTGAAACACCCAACTCATCAGACAAGGCCATGACTTGGCGCACCGTGGTTTCAGGCGTGATGACCACAGGGTCGCGCAGCACACCCGACTCATAGCGCTTGACCTTAGCCACTTGCGCCGCTTGCTCTTGGGCCGTCAGGTTTTTGTGGACGATGCCAATGCCACCTTCTTGCGCAATGGCAATCGCCAAACGGGCTTCAGTCACCGTGTCCATGGCGGCCGACACCAAGGGCAAGTTCAAGCGGATGTTGCGGGTGAATTGGGTCGCGAGAGAGGTGTCCTTGGGTAGGACTTGAGAGTAGGCTGGCACCAACAACACGTCGTCGAAGGTGAGTGCTTTGCCGAGAAGGCGCATGGGACTTGGCTCCAAAAGAAGAAGTGTAGCGATGCCCCCAGCCCTTCCTGTATACAAGGCCTGACGCTTGGCTTAGGACCTGTGTGCCAAAGGCAAATTCAGCAGCAAATTTTGCGGCTTGAGCTTGAGTCGCTGCTCGCCGTCCACCCCCATTGCCAAGTAAACCGGCTTGCCGCGCACTTCGGCACGCATGGCGCTGGGGTCGACAAACTCCAGTTTGAACAGACACAACAGACGCTCCATACGCTCAGGCGCCACGTCGAGGCCTTGGTACAGGTCATTGAGCACGCCACTGGCTTGCGCATCCAAGCCCACATGCCACACCCATTGGTCATCATCGATCTCGCGTTCTGTCTGAATGCGCACCTCGACACCCAAGAAGTGCTGTATCCAGCGCGCCATCACCTCGCACAAAGCGTCCAGGCCTGGCTGCCCCCGGTTGAGGCTCAACACCCAGTCGAAACTCTCGCTGCGTGACCAATAGGCCTCTTGGTTGTCGGCATTGAGCACATCCAAATCCACGCTGCGCAGTTTGATTCCCCCTTGTGTCAACAACTCGCCCAACGAGCCAAAGCTGCTTTGGGTGGCATGGCGCTCCACGGTGTCATCGTCAGCCGCCATCACCGCGCCATCTTCGAGCACCGTGATCTTTTGGGGCCGCATCAACATTTCTGCCGCACGCGCTTGCAAGGCAGTCGGCGTTTCACCCAGCACGTGGCGCAGCAAGATGTGGGTGATCTGCTGCACCAGCAAAGGCGGTACATCCACGCCATCGCCTTGAAACAGCGCCAAGTAGCTAGCCTCTAGCGTCGGCTTGGCCACGATGCGCTGCCTGAACCGCAACCACACTGCGTAGTTCTCAGCCGCATCGGTATCTTGCAATTGCGCCAACTCATCAGACGTCACCTCACGCTTGGGGTCGTCCATCAAGCTGTGGTGCAAGTCCAATTCGGCCGCGCAGGAGGCGGGGATAGGGGCCAACTCTGGGCGCTCCAACAAAAAACGCAAAAAGTCGTCTGTCACCACCAAATGCCCTTGTCCATTGGTGCCGAGCAAAGCGTAGCCACAGGTGGGCCAGAGAGTATGTGTCATGGGCTCAGTAACCGGCTTTGGCACCTGCACGGCGCTTGGCAAACAAGCCTGCGCGTTGGGTGCCTTGTTTTTGAAAACGCTCACGTCGCGCCACCTTAGGGTCCACCGTCAGCGGGCGGTAAAGCTCGACCCGATCCAGATCGCGCAACACATGACCCAGCGAAGTTTTGCGTCCCCAAACACCCACCAACCACAGACCAGGGTTGTTCAAATCAAGCTCGGGGAAGTCGGTCAATAAACCACTGGCGTGCAGTGCCTGTTGCACGGTGCTGCCAGTGGGCAGTGCCAGTTGACGTTCGATCACCATGCGGGTTGCCGGCGACAGCATCACACAAATGTTCAACAAAGCAGGGGCAATTGCGCGCGACATCAGCTGGTGTAGACCTGCTCGGCGCGCTTGACAAAGGCATCAACCAAGGTAGACGCAATCTTGTCAAACAGCGGCCCCACCAAGGCACCGAACATGCTGTCAAAGCTGTAGTTCAAGGTCAACTCAATGCGGCAAGCGCGTTGTGGGGTTTGGGTGGTGGGGTCGATCAGCGGGTGGAAATCCCAAGTGCCATCCAGATGCTTGAAGGGCCCATCAATGAGTTGCAATTTCACTTGGCGACCGGGCACATGCTGGTTGAGGGTGGAGAAGCTTTTGCGAAAACCACCCAGGGACATGCCAATCTCAGCGGTCATCACATCGCCGTCTTGCGACAGCACCGCCCCGCGCTCACACCAGGGCAAGAACTCGGGGTAGCGGGCCACATCGGTGACCAAGGCAAACATTTCCTCAGGGCTGAACCAAATGAGAACGGACTTGTGAATGGTTTTCATAGAATGGTCGCTATTGTAAGAAGCACCATG
>CANCUP010000172.1 GCA_947381325.1 Comamonadaceae bacterium
GCAACTGGCGCAACTTGTCGGCGATTTTGATTTCTAAACCACGCTCCACCGGGCGGTAAAAGCCCGGATTGTCCAGCCCCTCGGGCAGGTAGGTTTCTCCGGCTGCAAAGCCGTCTTCTTCGTCGTGCGCGTAGCGGTAACCCTTGCCCCAGTCCATGTCTTTCATCATCTTGGTCGGGGCGTTGCGCAAATGCATGGGCACCGGGCGTGTGCCATCTTTTTTGATGAGCGCGCGCGCCTCCTTGTAGGCCTTGTAGACCGCGTTCGACTTGGGCGCCACCGCCAGGTACACCACGCACTCGGCCAGGGCCAACTCGCCTTCGGGGCTGCCCAGGCGCTCGTAAACCTCGGCCGCGTCCAGCGCCAAACGCAGCGCGCGTGGGTCGGCCAGACCAATGTCTTCGCTGGCCATGCGAATCAAACGCCGCGCCATGTACTTGGGCTCAGCCCCGCCGTCGAGCATGCGCACCAACCAATACAGCGCAGCATCGGGGTCGGAGCCGCGCACCGACTTGTGCAAGGCGCTGATGGTGTCGTAGAACTGCTCGCCGCCTTTGTCGTAGCGGCGCATGCGCTCGCCCAGCACGCGCATCAGCCAAACGTCGTTGATCTCTTGCAACTTTTCACGTGTGGCCGCCACGGCCAAGGTCTCAAGCGTGTTGAGCAAACGGCGGGCATCGCCATCGGCGTAGGCCACCAAACGTTGGTGGGCTGCTTCGTCCAATGCGGGCACCGCTTGAATGGCTTGCGCTTTGGCGATGATCTGGCCCAGGTCTTCCTCGGACAAAGGTTGCAACACATACACCGCGGCCCGCGACAACAAGGCCGAGTTCACCTCGAACGAGGGGTTTTCGGTGGTGGCGCCAATGAAGGTGAACAGGCCCGACTCGACATGCGGCAAAAACGCGTCTTGCTGGCTTTTGTTGAAGCGGTGCACCTCGTCCACAAACATGATGGTGCGCCGGGGGTCCAAGCCATCGCGCACGGCAATAGCCATCTCCACCGCTTCGCGGATTTCTTTCACGCCGCCCAACACCGCACTGATCGACAAAAACTGGGCGTCAAACGCATCGGCCATCAAACGCGCAATGGTGGTTTTGCCCACACCGGGCGGGCCCCACAAAATGCAGCTGTGCGGTTGGCCCGACTCGAACGCCACCCGCAAGGCCATGCCTTCGCCCAGCAAATGCTGCTGGCCAATGACCTCACCCAAGCTGCGTGGGCGCAGGCGTTCGGCGAGGGGGATGTGGGTGGAGGACACGTTAAAGAGGAGGCATGAGGCGCAAAGCCGAAGTGTACCGAGGCCCGTATGCCAAGCCGGGGACGCACAAGGGCCAAGTTCGCCCAAGCTCAGACGGTTGTTTTGATCAAGCCCACCGCCTCAAACACCTCGCGCCACGCAGCCAGCTTGCGCGTGAACGACCAGCTGGCATGGGCCGGGCTGGTGGAGGGCAGACGGTACACCGGCAGTCCCAAAGCCTGCGTGATGCGGGCATGGCGAAAGCTCTCGCCACCGTTGTGGGCAACGCCCGCCAAGGCCGGGCAACGCGTTCGCAAACTGGGTAAGTCGTTGACTTGGGCGTTTTGAATGTGGCTGTCCAAGCTGCCCTCACGCTCACAGGCTGCGTACACATCCCACAGGCCCACGCCATGGGCGAGCAACCACTGGGCCCGTGCGTCGTAGGGCTGCGCCAGCACAGCCGTTGGGTCGGGCGACAACAGGGTGGCCACGATTTTCCAAAACTGGTTCTGTGGGTGGCCGTAGTACTGCTGGGCGCGCAGCGAGGCCACACCCGGAAAACTGCCCAACACCACCAAGCGGGTGTCAGCGCTGAGCAAAGGCGGCAGGCCTTGCAGGGTGGGCGGCTGCGTCGGGTCGCGTGTCATGCGTGGGTGCCGCCAAGGGCCAAGGTGGGCTCAGGGCCGCACCACGTCCACGCCCTTGGGCGGCACAAAGTTGAACTGTGCAGCCCCCAGGTTGGCAGGGTTGATCTCGAAGCGCTCAAAGCTCAGCACTGAGCGCTGACCCAAGGCATCCAAGATGTCGAGCTTGGCCAAGGCGGTGCCCTGTGCCTCCACGCGCAAGCCAATGCGCACCGACTGCAAAGCACTGTCGCGGCTTTTGGGGGTGGCTTGCACCCACTGCAAGCCGTTGGCGTCGGGCTCGGCTTGCAAGGTGAATTCTTTTTGCAAGGCCCCCAGGTCGGCGGCAGTGGCAATCAAGGCGGCGGGCGTGCTGCCCAAGGCTTGGGCTTGTTTGCGGGCGGTCACCTGGGCCAGGTCGGCGTCATACAGCCACAAGGTTTGCCCATCGGCGACGAGGGTTTGAGGAAACGGTTTTTGGTAATCAAAGCGAAAGCGCACCGGCCGCACAAACGCAAAGCTGCCCACCGAGGTTTTGCTGCGCACGGCTTGGTCGGGTTTGGGCGGCGAGGTCACCACCTGGGTGAAGTCGGCACGTCCACTTTGGGTGGTTTTCAAGAAAACGGCCAAGGTGTCCAGGCTGTTGGCATGGGCCACGCCGACGCACGCACACACCCCAGCCAAAGCCCACCCCATCACCGCATGCCGAATCGCGCGCGTCCAAGGCGTGAAGCGGCCAGGGGTCTGTGTGGGGAAAGCACAAAGTGCTGACATATTCACGGCGAAGAGCTGAGGTTTGTCATGCGCTGGACGTGTGACGCTACTCATCGCGTTTGGGCACCAAGATTTCGCGCTGGCCGTTGTTGCTCATGGCGCTGACCATGCCGGCTTTTTCCATGTCTTCGACCAAACGCGCGGCGCGGTTGTAGCCAATCTTCAAGTGGCGCTGCACCAGCGAGATGCTGGCCTTGCGGTTTTTCAACACCACCTCGACGGCTTGGTCGTACATCGGGTCTTTTTCTGCGGGCGCGTCGCCAAACAAATCGGGGCCGCTGGCATTGCCGTCGCCATCGACCGTGCCGCCTTCGAGCACGCCTTCGATGTAGTCGGGCTCGCCTTGGGTCTTGAGGTAGCTCACCACGCGGTGAACTTCTTCATCGCTCACAAAAGCACCGTGGACGCGAATCGGCAGTCCGGTGCCACTGGCCATGTAGAGCATGTCACCCATGCCCAACAAGGCTTCGGCGCCCATTTGGTCGAGGATGGTGCGGCTGTCAATCTTGCTGCTGACCTGAAAGGCAATGCGGGTGGGGATGTTGGCCTTGATGAGGCCTGTGATCACGTCCACGCTGGGGCGCTGGGTGGCCAAGATCAGGTGAATGCCCGCAGCGCGAGCCTTTTGCGCCAAGCGGGCAATCAGTTCCTCGATCTTCTTGCCCACCACCATCATCAAGTCGGCCAATTCGTCGATCACCACCACGATGTGCGGCAAACGCTGCAAGGGTTCGGGTTGCTCGGGTGTGAGGCTGAAGGGGTTGTAGATGAACTCTTCGCGGGCGGCGGCTTCGTCGATCTTGGCGTTGTAGCCCGCCAAGTTGCGCACGCCCAGCTTGCTCATGAGCTTGTAGCGTTTTTCCATTTCGCCCACACACCAGTTCAAACCGTGTGCGGCTTGGCGCATGTCGGTGACCACCGGTGCCAGCAAATGGGGAATGCCTTCGTACACCGACATCTCCAACATCTTGGGGTCGATCATCAGCAAGCGCACATCACGCGCTTCGGCTTTGTAGAGCAGCGACAAGATCATGGCGTTGATGCCCACCGACTTGCCCGAGCCGGTGGTACCTGCCACCAGCACGTGGGGCATCTTGGCCAAATCAGCCACCACGGGGTTGCCAATGATGTCTTTGCCCAGACCCATGGTGAGCATGGACTTGGCTTCGTTGTAGACATCAGAGCCCAAAATTTCGCTCAGGCGAATCGACTGGCGCTTGGCGTTGGGCAATTCCAGCGCCATGTAGTTTTTGCCGGGGATGGTCTCGACCACCCGGATCGAGACCAGCGACAAAGAACGCGCCAAGTCTTTGGCCAGGTTCATCACCTGCGAGCCTTTGACGCCGGTGGCGGGCTCAATCTCGTAGCGCGTGATCACCGGGCCCGGCGACGCCGCCACCACCCGCACTTCAACGCCAAAGTCTTTGAGCTTTTTCTCGATCATGCGGCTGGTCATCTCCAGCGTCTCGGGGGCCACGGTGTCTTGGCGTACCAAGGGACCGTCGAGCAAGTCCACCTGGGGCAGGCGCGAATCCACCATCTCGGTGAACAAGGGCTTTTGGCGTTCTTTGGCCACGCGCGCGCTCTTGGGCACTTCCACCATTTCAGGCTCAATCACCACCGGCACGGGGTGGTGCTCTTCAATTTCAACCCGTTCTTCAAACACCACTTCTTCGCGTTCACGGGCGGCGGCCAAGCCATAGGCGACGTCTTGTTCGCGCTCACGGCGTTCGCGCCAAGCCTCGATCCAGCCGTCGACCCAAGAACCGATGTTTTCGGCGGTTTGGGCCCAGGAGAAACGAAACACCCACGAGGCGCCCACCACACCAAACACAATGAAGATCAAACCTGAGCCATTGAAGCCCAGCCATTTCAAACTGAATGGGCCCACCAGGTAACCCAGCACACCACCGCTCACATGGCCCGGCAAGCGGTCTTCAAAGCGGTACAGACGGGTCCACTCCAAGCCCACGCTGGAGATCAGCAACAAGCACAACCCAGCCCAAAAAGCAAAACGGGTGTGGCGCCAGCCCAAGTTCTCGGTCGGCGGTGCATCGTCTTCACGCAAACGTCCAGCCAAAGCGGCCAACCAAGCCACCAGGGCTGCGGCATAGCACCACCACACCGAGTAACCCAACAAGAAAAAACTCATGTCCCCCAACCAAGCGCCCAAGCGGCCGCCAAAGTTGCGCACGCTGTTGCCTGCGCCTGAGGTGGTCCAGGCTGGGTCGAGCGGGTGGTGGGTGAGCAGTGCCAGCAACCAAAACAGCATGAAGACAAAACCGGCGGTGAGCGCAATTTCTTGTGCAAAGCGCCTGAATCCGGTGGGTTTGGCATCGTCGTCGCCTCGGCTTGGGCGACGGTCGTTGTTGAGGGTGTTGAGCGAATAGGTCATGTCTGGTGGGAGAGCTTACCCGAGCGACGGCCCCACATTGCGAAGGGCCTGGGCCGGGTTCTTACAATCTTGTCTTTATTGTCTCTTTCGATCGAGTGCTCCTGATGTCCACCCCCCAACACGCCCAAGTTTTGATCCTCGGTTCTGGCCCTGCCGGCTACACCGCTGCTGTGTACGCCGCGCGTGCCAACTTGAAGCCCCTGCTGATCACGGGCATGGCCCAAGGTGGCCAACTGATGACCACCACCG
>CANCUP010000173.1 GCA_947381325.1 Comamonadaceae bacterium
GAAGACTGGGGCCGTCGCCAACTGTCTTACATGATCAACAAGCTGGCCAAAGCCCACTATATTTGTTTGAACATTGAAGCCGATCAAGCGGTGATGTCTGAACTTGAGCACGCATTTAAATTCAACGATGCCGTGCTTCGTCACCTCACTGTTTTGAAGAAGAAGGCCGACACAACGCCATCCTCGATGATGAAGACGGTCGAGCGCGAAGAGGCTCGTAAAGCGCAACAAGCCGAGTTTTCGGCCTAAGTTTTACGCTTTTTAGCAAGGTGTGAACCATATTGTTTTGAACGCTTGTATCTCTGAGGTTTCAGCCTTGCGATACACCCCAGCTGGTTTGCCGGCACTTGACCTCAGACTCGAACACGAGTCTGAGATTGAAGAGGCAGGTCAAAAGCGACAAGTCAAAGCAGATGTCAAAACCGTGGCCATTGGAGCAGTCGCTGAGCGTTTGATTCAGCAACCTCTTGGCAGCCTTTGGCAGTTCACTGGCTTCTTAGCCTCACCGCGCAATAGCAAAAACATCGTTCTACACATTCAAAATTTTCAGCAAATTTCATAGGAAGCCCAAATCATGGCTACGTTCAAGAAATTCAACAAAGACAAGCGCCCTAAGCGCAACACGCAATCCCTGTTGTTCAAGCGCAAGCGCTTTTGCCGCTTCACCGTCACTGGCGTAGAAGAAATCGACTACAAAGACGTGGACACATTGCGTGACTTCATTGCCGAAAACGGCAAAATCATTCCCGCCCGTCTGACCGGCACACGTGCTATCTATCAGCGTCAGCTCAATACAGCCATCAAGCGCGCACGCTTTCTGGCCATGTTGCCTTACAGCGACCAGCACAAAATTTAAGGAGAAACGACCATGCAAATTATTCTGCTCGACAAGGTCGTGAACCTCGGCAACCTGGGCGAAATCGTCAAGGTGAAAGATGGCTATGCACGCAACTTTTTGATTCCTTCAGGCCGCGCTCGTCGTGCTACTGAGAGTGCCATCAAAGAATTCGAAGTGCGCCGTGCTGAGCTTGAAAAAGTGGCTGCTGAAAAGATGGCTGCCGCACAAGCTCAAGGTGAAAAGTTGGGTGGTACAACCATCAAACTGAGCCAAAAAGCGGGCGTTGACGGTCGCTTGTTTGGTTCTGTGACCAACTTTGACATCGCCGAAGAACTCAACAAAAACGGATATGCTGTGGCGAAAGCACAAGTGCGTATGCCTACGGGCCCTATCAAAGTGGTGGGTGACAGCGCAGTCAGCGTGGCTTTGCATACTGACGTGGTGGTCGAAATCACCGTGTCTGTTTACGGCGAAACTGCATAATTTTTGTGCGATCCCGTCAAAGCCGCTCTTCGGAGCGGCTTTTTCATTTGATTTCCCCAAATAACCCACCCCATATCCACAGGGTTATCCCATGACTTGTGTTGATGCTGGGCTTAGGATGACGCATTCACAGGAACCTTATGTCAGCTGTTTTATCTGGTCTTGAAGAGGGCTTCTCAGGCGATCAACAAATCGCACAATTGCGCATACCTCCGCACTCGGTCGAGGCGGAGTCCAGCGTGTTGGGCGGCTTATTGCTCGATAACAGCGCTTGGGATAGGGTGGGCGATTTATTGGCTGATGGAGATTTTTATCGTTACGAGCATCGGCAGGTGTATGGTGCCATTGGCAGCCTGATCAATGCCAGCCGTCCAGCTGATGTCATCACAGTGTATGAGCACTTGCAAGCCTTGGGCAAGGCCGAGGAAATTGGGGGCTTGGGTTACCTGAATGCCTTGGCGCAGTATGTGCCAAGTGCCAGCAACATCCGTCGTTATGCCGAAATCGTGCGCGAGCGTTCGATTTTGCGCAAGCTGGTGAGTGCCAGCGATGAAATTGCCACCAATGCTTTCAACACCCAAGGTCGGGCTGTTGCACAGATATTGGATGAGGCCGAGCAAAAAATCTTCAATATTGGGGAAGAAGGCTCGCGCATGAAGCAGGGTTTTCAGGCCATGCCGCAGTTGGTCGTTCAGTTGTTGGACCGCGTGCAAGAAATGGCGGATAACCAAAATGACATCACAGGCGTTCCCACAGGATTCTTCGACTTTGACCGTATGACGTCTGGTCTGCAACCTGGTGATTTGATTGTTCTGGCTGCGCGTCCGTCCATGGGGAAGACAGCCTTAGCCATCAACATTGCGGAGCATGTGGCATTGAACGAAGGCTTGCCGGTTGCTGTGTTTTCTATGGAAATGGGTGCATCGCAATTGGCGGTTCGTATCGTGGGTTCGATCGGTCGCATCGACCAAGGTCATTTACGGACAGGCAAGTTGAGCGATGACGAATGGCCGCGCTTGACTGAGGCGATTGAAAAGTTGCGCAATGTGTCCTTGCACATCGACGAAACGCCCGGGTTAACGCCCAGTGAGCTGCGCGCCAATGCCCGTCGCTTGGCGAGGCAATGCGGGAAGTTGGGCCTGATTGTGGTTGACTACTTGCAGCTGATGAGTGGCTCAAGCAGCAACGGGGGTGACAACCGGGCAACTGAGATTGGTGAAATCTCAAGAGGCTTGAAAATGTTGGCCAAAGAACTCCAATGTCCTGTGATTGCCTTGTCACAACTCAACCGAAGTGTGGAGACCCGCACGGACAAACGACCCATGATGAGTGACTTGCGTGAATCTGGTGCCATTGAGCAAGATGCAGACGTGATCATGTTCATCTATCGAGATGATTACTACAACAAAGAGTCGAAAGAGCCAGGCGTGGCAGAAATCATCATTGGCAAACAGCGCAATGGCCCAACGGGCACAGTGAAGCTGGCTTTCTTGAAGCCTTTGACCAAATTCGAGAGCTTGGCCAGTGGCTACAACAACGGTGACTTTTAAACGCTATAGCACGTCGCTGGCGTAGTCTGCCAAGCGGGAGCGCTCGCCACGTGCCAGTGTGATCTGACCACCATGCGGCCACCCCTTGAAGCGGTCGACCGCATAGGTCAATCCTGATGAGCCTTCGGACAAGTAGGGCGTGTCGATTTGGGCTAAGTTCCCCATGCAGACGATCTTGGTACCTGGACCCGCACGCGTGATCAGCGTTTTCATTTGTTTTGGCGTCAGATTTTGCGCTTCATCAATGATCAGGTACTTGTTCAAAAAAGTACGTCCTCGCATGAAATTCAAACTTTTGATCTTGATGCGACTGCGAATCAACTCATTGGTCGCCGCACGTCCCCACTCGCCTGCGCTTGTCTCTGTCTTGGCCAGGACTTCTAGGTTGTCATCCAATGCACCCATCCAAGGGCCCATTTTTTCTTCTTCGGTGCCTGGTAAAAAACCAATGTCTTCCCCCACGCTGACTGTGGCGCGGGTCATGATGATCTCGGTATAGCGGCGATCATCCAGAACCTGTGTCAGACCAGCAGCCAAGGCCATCAAGGTTTTTCCCGTACCTGCTGTGCCCGTGAGTGTGACAAAGTCAATTTCGTGATCGGTCAGCAAATTCATCGCAAAGTTCTGCTCCCGGTTGCGTGTGGTCACACCCCAGACCGCATTCTTGAGGTGGTTGAAATCCTTCAATGTTTTGAGAACCACTGTTTTGCCACGAATTTCGGTGACACGCGCATACAAACTGGGTTCGCCAGGTGCTTCGAAATAGACAAATTGATTGATATGAAGCTCTGGCACGATGGGGCCGCTCAAACGATAAAACGTATGACTGCCGCTTTGCCAGCTCTCGATCGATTTGGCATGTTTGATCCAGAAGTCTGCTGGCAGCGCCAAGGCGCCTGAATACAGCAGGTCGCCGTCCTCAAGGGTTTTGTCGTTTTGGTAATCCTCTGCCGCCAAGCCTAACGCGCGTGCTTTGACGCGCATGTTGATGTCTTTGGACACCAAGACCACTTCACGAGGTGCATATTGAGCACGCAGTGCATCGACAACGCCCAGAATTTGATTGTCTGCCTTGCCCTGTGGCAAGCTCGGGGGAAGTTTGAAGTCAAGTGCTTGCGTTTGAAAAAACAGTCGCCCTCCCACCTGACGGTGACCTGTGCTGTCAAGCTTCAAGCCCGTGGAGATGTCTGATCCGGGGCTCGCCACCAAGGCATCCAAGGTACGGCTGGTTTGGCGCGCATTGCGCGCAACTTCGGTCATGCCCTTTTTGTTGCTGTCGAGCTCTTCCAGCACAATCATGGGCAAGAAGATGTCGTGTTCCTCAAAGTTGAACAAGCACATGGGGTCGTGCATCAACACATTCGTGTCAAGAACGAACAGCTTGCTTGGACCGCTGCGCTTGGTTTTTTTGGCTCCACCGGCTGGGCGCTCGACCGGCTGTGACCGGCGCTCAGTTGTGCGAGGCTTCAAGCTCTGGTTGTTCAGCTCAGAGGCAAACAGCCCTTCAGATACTCCGCCTCCAGAGGCTTTATCAAAAGCATCAATCGATGGCTGTGTTCGCGCCGCAGGATCTAGTTCCTGCAGAGGGTCTGAGGTACGTCGACTGGAGCGAGGTTTGGCCGCTGCTTCAAGGTCATCTGTATTGAGTAATGCAGCACGTTTGGTAGGAGCGGGAGGCAGGGGCATGTGAAGGTCAAATATTAGGTTGAGAGACAGCGATGAGGTTTAAAAAGCGAAAAAGCCGCCTGGAATCCAAGGCGGCTTGTGCTGGGTGTGATTTCGCGTTTGTCAACGTCATCGAAGCACTATACCCGAGCCCGATGACAGAGACTGCGCTATGCGCCTGCTTTTTTCAATGCTTTGACAGCTTTGAGGACTTCGTCGACATGGCCGGGTACCTTGAGCCCACGCCACTCTTCTTTTAGCAAGCCGTCCGCACCCACTAGAAAAGTACTGCGCTCAATCCCTTTGACCTTTTTACCGTACATGATTTTATTTTTGACAACGCCGAACATGTGACACATCTTCTCTTCAGTATCTGCAATCAGCTCAAAAGGAAGTTCCAGCTTGGTTTTGAAGTCGTCATGAGACTTCATGTTGTCGCGAGAAACTCCGAATACCAAGGCGCCAGCTTTCACGAAATCTTTGTATTTGTCACGAAACTGCATGGCCTCGGTGGTGCAACCAGGGGTGTTGTCTT